>NZ_JBIWFT010000004.1:0-365363 GCF_044763205.1 Kitasatospora sp. NPDC096204
CTGCTGGCCGGCGACGTCCACCGACTGAACCGGCTGCACTGGGTCATGCAGTCCTCGCTGCTGTGCTCCCTGGCAAACAAGCACCGCTCGACCGTGTCGAAGATGGCCCGCAAGTACAAGGCCACCATCGAAACCCCGGCCGGGCCACGCAAGTGCCTCCAGGCCAGCATCACCCGTGCCCCGAGCAGCAAACCACTGGTCGCCCGGTTCGGCGGCATCCCACTCCAACGCAGAAAAGACGCGGTCCTCAAGGACCGTGACCCTGTCCAGGCAGTCTCCGCACCACGCCAACGCGAGTTGGTCAGAAGGCTGTTGACCGGCATCTGCGAGCTTTGCGGAGCGACCGAGGACATCGCGGTCCACCAAATCCGCAAGCTTGCCGATCTCGACCTCTTCGGACAGGAACAGCCCAACTGGGCTGCCGACATGGTCAGGAGGAGACGAGTGACCCTACTCGTCTGCCCAACCTGCCACAACGGCATCCACGTTGACTGCGAAAGCGCACCTCACGGAAGTCACTGGAGAGCCCGTTGCGGTTAACGTCGCACGACGGGTTCGGGAGGAGGCCGCTGGGAAAAGGACCAGCCCACACGCTGGCACCTCGCCCGGCGGCCCACCTCACGCTGGACGCCGCCGCGTGACCGCCGACCACCGGCGCCCGACCGGGCCGGCCGACCCGATCATGCGCACCTACACCGAGCCGGAGGTCGCCTCCCTGCTCGACGAACTCCGCGAGCGCGGCCGCAGGTTCGGCCTCATCTGGCCCTCCCTCGCCACGGACCGCGTGGTCGACGGCCGCGTCCTGGTCCGCTTCGGCGCGGCGCCGGCCAGCACCGTGCTCAACCTCCTCGCGGTCCTCCGCCACTACGAGTACGAGAAGGCCGAGGTCCCGTGCGACTCCTGATCGACCTCGCCCTTCCCCTCCTCCTGCCCTTCGCCATCGCCGTCGTCGGCCTCGGCGCGGTCGCCGTGCTGCGGATGCCCAGCCGCCCGGACTCCATCCGGGGTCACCGGCCGGCGTCCTGAAGTTCCACGCAGGAAGTCGGCCCCGCCGACTTCCTGCGACGTACCGAACCACCCGTCCCGAGCTGTGGGTCGAGGTCAATCGCTCCTACATGCCGGACCGAGAAAGGAAGTTGACCATGGGAGACGAGAACAAGGGCGGCCCGAACGACGGTCAGAGCCCCGGGCACGCCAAGCCCGGTGGCCCGGTCATCGGCCCGAAGCCGTCGTCGGACAGCCAGAAGCCCGCCCCCGACCCGAAGCACAAGAAGTGAACGCCGACGAGCAGCGGGCCGCGCTGGTGGCCGCGCTGATCGAGAAGGGGTCGCTGACCGCGGACTGGGCTCCGTCCGTGGCGGCCGTTCCGCGGCACGCGTTCCTCCCGGAAACCATCTGGGTGGACGAGGCGGACGGCGACCACGAGTGCAACCGCTCCACGGAGCCCGAGCGGTGGATGCGGCTCGCCTACAGCGATCTGCCGATCATCACGCAGTGGGACGACGGAGCCGAAGGCCACGCCCGCATCACGCCCACGTCGTCGGCGTCCATGCCCACCGTGGTCGTCGAGATGCTGTCCGACCTGGACGCGGAACCCGGCCACCGGGTGCTCGAAGTCGGAACGGGCACCGGGTACAACGCGGCCTTGCTGGCGCATCGCCTGGGAGCCGAGATGGTGTCCACCGTCGAAGTGGACGCCCAGGTCACCGCGCGGGCGCGCACCGCACTGCGCGGCGCCGGCTACGCGCCGGAGGTCGTGTGCGGAGACGGGGCGCTCGGGTGGGGCGTGCGCGCCCCGTACGACCGGATCATCTCCACCGTGTCACTGCGGCACATCCCGCCCGCCTGGCTGAACCAGACCCGGCCGGGCGGGGTGATCGTCAGCCCGGTCTCGCCGCTGTTCGGCGGCGGCGCGGTCGTCCGCCTCACGGTGGACGAGGACGGAACCGGCGCGAGCGGCCGGTTCACCCGCTCGTCCGCCTTCATGCTGCTGCGTCAGCAGCGCTATGAGGGAGCCCCGGTGGACGACTACCTGCCGGGGGAGTGGCCGGGTGACTCCGGTCAGTCCTGGACGAAGCTCGACCCCGAGGCCATCGGGGACGACTGGTTGGCGCAGTTCGCCTGTGCCCTCGCCCTGCCGGACGTGTTCTACCGGCGCAACGGGTTCGGCGAGGGCTGGACGTGGTGGCTGTTCGACACGGCCGTCACCTCCTGGGCGACCGTGGACTCCACGCCCGGGGAGTCCCGGTTCGAGGTCCGCCAGTCCGGGCCGCGCCGACTCTGGGACGAGCTGGAGGCCGCCTACCACCGGTGGGAGTCCGCCGGGCGCCCCGGGTACGAGCGGTACGGGCTCACGGTGACCCCCGCCGGACAGACCGCCTGGCTGGACGAGCCCGACAACCCTCTGAGGTGACGGCCGGGGCGCGGGGTCCCTGAAGTGACGACCCGTCACCTCCCCGCGCCCTCCAGTAGCCGTCCGGCCGATCATGTGGCCGTCGCCTGATCTACTCGTTGTGCCGGGCATGGGGCGAGGAGAACGCGGCGAGCTGTCGGACGCGGAGTGGGAGCTGCTGCGGCCGTTCCCGCCGGTGTCCGCCGCACCAGCCCGGAAAGGAGAATGAGGCCGGGCCGCCCGCCAGCGCAGGGGATCACGAGACGGACGGCCGTCGGGCTCGGACGAGGAGTGGGCAAGGCGGTTGGCGAATGTGTCAGCAGGGTCGAGCGCGATCTTCAGCAGTGACCCGAGGGCCGCCTGCATCTCGGCAACCCCCCCACCGGGTTGTGACTGCTCTCCGCTCGGTCGCCGAACTCGCCCAGTTGGTCCGATCGTTGACTATCGACGCTGCCAAGAGATTCCGCGGGTAGAGGACAAGGCGTCGTGGTCGGCGGGGTGGCCGGTGCCCACGGGCACGTTCCGCTGCGCGTGGCCCTGCTGCTGGCCGCGGTGGCGGGCATCCTGCTCACCGCGCTGGCGAGCAGCGCGCGGACCGTGCCGTTGCGCGCGACCGCCCGCAAGCACCGCCGGGCCGAGCGCAGGGCTGTGAAGGCCGAGGCGAAGGACCCGTCGAAGGTCAGGCGGTCGCCCGGACTACCGGGAGCCCGCCCCAGGGTGCGGCTTGTAGAAGGACTCTTCCAGGTAAGCGGCCTCGTGCGGCTGGTAGGGCTCCTCCAGGTAGGCGGCCTCGTCTTCGTCGAGTTCGACGTCCACCGCGGCGACCGCGTCGGCCAGCTGGGCCGGCTTGGTGACCCCGACGATGGGCGAGGTCACCGCCGGGTTGCGCATGACCCAGGCCAGGGCGACCTGGGCCGGGGACAGACCCCGCTTGCCCGCGATCTCGTGGACGCGCTCGGCCACTGCCTGGTCCTCGTCGCGGTAGAGGATCCTGCCGCCCTCGTCGGTCTCGGCACGCGCAGTGGCGGTGTCCCGGGCCCGCGTCAGCCTGCCCCGCGCCAGCGGGCTCCACGGGATCACGCCGATGCCCTGGTCGGCGCAGAGCGGGAGCATCTCCCGCTCTGCTTCCCGGTGGATGAGGTTGTAGTGGTCCTGCATCGACACGAACCGGGTCCAGCCGTTCAGGTCAGCCAGGAACAGGGCCTTGGCGAACTGCCAGGCGTACATGGAAGAGGCTCCGATGTAGCGGACCTTCCCGGACTTGACCGCGTCGTGCAGTGCCTCGAGGGTTTCCTCGATCGGGGTGTCGTAGTCCCAGCGGTGGATCTGGTACAGGTCGATGTAGTCGGTCCCCAGTCGCTTCAGGGAGGCGTCGAGCTCGGCGAAGATCGCCTTGCGGGACAGCCCGGCGCCGTTCGGGCCGGGGCGCATCCGCATCCAGACCTTGGTGGAGAGAACAACCTCCTCGCGCTGGGCGAAGTCCTTGACCGCCTGGCCGACGATCTCCTCGCTGCTTCCGGCGCTGTACCCATTGGCCGTGTCGAGGAAGTTGACGCCGTTCTCAAGGGCCTGCTTGATGATGTCCCGGCTGGCGTCCGCGCCCAGCGACCAGGGCTCGCCGCCCCGGTCCGGCTCGCCGAAGCTCATGCAGCCGAGGGTGATGGCGGAGACTTCCAGTCCGGTCGTTCCGAGTTTGATGTATCGCATGCTTCCGAACCTAGGAGGTGGAGTGCGCTCTAACGCAATACGTTTCGGTCCGGGATTCGGAGGCGTGGGGCATGCGGGCCCGCACAGGAAGTCGGCCCGGCCGACTTCTCGTGCGAGGCGCGAGGCGCGAGGTGCGAGGCGCGAGGCGAGCGGTGCGAGGTGCGAGGCGAGAGGCGAGAGGCGAGCGGTGCATCGGCCGGTGCGGGCCGGCTGCCCTTTGGGGACATCGGCTCTTACCCCCGCCGAGGGTGCCCGGGCTCTCCCGCGACGCGCCCGCAGCGGGGACACTGCGGGGGAGACCGCCCCTGCAACCTGTGAGGTCGAGCGTGATCGGCGCCACCGCCACCCCCCGCTCCGTCCGGCGGCCGGCCAGGGCCGCCGTCGCGGTGCTGCTCGCGCTCGCGGCGGCCCTGGTGACCCTGACCGGCGCCGCCCCCGGTGGGCCGGGCGCCGCGGCCCCGGTGGCCGCGGTCGACCCGGCGGCCGGGCGGATCCTCTTCGCCGGCACCGACCACCGCGGCCTCGGCAAGGTGACCGGCGCGGAGTCGAGCACCCCGCTGTTCGGGCCCGGCCCGATCCACTTCGACCGGGACCCGTCGGCCCGCGGCGACGAGGTGGTCTTCACCAGCCTGCGGGACAGCCCGCTGCCCCAGGTGTACCTGCGCGACGCGGCCGGCGCGGTGCACCGGCTCACCACCGGCATGGACACCGCCCACCCCGCGCTCGCCCCGGACGGCAAGGGCGTCGTCTTCGAGGCGCTGGAGGACCGCGGCGGCGACAGCAAGCCCCAGCACGTCCTGTGGGCCGTCAACCGGGACGGCAGCGGGCTGCGCCGGATCACCGACGGCGCCGCCGACGAGACCCACCCGACCGTCTCGCCCGACGGGAAGTGGATCGCCTACTCCTGCGACGGCGAACCGTCGCACCGTCAGATCTACCTGCGGTCGTTCACCGGCGGCGCGCCCGTCAAGGTCACCAACGTGACCAACGGGGACGCGGTCGACCCGACCTGGAACCCGGTCGACGACGACGCCCACCGCAACGAGATCGTCTACACCTGGGACCAGGGTGCCCAGGGCCGGACCCTGATGCTCACCTCGCCCACCGGCGGCGACAAGGCCTTCTTCCCCGGTACCGGCTCCACCTGGAGGACCGGCTCCGCCGCCTGGACGGCCGACGGCACCGGAGTCGTCTTCCTCAGCGCGGACCTGCTCGACCCCAACAACCCGAGTCCGCAGCCCGACCCGACCCGGCCGCCCGTGGTGAACCTCTACAGTGCTCTGACCTGCAACTGCAGGGCGCCCGAACTGCTCTACCGGGCCGACCGGTTGATCTCCTCGCCGACCTGGCTGGGCCCGCAGCAGGGCGGCGGCCCCGTCGTCGAGCAGACCAGCGCCTCGGGCTCCAACGTCGCCGACGTGGAGGACATGCGCCCCGACGGGTCCGACCCGCGCGACCTCGGCATCAGCGTGCTCCGCGAGGACCCGGCCGCCGACGGCAACACCAGCACCGACCCGGCCGCCGACCCGCTGTTCCACCCCCGCCCCGGCTTCGACCCCTGGTACGAGCGCCAGACCTACACCCCCGACGGCCGCCAGATCGTGGTGACCCGCTACGAGGACGGGCCCGCCGGGCGGATCCAGCGGATCTGGCTCGCCGACGGCGACGGGGCGAACCCGCAGCCGATGAACCTCGCCGGGCGCGGCCCCGACGACCGGGACACCGATCCGTCGCTCTCCCCGGACGGCAAGCTGCTCGTCTTCAGCCGCAGCGCCCCGGCCACCGACGGGCAGCCCGCCCGGCCCGGTCGCGTCCTGATCGCCGAGGTGGCCACCGGGCGGATCGTCGGCACCGTCCAGCCGCCCGCCGGCCGGCCGGGCGCCTCCGACGGCCAGCCGTTCTGGTCCCCCGACGGCAAGCTGATCGCCTTCTCCCGGACCGCCGTGATCGACGGCAACGCCGGCAACCTGCACGTCTGGACCGTCTCCGCGGACGACCTCACCCGGCAGACCGACCTCAGCCGGACGGCCTGCCCGGGCAACTGCGCCGTCATCGACGACAGTCCCGCCTTCGCCCCCGACGGCCGCCGGATCGCCTTCAACCGCAAGGCCGGTGACGGCGGGAACAACCACCAGGACGGGGTGGTGGTCACCACGCCGACCGGCGCCGACTGCACGGTGATCGTGCCCGCCGGGCTCGGCGCCGGTGCCTGCACCCGGCCGCTGCCCGACCGCCCCACCACCGGCCCCTTCCAGCCCCGCGACGTCGCCTGGACGGCGAACAGCGCCCAACTGCTGATGACCTCGCGCCGCGACGCGCCGCCGAGCTCGCCGGAGGGCCTCAAGGTCTACGACTTCGCGACCGCCAGGCTCACCGAACTCGACTGGCGGCTGCCGGGCCGCCAGAAGGAGCCGGCCGTCCAGCAGTCCGTCGACCTGTCCGTCAGCGTGCCCGAGCGGACCCCGGCCGTCCCCGTCGACGGCAGCACCGACGTGACCGTCACCGTCACCAACAAGGGCCCGGCGCCCTCGCCCGGCACTGTCCTCACCGTCTCGGTGCCGACCGGCGCCCGGCTCGGCAAGCTGACCACCCCGACCGGAACGTGCGACGCCGCGGCGCTGCGCTGCGAACTCGGCACCATGGCACCGCGCGCGGTGATCCGGATCACCGCCACCCTGATCGGCACCCGGCCCGGCTACCCGGACTTCGGCTGGAGCGTCACCGGAGCGGTCCAGGACCCGAACCCCGACGACGACTCCGCCCGGACCTTCCTGCCGGTGCTGGAACCGCCGACCCCCACCCCGACCCCCACCGCCACCCCGTCACCGACGGCCACGCCGACCCCGACACCGACCCCGACACCGACACCGACCACCCCCGCACCCAGCCCGACCGCCACGCCCACCCCCGCCCCGCCGCCGCCCCCGGCACCCGCCCCGGTACCGCCGCCCCAGGCCGGTCCCACGATCGCGGTCGACGCCCAGCCGAACCCCGGCTACGTCGGCGGCCACGTGACCGTCAGCTACACCGTCCGCAACACCGGCCAGGCCCTCGCCACCGGTCTGCGCCTGACCCTCGGCCTGCCCGCCGGAGTGCCCACCGAGGCCCTGCCCTCGGGCTGCCGGGCCGGCACCTGCACGGTGAGCGACCTGGCCCCGGGCCGCAGCGCCGTGGTCCGCGTGGTGCTCTCGCCCGTGGCGGCGCTGGACACCACCATCACCGCGGAGCTGACCACCACCGGCACCGACGCCACCCCGGGACCGCACCGGGCGAGCACCCCGCTGCGCATCCTCCAGCCCCGCATCGTCGCCGTGCCGCCGATCGGCAAGCCCGGCTTCGTCACCTCGGTGCGCGGCGTGGACTTCCCGCCCGGAACGCCCGTCCGGTTCACCTGGAACCCCGGCATCACCGCCGCGGCCGCGCCCACCCGCCCCAAGTCCGACGGCACCTTCGCCGGCCAGCTGCTGATCCTCCCCAAGGACGAGACCGGCCCGCGCACCATCACCGCCGAAGGCCCCGGCTTCTCCCCGGTGACCTGCCCCTTCCTGGTGGTGGAGGGCAGCATCGGCCCGCCCGGAGAGGTGGAGCGGCGATGATCCACGAAGTCGACGAGGCACTACGGCAGTTGCTCGCCGAGACCGGTCTGCCCGAGCGCGGGATCGAGGTGGTCTTCGACGCGCCCACCCGGGACTTCGCGGCCCGGCGCAACGCGCCCACGGTCAGCGTCTTCCTGTACGGGCTGCGCGAGGACGCCGGCCGCCGGCAGACCGGCACCGTCGCGGAGTACGACGCGGACGGCCTGGTGACCGGCCACCGCCCCGCGCCCCGCTGGTTCGAGCTGGCCTACCTGGTCACCGCCTGGACCAACCGTCCGCAGGACGAACACCGGCTGCTGGCCGAGGTGCTGCAGTGCCTGACCGCCACCGACACCCTGCCCGCCCGGCTGCTCACCGGCAGCCTCGCGGAGCTCGGACTGACCGTCGCGCTGGACATCGCGGGGCGTGACACCGGCCTGCCGTCGGTGTCCGACGTCTGGTCCTCGCTCGGCGGCGAGCTGCGGCCCTCCGTCGACCTGCGGGTGCTCGCCCCGCTGCCCGGCGAGCGCGGCCCGGCCGGGCCGCCGGTCACCGAGGGGCTGGTGCTGCACGCCGGCGACACCACCCCGGCCGGGCCGCCGCCCACCGACGGGCCGGGCCGCCGACTGCGCTACCAGGGCGCCGACGACCCGGGGCCGGACGGCTTCGCCGCGCCCAGGGAACGCGGGCTGCCGCCCGGCCGCCGGCCGCGGGGCAGGGCGCGATGACCGTCGACCTCGAACAGCCGGTGAACGACGCGCCGCACGCCGACCAGTCACCCGGACCGCATCGCGACCACCTCTGGGAGCGGCTGCAAGGCGTCGAGCAGCGGGTCCGCGCCGCGGTGCGCGAACGCCGGGCCGACGACCCGGACCCGGACGACCCGTACCGCGGCCAGTACCTCGGCCCGGAGGCGGTGGAGCGCATCCTGGCGGCCTCCGCCACCGTGCACGGGGGCACCGGGGGCGTCGGCGACGGGCCCGCGCCGCCGCCCGGCTCCCGGCTCGGCCGGCTCGCCGCCGCCTTCGGGCTGCTCCCGGTGGACCTCGACCTGCTGCTGGTCGCCCTCGCCCCCGACCTCGACTCCCGCTTCGAACAGCTCTACGGCTACCTCAACGACGACCTGACCCGCCGCCGGGCGACCGTCGGCCTCGCCCTGGAGCTGTGCGGACAGCCCGGGGCCGGCGCCGGCCGCTTCCGGTTCTCCGCCCGCGCCCCGCTGGTCGCCGGCGGCCTGCTGGAGGTCACCGAGCCCGACCGCCCGCTGCTCTCCCGCACCCTGCGCGTCCCGGACCGGGTGACGGCCCATCTGCTCGGCGACGGCGAGCCGGACGGCGCCCTCGCCGGGCTGGCCCGCCGCGCCGAGCCCCGCTACCGGCTGCTCGACGAGCGGCCCGGCGAGCGGCTCCACGAGGGGCCCGACGATCGGCCCGGCGAGCGGCTCCACGAGCAGCCCGGCGACCGGTTGCGCGCGCTGGCCGCGAACGGCGGGTTCGTCCACCTGCTGGACCGCAGCGGACACGCCGCCCCGATCGCGGTGGCCGCCCTCGCGGCCGACGGCCCGCCGCCCCTGGTGGTCGACGCCGCCGCGCTCGCCGCCCGCCCGCCGGAGGCCACCGTACGGGTGCTCGCCCGCGAGGCCCGGCTGGCAGGGGGAGGCGTGGTGCTCGGACCGCTGGACCGGCTCGAACCCGAACGGCCCGAGCGGGCCGCCCTGTTGCGTGAGCTGTGCGCGGCGCTCGACGGCGTCCCGCTGGTCGTGCACGGCCCGCAGGTCTGGGACCCGATCTGGGCCGCGCGGAGCCCGGTGGTGGTGACCGTCCCACCGCCGGACGCCCGGGTACGGGCCGAGCAGTGGGCCGGCGCGCTCGGCGCGGAGCTGGACGAGGAACTGACCGAGGCGGTCGCCGCCTACCGGCTGGACCGGGAGCAACTGGCCCGCGCGGCCTCGGTGGCGGCCAGGACGGCGGCCGCCGAGCGGCGCCCGGTGCGGGCCGAGGACCTGCGGACGGCGGTGCGGGCGCAGAACGCCGCCGGCCTGGCCCGGCTCGCCCGCCGGATCGAACCCGGGGTCGGCTGGTCCGACCTGGTGCTGCCCGCCCCCACCGCGGGCCGGCTGCGGGAGCTCGTGCTGCGCGCCCGGCACCGCGACCAGGTGCTCCGGCAGTGGCGGATGCGCCCGGGCGGCGGCCGGGGCAACGGCGTGATCGCCCTGTTCGCCGGGGAGTCCGGCACCGGCAAGACGATGTCCGCCGAGGTGGTCGCCGCCGAACTCGGCATGGAGCTGTACGTGGTGGACCTCTCCACCGTGGTGGACAAGTACATCGGCGAGACCGAGAAGAACCTGGAACGGATCTTCACCGAGGCCGCGCAGGTCAACGGCGTCCTGCTGTTCGACGAGGCGGACGCGCTGTTCGGCAAGCGCTCGGAGGTCAAGGACGCCCGCGACCGGCACGCCAACGTGGAGACGGCCTACCTGCTGCAGCGGATGGAGTCCTTCGACGGGATCGCCGTGCTGACGTCCAACCTGCGGGCCAACCTCGACGAGGCGTTCACCCGCCGGCTGGACGTCATCGCCGAGTTCCCGCTGCCGGACGAGGCGCAGCGGCGCCTGCTGTGGGACCGCTGCCTGGGGCCGCTGGTGCCCCGCGGCGACGACCTCGACCTGGACTACTGCGCCAGGAACTTCGAGCTCACCGGCGGTTCCATCCGGGCCTGCGCGGTCTCCGCGGCCTACCTGGCCGCCGGGACGGGTGCCCCGCTGGGCATGGCGCAGCTGGTCTCGGCGGTGGTCGGCGAGTACCGCAAGCTCGGCCGGCTGGTGCTGGCGAGCGAGTTCGGGCCGTGGCTCGGCCGGCTCGGGGACACCGGGCACGGCTGACCGGCTGACCGGCTGACCGGATGCCCGGCTGCCAGGTCGCCGGGGCGGGCAGGGCAGCCGGCGCGTCTGGGAGGACGTACGCAGGTGTCCGCCGGGGGCAGCGCTTCCTGCCCCCGGTCCGGGACCCGCGGACATGTTCCCGGGGGTGCCCGGGCAGCAGACTCGGGGGCGAATGACCGGCGAATAGCGGTGGTCCAGCCGAAGGAGCGCGTATGCCGTCGTACCTCACCCCGGGCGTGTACGTGGAGGAGGTCCAGTCCGGTGCCCGGCCGATCGAGGGCGTCGGCACGGCCGTCGCCGCCTTCGTCGGCTTCGCCGAGACCGGGCCCTTCCACGAGCCCACACTGGTGACCAACTGGGACCAGTACGTCCAGCGGTTCGGCGGCTTCACCGAGGGCACCTACCTGGCGCACTCGGTGTACGGCTTCTTCGCCAACGGCGGCGGCTCCGCCTACGTCGTGCGGGTCGGCGACCCGGCCCGGCAGGCGCCCGGCGCCGCCCCCGCCGTCACCGCGGCCCCGCCCGTCGAGATCTCCGGGTTCCTGTTCTCCGCCCTGCCCGGGGCGGGCGGCGAGGTGTCCGTCGAGGTCGCCGACGCGGAGGGGGAGAACGTCCCCGAGGACCGCTTCCGGCTGCTGGTGCGCCGGGGCGCCGAGGTCGTCGAGACGTACGACGTCTCGACCCGCAAGAGCACCAAGGGCTACGTCGTCACCCAGCTGCGCGAGTCGAAGCTGGTCGCCGTCGCGGAGAAGCCCGGCACCGCGCCGAGCCGCCCCGAGCGCCGCACCCACGCCCTGGCCGCCGCGCCCGCGCCCGCCGCCGTCCCGGCCGGCCGGCTCGACCCGGCCGAGTACGTCGGCGACGCCGCCGCCCGGACCGGCTTCGGCGGCCTGGAGGCGATCGACGAGATCACCATGGTCGCGGTGCCCGACCTGATGAGCGCCTACCAGCGCGGCGACATCGACGACGAGGGCCTGCGCACCGTCCAGCTGGCCGTGATGTCGCACTGCGAGCAGATGGGCGACCGGATCGCCGTCCTGGACCCGCCGCCCGGCCTGAACGCCCAGCGGATGCGCACCTGGCGCAACGAGGAGGCGGGCTTCGACTCCCGCTACGCCGCGCTCTACTACCCGTGGATCAAGGTGTTCGACCCGGCGAGCGGCCGCAACGTGCTGGTCCCGCCGAGCGGCCACGTCGCCGGGGTGTGGGCGCGCAGCGACGCCGAGCGCGGCGTGCACAAGGCGCCCGCCAACGAGGTCATCCGCGGCGCGGTGGACCTGGAGCTGCGCCTCAGCAAGGGCGAGCAGGACCTGCTGAACCCGATCGGCGTCAACTGCGTACGGACGTTCCCCGGGCGCGGCATCCGGATCTGGGGCGCGCGCACCCTCTCCTCCGACCCGGCGTGGCGCTACCTGAACGTGCGCCGGCTGTTCAACTACCTGGAGGAGTCCATCCTCCTGGGGACCCAGTGGGTGGTCTTCGAACCCAACGACGACCGGCTGTGGTCCAGCATCCGCCGGAACATCACCGCGTTCCTCACCGAGGAGTGGCGGCGCGGGGCCCTGTTCGGCCAGACCGCGGCCGAGGCCTTCTACGTCAAGTGCGACCGCGACAACAACCCGCCGGAGTCCGTCGACCTCGGCCAGGTGATCTGCGAGATCGGCGTCTCCCCGGTGAAGCCCGCGGAGTTCGTGGTGTTCCGGCTGTCCCAGTTCTCCGACAGCACGAGCCTCGTCAACGAGTGACCGGCCCGGTCGGCACCACCACCCCTCGGCACCCCTCGCATCGGAAGGTGACAGAAACCCATGGCTGAAGGCGATCCGCTCTCCACACATATCTTCGGCGTCCAACTCGGCGGCTACAACGTCGAGTCCGTCAAGGAGATCAGCAACCTGACGGTCGAACAGGACGTCGTCGAGTACAAGCAGGTGACCCAAGAGGGCAAGCTGATCGTCCGCAAGCAGCCCGGCGCCCGGCTCCCCGGCGAGGTGACCATCACCCGCGGCCTGGACAAGAGCGGCGCGTTCACGGACTGGATCAAGGAGACCCTCAACAACGGGGCGATCAACACCGCGCGGCAGAACCTGACCATCGAGGTCAAGGACACCACCGGTGCCACCCTGCGGCGCATCCAGCTGACCAACGCCTGGGCGAGCCGCTGGGAGGGCCCCACCCTCAGCGCTGGCGAGTCCAGCGCCGCGACCGAGACCGTGACCATCGTGTTCGAGGAGATCTCGGTCGAGTGAGGCGCAAGATCGGCCTGGAGGAGCTGCTGGAAGGGGCCGCGGCCCCACAGCACGCCGCGCCCCAGCAGCAGGCCCCGGCGGCAGCGGCGGCGTCGCAGCCCCGGGGACGGGCGCCGCACACCGAGTTCGAGTTCGAGCTGCCGCTCGGCTACGTCGACGACGAGGGCACCGTCCACCGGCACGGCGCCATGCGCCTGGCCACCGCCCGCGACGAGCTGATGCCGCAGATCGACCTGCGGGTCAAGGAGAACCCGGCGTACCTCAGCGTGGTGCTGCTCAGCCACGTGATCACCAGGCTGGGCGACATCACCGACGTGCACACCGGGGTCGTCGAGCGGATGTACGCCACCGACGTGGCCTTCCTCCAGGACCTCTACCAGCGGATCAACAGCGAGGGCCACACGCGCGCCGCGGTGACCTGCCCGCACTGTGACGGCGCCTTCGAGGTCGACCTCGCCGGTGGGCGCCTGGGGGAATCGTGACGTACGCGCCTGCTCGGCTGTACGAGGAGATCGCGTACATCGCGTACCACTTCCACTGGCAGCGGGAGGACATCCTGGACCTGACCCACCGCGAACGCGGGCAGTGGGTCAGGGAGATCGCGCGGCTCAACACCCGCATCAGCGAAGGCGGGTGAGCCGGGTGGGGCTTCGGGACTGGATCGGCCGCCGCAGGGGCGGCGAGACCGGTGCTCCGGTCGGCGTGCAGGCCGAGGCGGAGGCCGGCGTGGAGGCCGGCGGCGCCACCGGGGAGGCTGTTCTCCGGCGCCGCCCGGCGGCCGGAGCCGGGGACGGGGGCTGGCGCGCCGTCGCGCCGCTGGTCCCGACCCTGGCCGGGCCGGCCCACGGCGTCAGCGACGGCCTGGCGTTCCGGTCCCGGCTCACCGCCTGGCAGGACCCCTCGCTCTGCGGCCCGCTCGGCCATGCGGTCCTGCCGACCGCCCCGGTCGGCATCCTGCGGGCGGTGGCGAGGCCGGGCCTGCCTGCCCCCGCCCGCACGGGCGGGGACGACCTCGTCGTACCGGTGCTCCCGGAGCAGGCCGGGGCCGGAGAAGCGCCGCAGGACGGGCCGTCGGGCGCGGCGCGGCCGGCCGCACCGGTCCAGCGCTCCGTCCGGCTGCGGCGGCTTCCGGTGCGGTCGGGGCACCGCCCGCCGCGCGCGGGCGGGGGCGAGCGGCAGCCGGCCGTGGCCGACGGCGGTGCGCCGAGGCCCGCTGCGGCGGCGCCTGTCGCGCCCGCGCCCGGTGGGTCGAAGTCCGCTGTGGCGAGGGCCGGTTCGTCGAAGGCCGCTGCGCCGAAGGCTGCGGCGTCGCAACCCACTGCCGTCACGCCCGATGCCGCGGCGGCGCCGAGTGCGCCGGCTGCCGTCGGGGTGGCCCCCGAGGCGGTCGCGGCCTCCCCGCGTCCGAACGCCTCCGTGGCCCGGGCCGTCGAGCGTCCGGTGCGTCCGCGTTCCGTAGGCGCTCCGCTGGTCGTGGCGAGGCGCCCCAGGTCGCTGCCCGCGCGCCCGGTGGCGGCCGTCCCGGGAACGGTCGGGGCGCCGGGCGTCGTCACCGAGCCGACGGCCCGGGGCGCTGACACGCCGACGCCCGCCGCGATGACGGAGACACCGGCCGACGGTACGCACCCTCCCGCGAGCGGCGAGGCCGCCGTACGGACGGCGCCCGGCCCGGCGGCGACGTCGGCGTCCGGGTCCGCGTCCGGGGCCGCGTCCGCGCGGAGCGGGCGGGCCGAAGGGGTGGTCCAGCGTGCCCCCGCGACCGGCACCGCCGCGGCACCCGCCCGCCCGGTCCTCGGCGCGCCCCTGGCCGCGCTGCCCGCAAGCGCCACACCACTGGCCACCGACGGTGCCCGGTCCGCTGACGCGGCCTCGGGGGCGCCGGCCATGCCCGTGGTTCCCGTTCCCGTTCCCGCCGCCGAGGCGGGGTCTCCCGCCGTCGGGACGAGCGGGCCCGACGCCGCCCGGCCCTCCGGAGGCGGGAGCCGCGACGCCACCGCCCCGGCCCGCCGCACCCGTACGGCCGGTGGCCCGGCAGGCCAGGTACCGGCCCGGCCCGAGCGCGGGAACGCCGGCGGCGCGTCCGTCCAGCGCACGCCCTCCTCGTCACCGACCCCCGAACGCGCCGCGCCGGCCCGGCCCGCATCGACCCCTGCCCGCGCGAGCGGGCCCGTCGAGGGTGTGTCCGTACAGCGCGCGGCGTCCGGCGCCGCCACTCCGTCCCACACCCCGTCTCACGGTCCGTCGGCGCCGGTCCGGCCCGATTCGGCTCCTGCCCGTGCCGAGGGCGTGTCCGTGCAGCGTGCGCCGTCGGTACCGCTCCAGCCCGCTCCCACCTCTGGGAGCGGGAGCGGGAGCGGGCCCGTGGAGGGTGCATCCGTCCAGCGCGCGTCCTCCGGGGCCGCCACTTCCTCGGCGCCGCTGCCGCCCGATCCGGCCCCTGCCCGATCGCGCGGGGGCCTGGGCGCGCCGCTCGACGCGCTGCCGCCGACGGCGGCCGTGGCCGGTGCCGCCGCGCCGCTGCTCGGCGGGCGCCGACCGGTGCAGCGGATCGCGGCTCCGGCGGCGGACGGCGGCGTGCCCGCCGTCGTCTCGCCGGCGGCCGGCGAGGGGCTGCCCGTCCAGCGCGCCACCGGGCGCCCGGGCGACAGCCCGTCCGAGACGGCTGCCCCGACCCAGACCGGCCATGACGCGCGACCGGCAGGCCCGGCCGCCCCGGCAGACCCGGCCGCCGATGGCAGCGGGCGCCGCAGGCGCGGACCGGCAGCCGGACGCCCCCTGCCCTCCGCTGCCCCACAGGGGGCTGTGAGTGCCTCCGCCGCCTCGCCGTCCGGCAGCGGCAGTGGCCCGGAGCGGCGGCCGGATGCCGTCGTGCGGCCGGCCGCCGCCGGGGCGCGCCCGTCGAGTGTCCCGCCCCGAGGCGGCACCGCTCCGATGCCCACGGTGACGGTGCCCGCCCGTCCCGCCTCCGGCGGCCTCGGCGTGCAGCGGGCCGTCCAACTCATCGGCGCGCGGCGCGGTTTGCTCGGCGAGCGCCGGATGTCGGTCGCCCTCGCCGCCTCGGCGACGCCGCCCGCGACCGCTGCCGGCGCGCCCGCCGGCCCCGGGACGGCGCCCGCCCGACCCGTGGTCCCGGCCGTGTGGTCCAACGCGCTCACGTCCCGCACCGACGGCGAACCGGCCGCCGCGCCGACCCCGGCCGCACCGCGGCATCCCGCGCGCTCACACCCGCGGCGCTCGCCCGGCGCCGGGGGCAGCGGCACCGCAACCGGGCAGTCGGCCCCGCGGGCAGTGCCCTCGCGCGGCGTCGTGGCTGCCGTGCAACGCGCGTTCTCCCGCCGCCCGTCGGACCGGACCGATCGCCCGTCGACGCCGGGAGGTCCGTCGACACCCGCAGGCGCGACCGCGGCCCCGACCGCGGCCCCGACCGCAGCCGTGCCCGCGTACGCGCCGCACCTGCTGCCCGGTCGAACCCGTGCCGCGGCCCCGGGCGCGGCGGCTCCGGGCACGACTGCCCCGGCACTGCCGCGGCCCGGCATCACCAGCCCGGGCCACCCGGCCCCGCAGGGCGCCCCCCGTTCGCCGTCGGCGTCCACCGCGCGCCCGCCGGTCGTCCGGCTCCGGCCGGTTCCGCCCCCGGCGGCCCAGTCGATCCAGCGCCTCCCGGCCACCTCCCACCCCCCGCAGCCCGCCCCGGCGCAGCCGCCCACTCTCGCGTCCCCGGCGGGCGCGGGCTGGTCGGCGGGCCCGCAGCCCGCCGCCGCGTCCGCCCCCGCCCCCGTGGTGTCCTGGTCCCTGCCGGCCGGGCAGGCCGCGAACACCCCCGCCGTACGGTCCGCACCGCCCGCGCGCTCCGTCCCGCCCACGCCCGGCACGGCCCGGGTGCTGCAGCGGGTGGCCGAGCAGAACGGCCTGGCCGGGATCCCGCTGACCGCCGTACCCGCGCGCACCCCCACCACGGTGCAGCGGGCCGGGGCCGCGGAACCCCCGGCGAAGGCCCCCGAGGGGCCGCACGCCAAGCCGTCCGCCGACCCGGCCGACCTCGACGAACTGGCCCGGCGCCTGGTCGAACCCGTGGGGCGGCTGCTGCGCACCGAGTTGCGCAGGGGCCGGGAGCGCAGCGGCAAACCGTACGACATGCGCCGCTGAGCGCGGGCCGCGACGCGGACCCAGGTGAACGGCCGCCAGAAGGCCGCAGCAGCGACGTGACCGGAAGCAGGGAGCAGAAGCGATGACCGACAACATCTTCGCGTCCAGTGTGTTCTTCAGTCTGACCATCGGCGGCAACGACCTCGGCGAGTTCACCACCTGTTCGGGGCTCGGCGCCCAGGTCGAGATCGAGCAGTACGCGGAGGGCGGCAACAACGGCTTCGCGTGGCAGCTGCCGGGCCGCATCACCTGGTCGAACATCACGCTGAGCCGCGCGGTCACCGCGGACACCACCAAGATCGCCCGCTGGCTGTCCGAGATCGTCCGCAAGGTCGAGCCCAAGGACGGCGAGATCGTGGCGCTACGGCCGGACCTGAGCCGGATCGTCGGCTGGCAGGTGATGGGGATCGTCCCGGTGCGCTGGGAGGGGCCGTCCTTCGACCCCGCCAACTCCCAGGCCGCGATGGAGACCCTGGAGATCGCCCACGCGGGCCTGCGCCCCTCCTGACCTCACCCCCCCGGAACCCACCCACCCCCGACCGACGGAAGGAGCACCAGGATGTCCCCAGCGGTCCCCGCCAGCGTCACCCGGGCCCAACTGACCATCATGGAGCCACCGTCCACGGTCGGCGCCCAGCCCGGCGGCACGCTCGCCCAGCTGCGCCTCCAGTTCAACCCGGCGACCCTGCGGCTGAGCAAGACCACCGAGTGGCGGCGCACCCCGTCCCGGATGGCGGGGGAGTCCGCGCTGCCCGAGTTCGTCGGCAGCGGCCCGCGCTCGCTCTCCCTCGACGTGTTCCTGGACTCCACCGCGACCCACGACAACTCGGTGGAACGGGCGGTGGAACAGCTGATGACGGCCTGCGTGCCCACCCCGGCCAGCCTGGCGCGCAAGACGCCGGCCAGCCCGTGGATCCGGCTGGACTGGGGCACCCTGAAGACCACCTCGTTCAACGGGGTGCTGACCGGCCTCTCGGTCACCTACTCGCTCTTCGACGTCGACGGCAAGCCGCTGCGGGCGGTCTGCTCGCTGACCATCGACGAGGCCAGCGTCGACCCGGCCGGGCAGAACCCCACCTCCGGCTCCCCGGAGGCCCGCAGCACCCACCGGGTGATCGCGGGCGACAGCCTGCCGATGCTCGCCTGGCGTGCGTACGGGGACGCCACCGCCTGGCGCACCATCGCCGAGGCCAACGACATCGACGACCCGATGGCGCTCGTCCCCGGCGCGGACCTGATCGTGCCGGGCATCGAGGAACTCACCCAGAGCCGCGCCGGGAACCACACCCGGAGCGAACCCACCCAGGGCGGACGGCCATGACCACTCCCGAGGCCCGCGGCGGCCGCTCCTTCGCCGCCGATCCCGTCGTCGAGGCGCCGGGCCCGCTGCCGCCGATCTGGGTGACCCAGCTGGTCTCCTGCGACATCGAGGAGAGCGTCGGCCTGCCCGACACCGCCGTGCTGTCCTTCCGGGACGCCAACCACGCCTTCCTCGCCGCCACCGGGATCACCATCGGCACCCCGCTGAAGGTCTCCGTGGTCACCGTGCAGGGCAACACCCGGGCACGGCTGTTCACCGGCGAGGTGACCGCGCTGGAGCTGGAGGTGGACACCACCGGCTCGTACACGGTGGTGCGGGCCTCGGCGGTCACCCACCGGCTGATGCGCGGGCGCCGGGTGAAGGCCTTCCGGAACATGACGACCGCCGACATCGTCCGCGAGGTCGCCACGGGCGCGGGCCTGACCTGCGGCAGGATCGACTCCTTCCCGGTCGTCCACCAGCAGCTCTCCCAGGCGAACGTCCCGGACTGGGACTTCCTCCAGTTCCTGGCGCAGGAGAGCGGCGCCCAGGTGCGGGTGGACGACGACGGGAAGCTGGAGTTCGTCCGGCCCGACCCGGCCTCCGGCGCACCGGCCCCCTCCACCCCGGCCCCGCAGAACCCGCTGGTGCTGGAGTACGGCCGCAACCTGCTGGAGCTGCGCGGCGTGCTGACCGGCGCCGCGGGGGCGGACACGGTCGAGGCGCGCGGCTGGAACGTCACCACCAAGAGCGCCCTGGTCGCCACCGAGCCCGCGGTGACCTCCCGTACCGTGCAACCAGGCATGAGCCCCTCGGTGGTGGCCTCCGCGTTCCCCGGCCAGGCCCGGCTGACCGTCGCCGACACCCCGTACCGCACCCAGGCGGAGACCGCCTCGGTGGCCCGGTCGCTGGCCGCCTCGGTGGCGGCCGGGTTCGGCGAGCTGGAGGTGGTCGCCGAGGGCAACCCGCGGCTGCGGGCGGGCACCGCCGTCGCCCTGGGCAACGTCGGCGCCGCCTTCTCCGGCCGCTACACCGCCACCGGGGTGCGCCATCTGCTGGAACCGTTCCGCGGCTACCGGACCACGGTGGTGGTCAGCACGGCCCCCGACCGCTCCCTCGCCGGGCTGACCAGCGGCGGCAACGCGCCGCCGCGCGGGCCCCGGATGCCCGGCCTGGCCGTCGCCGTGGTCACCGACGTCCGGGAGCCCGGCGGCGGACAGCGCGGCTGGGTGAAGCTCAAGTTCCCCTGGCTGGACGACACCTACGTCTCCGACTGGGTACGCACCGTGCAGTGGGGCGGAGCCGGCGGCGGCGGCGTGGTCAGCCCCGAGGTCAACGACGAGGTGCTGGTCGGCTTCGAACAGGGCGACCTGGACAGCCCGTACGTGCTGGGCGGGCTCTACAACGGCGTCGACCGGCCCTCCCCGCACGACGTGCCGCTGGTCGACGGGGCCTCCGGCAAGGTCAACCGCCGTTCCGTGGTGTCCCGTTCGGGCCACCGGATGGAGCTGCTGGACGTGCCGGGCGGCAAGTCCGGCGTCCACCTGGCCAGCGGTGACGGGAAGTTGGAGGTCAGCCTGGACCAGCAGCGCGGCGAGATCGTGCTGACCGTCCACGGCCTCGGCGGCGCGGCCGGCAGCACGGTGCGGCTCTCGCCCTCCGGCATCACCCTGGACGCGGGCACCGGCGCGGTGAACGTGCGCGGCGGATCGGTCACCGTCCGGGGGACGACCTCGGTCACCGTGGACGGCGGCGCCGAGGCGGTGCTCAAGGGGGCCTTCGTCAGGATCAATTGATGCATCGTCAACAACCCATGGCAGTATGACGAGTGCCCACGACCAACGGGGCACCATCGGAAACGGAGACCGCACATGCCCCCCGCAGCCCGGACCGGCGACCTCACCGACCACGGCGGCGCCCTGACCACCCCGCCGCCGGGCGCCCTCAGGGTGGCGACCGTGCTGATCGGCGGCCGCCCCGCCGCGGTGGTCGGCAGCGTCCACGCCTGCGTCGTCCCCCCGCACCTGGCCCTGGGCCCCGGCAACGTGGTGCTGCCCTCCCCGGGCGCGGTGACCAGGGGAATGGTGCTGATCGGCGGCCTGCCCGCGGCCCGCATGGGCGACAAGACGACCTGCGGCGCCACCATCACCGTCGGCGCGTTCAACGTGCTGATCGGGGGCTGAGCATGAGCGAGCGAAGCGAGCGAATCATCAAGAGGTGCGCGTGGGCGAATGCCCCTGCCGAGCGCAGCGAGGTGGGAGCATGAGTGGGAGCTTCATAGGCCGCGGCTGGGCCTTCCCGCTGCGGGTGAACGCCACCGGCGGCATCGGCATGGTGGAGCGGGACCAGGAACTCGCGGAGGCGATCCGGCTGATCCTCGGCACCGCCCCCGGCGAGCGGCCGATGCGGCCCGAGTTCGGCTGCGGCATCCACGAGTACGTCTTCGCCCCGGGCGACAGCACCACCGCCGGGCGGATCGCCCGCGAGGTGCGGATCGCGCTGGAGCGCTGGGAGCCGCGGATCGAGGTCGACGACGTGGTGATCGCCTTCGACAGCGTCGAGGAGGGCACCCTCTACATCGACGTCCACTACACGGTGCGGGCCACCAACGACCGCCGCAACCTGGTCTTCCCCTTCTACACCATCCCGGAGCACCCGGAGGCCGAGCCGCTGAGTGCGACGAGCGGGGGTGCGTACTGATGGCCCTGCCCTCCCCGAACCTGGACGACCGCCGCTTCCAGCAGCTCGTCGACGAGGCCAAGCGCTACGTCCAGCAGCGCGCCCCGGAGTGGACCGACCACAACGTCTCCGACCCGGGCGTCACCCTGATCGAGACCTTCGCCTACCTGGTGGACCAGCTGCTCTACCGGCTGAACCGGGTGCCGGAGAAGAACTACGCCGCCTTCCTCGACCTGCTCGGCATCCGGCTCTTCCCGCCCGCCGCGGCCCGGGCCGAGGTGGACTTCTGGCTCTCCGCCCCGCAGCCCGAGACCGTCCTGCTGCGGGCCGGCACCGAGGTCTCCACCCTGCGCACCGAGACCGACGACGCGGTGGTCTTCTCCACCGCCGAGGACCTGCCGATCGTCCCCAGCTCGTTGGAGCGGCTGGTCACCGTATCCGCCTCCGGCGAGCAGTCCGACGGCACGGCCCGGCTGGCCGACGGCGCGGACGTGCCGTGCTTCCAGCCGCGCCCGGTCGCCGGGGACTCCATGCTCTTCGCCCTGCCCGCCGTGGTGCCGCGCTGCATCCTGATCGTCCGTCTGGACAGCCGGGTGGAGGGCGTCGGCGTCGACCCGCGCCAGCCTCCGCTGGCCTGGGAGGTCTGGGACGGCGCGCGCTGGATCGCCTGCGAGACGGGCAGCGACACCACCGGCGGCCTCAACCGGCCCGGCGAGGTGGTCGTCTTCGTGCCCGCCGGGCACACCGCCTCGGTCGTCGCCGGGCGGCGGGCCGGCTGGCTGCGCTGCCGGGTCACCGAGCCGCAGCCGGGCCAGCCCTTCTACTCCGAGTCCCCGACCATCCGGCGGGCCGAGGTGTTCACGGTCGGCGGCACCGCCACCGCCGTCCACGCGCGGACCGTCACCGACGCGCCGCTCGGCGCCTCCGAGGGCGTCGCGGGCCAGCGCTTCCGGCTCGCCCGGCCGCCGGTGCTGCTCGACGGCGAGCCCCCGGTGGTCGAGGTCGCGGCCGGCGAGGGCTGGGAACGCTGGACGGTCGTCGAGCACTTCGGCGAGTCCTCGCCCGCCGACCGGCACGTGGTGCTGGACGCGACCACCGGCGAGTTCCTCTTCCCGCCCGCGGTCCGGGAGCCCGACGGCAGCCTGCGCGCCTTCGGCGCCGTACCGCCCAAGGGCGCCCAGCTGCGCGTCCCGCGCTACCGCACCGGCGGTGGGATCGCCGGCAACGTCGCCCGCGGCACCATCACGGTGCTGCGCAGCTCGGTCCCGTACATCGCCCGGGTGGACAACCGGGAGGCGGCCCGCGGCGGGGTCGACGGCGAGACCGTGGAGAACGCCAAGGCCCGCGCCCCGCACCAGCTGCGGCTGCAGGAACGTGCCGTCACCGCCGGGGACTTCGAGCTGATCGCCCGGCAGGCCGCGCCGTCCGCCGCCCGGATCAGCTGCGTGCCCGCCGGCGGCGCCGAGGCCGGGGCGGTGCGGGTCCTGGTCGTCCCCGACGCCGTCGCGGACGAGGGCGACCGGCTGCGCTTCGAGCAGCTGATCCCCGACGAGCAGATGCTGGCCGCCGTCGCGACCGCCCTCGACGAGCGGCGGCTGATCGGCACCCGGCTGGTCGTGCAGCCCCCGTCCTACCAGGGCGTCACGGTCGTCGCCCGGCTCACCACCGGCTCCGCCGACCCCGACCGGGTCCGCGAGGAGGTGCTCGCCGCGCTGTACCGGTACCTCAACCCGCTGCGCGGCGGAGCGGACGGCACGGGCTGGCCGTTCGGCCGGGCGGTGCAGTACGGGGAGGTGTTCGCGGTGCTCCAGCGGGTGTCCGCCGTCGCGGGCGTCGAGGAGGTACGGCTGTTCCCGGCCGACCCGATCACCGGGCGCCGGGGCGCCCCCGCCGAGCGGGTCGAGGTTCCGCCGGACGCCCTGGTCTTCTCCCACCAGCACCAGGTCGTGGTCACCACGGCCGCCGAGGGGACGGCATGACCAGGGCCGCCGTACCAGGGCTGCCCAGCCCGCACCCGATCGGTGAACTGCTGCCCGCGCTGTTCGCCGACGACGACTTCGCCCAACGGTTCACCGCGGGCCTGGACACCGTCCTCGCCCCGGTCTTCGCGACCCTGGACAACCTGCCCGCCTACTTCCGGCCCGGCCTCGCGCCGGCCGACTTCCTCGACTGGCTGGCCTCCTGGGTCGCGGTGGAGGTCGACCCGGCCTGGCCGGTGGAGGTGCGCCGCGCCGTGGTCGAGCGCGCCGTCGAACTGCACCGCTGGCGCGGCACCCGCCGCGGTCTGACCGAACGCCTGCGGCTGGTGCTCGGTGCCGGAGCCGAGATCGTGGACGGCGGCGGTGCCTCCTGGTCCACCGACCCGGGCGCCGCGCTGCCGCCCGCGCCGGGCGGCGAGGTGCTGGTCCGGGTCTGGCCGCTGCGCGGACCGGCGCCGGACGAGAACCAGGTGCGGTCCGTCGTCAGGGCGGGCTGTCCCGTCCACCTCACCTGCCGGGTGGAGATCCTGCCCGGCCCACCCGGGCGAACGGAGGGCTGACGGATGCCGGTGTGCCCCGAATGCGGAACGGCCAACAGGGAGGGGGACGACTTCTGCGGCAACTGCGGCGCCTACCTCGGCTGGTCGCGCGGCACCCCCGCCACCCCGGCGGCGGCGCCGACGGCCGCGCCCGCGGCGGTGCCCGCACCCGCGAAGGCCGAACCCGAGCCTGAGCCGACGCCCGTACCCTCGGCGGAGCCCGCGCCGGCTCCCGCGCCCGCCGAATCCACCCGGCGGAGCGGCTTGCGCCGGACCGCACGCAGCGGGCCGGCGGCCGAACCGGCGGCCACGGCGGAAGCCGGGACAGAAGCCAAGACGGAAACCACGGCGGAAGCCAAGCCGGAGCCCAAGCCGGAGCCCAAACCGGAGGCCAAGGCGCAACAGCCGCCCGCCCGCCCGGCGCCCGTCGAGGCCCCGGCGCCCGTCGAGCCCGCGCCCGCCTCCGAGCCCTCCCGCCCGAGCCCCACCCCCGTACGGCCCGCCCCCGTACGCCCGGCGCCCGCGCAGACCGCCGCTCCCGCCCCCGCCCCGCAGGCCGACCCGGTGGCCGTCCAGCCCGCCAAGCCCGTGGCCCCGCGCCCCGTCAGCCGGCCGGCCGAGACCGTCGAGACCCAGGACGGCCCGCCCTGCCCCCGGTGCGGCACGCCCAACCTGCCCGAGCGGAAGTTCTGCCGCCGCTGCGCCGCACCGCTGACCCCCACCGCGGCCGCGCCCGACCTGCCCTGGTGGCGCACCCGCTGGCCGTTCCGGCGCCGGGTGCGGATCGGCGGCTCGGGCAACGCGCTGCGCCGCACCATCGCGCTGCTCGTGCTGGTCGCGCTGGTCGTCGCCGGGATCCTGCTCTACCCGGCCGGCAAGGTCGCCTTCCAGGACGTGCTGGACAAGCTCCGCGGCACCGCGCCGATCACCCCCTCCGCCACCACGGCGAGCGCCGCCGTCGAGGGCCACCCGGCCGGCGCGGCCGACGACGGCCTCACCAACACCTACTGGGGCGCACCCGCGATCGGGGACTCCGTCACCTTCTCCTTCCGCACCCCGTTCCGGCTGGTGGACCTGATCGTCCACACCGGCCCTTCGGCGGACCAGCAGCAGTTCCGCCAGCAGGCCCGCCCCGTCGTCGTCTCCATGGAGGTCACCTCCGAGGACGGCACGGTGCACACCGAGCAGGTCGCGCTCAACGACCAGCCGGGCCCGCAGACCGTGCCGACCGGGATCAGCGACGTCACCCAGGTGAAGCTCACCGTCCGGGAGGCCGCCGGGACCGGCCCCGGCCGCGCCATCGCGCTCTCGGAGGTGGAGTTCTTCAAGCGCACCTGACCCTGGCGCGCGCTACCGGAGGGAAACGATGGTCTACCGGATCCACTTCACCGCCGAGGACCTGGCCAGGACCCGGCCGGCGGAGCCGATGCCGTTGTCCGAACTCATGGCCGCGGCAAGGGCCCTGCAGGAGCGGAGTCAGGCGGCGCGGCTGGATCCGTGGCGGCGGAGCGTCCTCGCGGGCATGCCCGACGGTGCCCGCATGGCGCTGTCCCTGGTCCCGGCGGACGGCTGGGGGCCGACCTTCCTGATGCCCGCGGTGGCGGGCCACCCGGAGGAACTGCTGGAACGCGTACGGGCCACCCCGCGCCGGCTCGTCGAGGCGGAACTCGCCGCGATCGCCGAGCACCAGCCCGTCCCGGGGTGGGCCCGCCACCTGGCGGACGACCGGGCGCTGCGCGAGGAACTCGCCGACAGCCTCGGGCTGCTCTACGAGCACCTGGTCGGCGGCCACTGGCCGCAGCTCGTCGACCGCCACGCCGCCGACCGCTCCGTGCGGCTGCGGCAGTTCCTCGGCGGAGGCGTCGAGCTCCTGCTGGCCGGCGCCAACCCGCGCTGGATGCGCTGGAACCCGCCGGTGCTCGAAGTCCGCAGCGGGGTCGACCACGACCTGCACCTGCGGGGGCAGGGCGTCCTGCTGGGCCCCTCGGTGTTCGCCACCCGGGCCATGGTCAGCGACGACGCCCACGGCCTGCCGCTGCCCGTGATCACCTACCCGATCGACGACAGCCGGCCGGCGGGCTGGCCGGCCCTGCTCGGGCCCGACCGGGCCCCGGCGGGGACGGCGGCCGCCCTGTCCGCGCTGCTCGGACAGACCCGGGCCGCCGTCCTGCAGACGATCGCCGAACACCCCGGCTGCACGACGAAGGAACTCGCCGCGCTCGCCGGGACCACCCCCTCCAGCGCCAGCGAGCACGCCACCGTGCTGCGCGAGGCCGGCCTCATCCGCACCGCCCGGTACCGCAACACCGCACTGCACAGCCCGACCGCCCTCGGCCTCGGCCTGCTCGGCGACGGCCCCGAACCGCCCGGTACCGACCCGTCCTGAGCGGTGCGGCCCGCGCACTCACACCAGCAGCGGCCCCCCGCACCGCCGGGCGCCGTCCTTCATCGCCATCAGGTTCGCCGTGACGTAGGCCCCAAGCCGCTGGACGGCCGGCGGATCGGCGGCACGGTGGTCGGCCAGGCCTTCGGGGGCACCCTGGCCGGCCCGATCCGGCGCGACGCCATGGCCGGCACCCCGGCCGGGACCTTCACCCCGGTCCAGCTGCCCTGAGCCGCTGACCCGGGGGCGGGCAGGACTCATCGGCGCGGGAATCACCCGTAGAGCGCCACCCTGGGCTCGACCGTCCCCTGTGCGTCGGCCGCCCCGACGACGGTGACCCGGTAGTGCTCGGTCAGGGTGTGGTGGCTGTGCAGGACGAGCTTGGCCGGGACGAGCTTGGTGTACAGCGTCCCGGTCTGGCTGGCGAGCGGTGTGGTGCGCCAGTGGCCGTCCGGGGAGAGCACCTCGAGCCGGATGGCGGCCGGGTCGAGGAAGGGCCCGTTCTGGGGGGACTCGATGAGGACCTGCGGGGCCACCGTCCGGTCCGCCGAGGAGTCGTTGCGGTAGGTGACGGTGACCTCCCGCTGCGCGTGGTCGCGCGGCAGCGGGGAGGTGGGCATCTCCACGAAGGTGGTCGGCGGGGCGGCCGGCGCACTGGTCGCGGCCTGGGCCGGGGCGGTGAGCAGGGCGGTGGGCACGGCGGCGACGGCCGCGGCCAGGGCCAGGCTCCGACGGGGGATCTTCCGGGTACGCATGGCGCCTCCTTCGGCCGACGGCCAGGGCACGCGGGTGCGCCGACTGGTCCGGGCAGGTCCGTACGGCACCACCCTGCCCCCTCACCCGGAAGGCCGCACGCCGGGCCCGGCCGGAGCGCCGGGAGCGGCGCCGCGACTGGGCCGAACGTGCGACGGCCGGAGCCGCCGGGCCGGGGCGCCGCCCGCGCCGGGAGCGGGCCCCTTACCGTGGGCGCAACCTCGGCCCGGTGCCCTCGCCCGCGCGGGGCGTCCGGAGGCCGGGGCAGGTCGCGAGATGGGGAGGGACGGCGTGCGGGCGCGTTCGGTGGAGGAGCCGGGGCAGCGGACGCCGATCCTGATCCGGTACGGCCACCGCTCCTGGCTGGTGCCCGTGGCGGTGCTGGGGCTGGTGGTGGGGGTGGACGCGGCCACGCCGGAGACCTTCGCGTCGGTCAGCTGGCTGGTCATGGTCCCGGTGGTGGCCGCCGGGCTCTGCGGTCCGGCCGCCACCGTGCTGTTCGCCCTCCTCGCCATCGCCGCCTACCCCGCCCTGGACAGCATCTGGGGCAAGTCCCAGGGGACCGAGGACTTCCTGCTGGTGATCGCGGGGGCCGCTCTCTCGGTGCCGATCAGCATCTTCCGTGCCCGCGCCGCCGGCTATGTCCGCCACCTCCAGGGCGCGGCCGAGACCACCCGGCAGGTGGTGCTGCGCCCGGTGCCCCCGGGGTGGGGCGGGGTGGACTCGGCGGCGCGCTACCTGGCCGCGGACGTCGAGGCCCGGGTGGGCGGCGACTTCTACGACGTGCTGGCCACCCCGTTCGGGGCGCGGGTCATCCTCGGCGACGTCCAGGGCAAGGGCCTGCCGGCCGTCTCCGCGGCGGCGGCCCTGGTCGGCTGCTTCCGGGAGGCCGCCTTCCACGAGGGCGACCTGGCCACCGTCGCGGCCTGGCTGGAGGAGCGGCTGCACCGGCAGAACCTGCTGGCGGAGCGGCTGGGGGAGGGGGAGGAGCGGTTCGCGACGGCGGTGATGGTCTGCTTCCCCGCCGACGCGCCGGGGGAGGTGGAGGTGGTCAACTTCGGCCATGACAGCCCCCATGTGCTCGGCCCCGAGGGCGTGCGGCAGCTGCCGCCGGGCGACGGCGCGCCGATCGGGCTGGCCCAGCTGGCCGGCGGGCTGCCGCTGGTG
Organism: Kitasatospora sp. NPDC096204; assembly: GCF_044763205.1. Classification (NCBI taxonomy): domain Bacteria; kingdom Bacillati; phylum Actinomycetota; class Actinomycetes; order Kitasatosporales; family Streptomycetaceae; genus Kitasatospora; species Kitasatospora sp. NPDC096204. Next base: position 27,748 of record NZ_JBIWFT010000004.1, read on the forward strand.
CGGAGGCTGCGGCTGGGCCCGGGGGAGACGGTGCTGATCGTCTCCGACGGGGTGACGGAGGCCCGTGACCGCACGGGCGCGTTCTTCTCCCTGCGCGCCCACCTGGACCGGCTGGCCGCCGGCCCGGGAACGGTCGACCCGGGGCGCCTGGTCGACGAGGTGGCCGCCGCGGTCCTGCGGCACACCGGCGGCCGGCTGACGGACGACACCGCCCTGCTCGCCGTCCGGACGCCGCCGGTGGAGCGGGCTGAGCCGGCGGGCTGAGCCCGGAGTGGGGTGGACGGCACCGCCGACGGGGATCCTCCGTCCGACGTCCGAGTCACCCCGCCGCACCGGCCTCAGTCAGGAGCACACCCGTGGATTCCGCCGAACTCACCCCGTCCGAGGCCGCCCGGTGGGCCGCCCGGGCCGGACTCGACCTGCCGGCCGAGCGCCACGCCGCGGTGGCGGCCACCGCCCGGCGCCTCCAGTCCGTCGTCGCCGTCCTGCGGGAGCTGGACTACGGGGACACCCCGCCCGACGCCGTCTTCCGCGCGGCAGGGGAGCGGCCCGATGCGGCCGTATGAGCTGAGCCTCGCCGCCGCGGCGGCGGAGATCCGGGAACGGCGGCTGTCCCCCGTGGAACTGGTCGACTCCGTCCTCGGCCGCATCGACCGGGTGGAGCCGCACCTCGGCGCGTACGTCGCCGTCACCGCCGAGCAGGCCCGCGACGCGGCCCGCGAGGCCGAGCGGGAGATCGCCGGGGGCCGGTACCGGGGGCCGCTGCACGGTGTCCCGGTCGGGCTGAAGGACCTGATCGACGTCGCCGGCACGCCCACCACCGCGAGCTCCCGGGTCCGCGACGGCCACCGCGCGGCCGAGGACAGTACGGTCGCCGCCCGGCTGCGGGCCGCCGGGGCGGCGACCTTCGCCCTGGGCACCGACACCGGCGGGTCGATCCGGGTGCCCGCCGCGCTGAACGGGGTGGTCGGCCTCAAACCCACCTACGGGCTGGTGCCCCGGTACGGCGTCACCTCGCTGTCCTGGTCGCTCGACCATGTCGGGCCGATCACCCGGACCGTCGAGGACGCGGCCCTGGTCCTGGCCGCCATCGCCGGGTACGACCCGCGCGACCCCGCCTCGGTGACCGCCCCCGCCGTCGACTACCGGCCCGAGCGGGAGCCGGACCTGACGGGCGTGCGGGTCGGCGTGCCGGACGGCTACTACCTCGACCACGTCGACGAGGAGGTCGCGGCCGCCGTCCACCGCGCCGTCGCCCACCTGGAGGCCCTCGGTGCCAGACCCGTCGCCGTGGAGATCCCGATGGCGCGTTACCTCGTGCCCGCCCTGTGGGGCCTGACGGCGCCCGAGGCCGCCGCCTACCACGCGCGCACCCTGCGCACCGTCCCCGAGCTGTACCAGGCCGACGTCCGGGTGCTGCTGGAGGCCGGCGAACTGATCGGCGCGGGCGACTACCTGCGTGCCCAGCGCGCCCGGACGATGATCCGGGAGGCCTGGGCGCGGGTGCTGGCACAGGTCGAGGTGATCGCCGCCCCGACGGTGCCGACGACGGCGGTGCGGGCCGGCCAGGAGAGCGTCAGCTGGCCGGACGGCACCACCGAGAGCGTCCCGGAGGCCTACGTCCGGCTCTCCGCCCCGGCCAACGTCACCGGCGTGCCCGCCCTGTCCGTCCCGGCCGGCCACGACGGGGCGGGCCTGCCGATCGGCCTGCAGCTGCTCGGGCGGCCGTTCGGCGAGCGCACCCTGCTGCGGGTCGGCCACGCCTACGAGCGGACCCGGCCCGCGCGGGCGCTCGCGCCGGTGGTCTGAGCCCGCGGGGCACGTCCGGCAACGGGTGGGGCCGTCAGCGGCCTTCCATCAGGCGGTACATGCCGATCGAGTCGTGGGTGGCGGTGTCCGCGAAGCCGAACTTCTCGTAGAGGAAGCGGGCGGGGCCGTCCGCGATCAGCGAGACGTACGCGGTGGCGGGGGCCCGGCGCTCCAGCTCCTCGGTGAGTGCCGCCATGATGCGCTTGCCGAGGCCGTGGCCCTGGTGCGCGGGGTGGACGCAGATGTCGGTGATCTGGAACGCGGTGCCGCCGTCGCCGATGATCCGCCCCATGCCGACGGGCTCGCCCTCGTGGTGGAGGACCACGCCGTACCAGGTGTTGGGGAGGGCGAGCGCGACCGCCTCGGGCGCCTTGTCGGAGAGCCCGGCGTCGGTGCGCAGGCGGCGGAAGACCTCGACGGTGGGCACGCCGGGACGAAGCTCGTAAGGGTCACTTATCAGAGACATGACTTACATGCTACCCGCCCGGCCCTGCCGTCCGGCTCCGGCCGCTCGGGTGAACGCGCGGCGCGACATGCCGGACCGGGCGGGGGGTCGTGGAGGCGGAGGTGATGATCGCCGGGTTCCCCGGAGCCCCACCCCCTCGGAGGCGGACATGCGGATTCTTCTCCTCGTCAGCGCGTTCAACAGCCTCGGCCAGCGGCTGCATGCCGAACTGCGTGACCGGCGCCACACCGTGGACGTTCAACTGGCCGGTGACGACGAGGAGTTGCTCGAAACGGCGGGCCGGCTGAAACCCGACCTGGTGCTCGCCCCGATGCTCCGCACGGCGATCCCCCGGAAGCTCTGGTCACGGCTCACCTGCCTCGTCGTCCACCCCGGACCGCCCGGCGACCGCGGCCCCTCCTCCCTCGACCGGGCGATCCAGGAGGGCCGCGCCGCATGGGGCGTGACGGTGCTCCAGGCCGAGGCGGAGATGGACGCCGGCCCGGTCTGGGCCTGGGCGCCCTGCCTGCTGCCCGAGTACGGCAAGAGCGACCTCTACCGCAACGAGGTCGCCGACGCGGCGGTGGCGGCCGCGCTGCTCGCCGTGGAGCGCTTCGCCTCCGGCACGTACGCGCCGCAGCCGCAGTCCGGCCCCGGCTGGAGCGCCGCGGTGCGCACCCGGCCCGTCCTGCGCCAGGAGGAGCGCCGGATCGACTGGGCGACCGACCCCACCGGGGAGGTGCTGCGCAGGCTCCGTGCCGCGGACTCCCGCCCCGGGGTGCTCGACGAACTGTGCGGCGGCACCTGGTACCTGCACGGAGGGCACCGGGAGACGGAGCTGCGCGGCCGCCCGGGCGAGCTGCTCGCCACCCGGGCCGGCGCCCTCTGCCGCGCCACCGTGGACGGCGCGGTGTGGATCCCGGAACTGCGCCGCCACACCCCCGGCGGCCCCGCGGGCGTCAAACTCCCCGCGGTGACGGCGCTCGGCGGCCTGCTGCCCGCCCTGCCGGAGGCGCCGGCGCCGCTGATGCCGGAGGAGGAGGAGGAGGAGGAGGAGGACGGCCCGGTTTGGTCGGACCTGCGCTACCGCGAGGAGGGCCCGGTCGGCTTCCTGCGCTTCTCCTACCCCGGCGGCGCGATGTCCACCGGCCACTGCCGCCGGCTGCTGGCGGCCTACCGCTTCGCCCTCGCCCGCCCGACCTCGGTGCTGGTGCTCGGCGGCGGCCGGGACTTCTTCTCCAACGGCATCCACCTCAACGTGATCGAGGCCGCGGCGGACCCGGCCGTCGAATCCTGGGACAACATCACCGCGATGGACGAGCTGGTCGACGCGGTGCTCACCACCACCGACCGGCTGGTGGTCGCCGCCGTCGGGGGCAACGCCGCGGCCGGCGGGGTGATGCTGGCGCTGGCCGCGGACGAGGTGTGGTGCCGCGGCGGCTCCGTCCTCAACCCCCACTACCGGCTGATGGGGCTGTACGGGTCGGAGTACTGGACGTACACCCTGCCGCGCCGGGTCGGCGCGGCGGCGGCCGAGCGGCTGACCCACCAGGCCCTCCCGGTCTCCGCGGCCACCGCCGAGCGGATCGGCCTGGTCGACCGGGTGCTCGCCTGCGGTCCGGAGGAGTTCGAGCCGCGGGCGGCCCACCTGGCCGGGCTGCTCGCCGCCTCGCCCACCACCCAGCAGCGGATCGCGGCGAAGAAGGCCGCGCGCGAGGCCGACGAGCGGACGAAGCCGCTCGACGCGTACCGGGAGGAGGAGCTCGCGGTGATGCACCGGCAGTTCTTCACACCCGAATCGCCGTACCACGCGCTGCGTTCCGCGTTCGTCCACAAGCGCCCGGTGGCGACGGGGCCCTCCGCGCGGGCGTGACCCGAACGGCCCCGCCGGGCTTGCCTCCCCGGGCCCCGGTTCGCGCCGCGCGGACCGGCGCCCGGCCCGGACCGTTGCTATGACTGGCTTTCGAGCCATTCCCTCCGGCTCCCATCCCCGAGGAGGCATCCTCATGGGTGCTGCAACAGCTGCAACAGCTGCAACCACCGACACCGACGTGGTGCACATTCTCTGGATCAACGCGGGCCTCAGCTGCGACGGCGACTCCGTCTCGCTGACCGCCGCGATGCAGCCCAGCATCGAGGAGATCGTCACCGGCGCGCTACCCGGCCTGCCCAAGGTCGCGGTGCACTGGCCGCTGATCGACTTCGAGTGCGGCCCGGTCCAGGGCGCGGACAACTTCGTCGAGTGGTTCTTCAAGGCCGACCGCGGCGAGATCGAGCCGTTCGTGCTGGTCGTCGAGGGGTCCATCCCCAACGAGAAGATCAAGAAGGAGGGCTACTGGTGCGGCTTCGGCGACGACCCCGCCACCGGTCAGCCCATCACCACCAGCGAGTGGCTGGACCGGCTCGCTCCCAAGGCGACCGCCGTGGTGGCGATCGGCACCTGCGCCACGTACGGCGGCATCCACGCGATGGCCGGCAACCCGACCGGCGCCATGGGCGTGCCGGACTACCTCGGCTGGGACTGGAAGTCCAAGGCGGGGCTGCCGATCGTCTGCGTGCCGGGCTGCCCGATCCAGCCCGACAACTTCGCCGAGACGCTCACCTACCTGCTGTACCAGCTGGCCGGCTCCGCGCCGATGATCCCGCTGGACGACAAGCTGCGGCCCGCCTGGCTGTTCGGCGCCACCGTGCACGAGGGCTGCGACCGCGGCGGCTACTACGAGCAGGGCCAGTTCGCCACCGACTACGGCACCCCCGAGTGCCTGGTGCGCCTCGGCTGCTGGGGCCCGGTCGTGAAGTGCAACGTCGCCAAGCGCGGCTGGACCAACGGCATCGGCGGCTGCCCGAACGTGGGCGGCATCTGCATCGCCTGCACCATGCCGGGCTTCCCGGACAAGTTCATGCCCTTCATGGACCCGCCGCCCGGCTCCCGGGTCTCGTCCAACGCCAGCAGTGCGTACGGCACGCTGATCCGCCGGCTGCGCGCGATCACGCTGAACACCCTGGACAAGGAACCGAAGTGGCGCCACACCGGCCGCCAGCTGACCACGGGCTACCGACCGCCCTGGTGACGACCGCCGGAGGGCCGCACACCACCCGGTGTGCGGCCGCCGCCGACCCTCTCCCGCCCGCCGGGGCCCCGCGCCCTCCCCACCGATCCCGCCCGCCGAGGGCCCCGCTCCCAGAGACAAGGACACGACAGCAACGATGGCAACTCCGACCACCAGGGCGGCCGGCGACGGCAGCGGCCTGACCGAGATGTCCTGGGACCCGATCACCCGGATCGTGGGCAGCCTGGGCATCCACACGAAGATCGACTTCAAGCAGAAGAGGGTCGCGGAGTGCTACAGCACCTCCTCGGTCTTCCGCGGCTACAGCGTCTTCATGCGCGGCAAGGACCCGCGCGACGCCCACTTCATCACCAGCCGGATCTGCGGGATCTGCGGCGACAACCACGCCACCTGTTCCGTCTACACCCAGAACATGGCGTACGGGGTGAAGCCCCCGCACCTGGGGGAGTGGATCATCAACCTCGGTGAGGCCGCCGAGTACATGTTCGACCACAACATCTTCCAGGAGAACCTGGTCGGGGTCGACTACTGCGAGAAGATGGTCCGCGAGACCAACCCGGGCGTCCTGGAGCAGGCCGAGCGCACCGAGGCCCCGCACGCCGGCGACCACGGGTACAAGACCATCGCCGACATCATGCGCTCGCTCAACCCCATCGAGGGCGAGTTCTACCGCGAGGCGCTCCAGGTCAGCCGGTACACCCGGGAGATGTTCTGCCTGATGGAGGGCCGCCACGTGCACCCCTCCACGCTCTACCCGGGCGGCGTCGGCACGGTCGCGACGGTGCAGCTGTTCACCGACTACCTGACCCGGCTGATGCGCTACGTCGAGTTCATGAAGAAGGTCGTGCCGCTGCACGACGACCTCTTCGACTTCTTCTACCAGGCCCTGCCCGGCTACGAGGAGGTCGGCCGCAGGAGGGTCCTGCTCGGCTGCTGGGGCAGCCTCAACGACCCGGACCACTGCGACTTCACCTACCGCAACATGACGGACTGGGGCCGGCGGATGTTCGTCACCCCCGGCGTCGTGGTCGACGGCAAGCTCGTCACCAACGACCTGACGCAGATCAACCTGGGCATCCGCATCCTGCTCGGCAGCTCCTACTACGAGGACTGGCAGGGCAAGGACCTGTTCGTCACCCACGACCCGCTGGGCAACCCCGTCGACCCCCGGCACCCGTGGAACCAGCACACCATCCCCGCCCCGCAGAAGCGGAACTTCGACGACAAGTACAGCTGGGTGATGTCCCCGCGCTGGTTCGACGGCAAGGACCACCTCGCCCTCGACACCGGCGGCGGCCCGATCGCCCGGCTGTGGTCCACCGCCCTGTCCGGGCTGGTCGACATCGGCTACGTCAAGGCCACCGGCCACAGCGTCCGGATCAACCTGCCCCGCTCGATGACCAAGCCCGAGGTCACCTTCGAGTGGAAGATCCCGCAGTGGAGCAACGCCATCGAGCGCAACCGCGCCCGCACCTACTTCCAGGCGTACGCGGCCGCCGCCGCCCTGCACTTCGCCGAGAAGGCGCTCGACGAGGTCCGCGCCGGGCGCAGCCAGACCTGGGAGCGCTTCGAGGTGCCGGACGAGTCGATCGGCTGCGGCTTCACCGAGGCCGTGCGCGGCGTGCTCTCGCACCACATGGTGATCCGCGACGGCAAGATCGCCAACTACCACCCGTACCCGCCCACCCCCTGGAACGCCAGCGTCCGGGACAGCTACGGCACGCCCGGCCCGTACGAGGACGCGGTGCAGAACACCCCGATCTTCGAGGAGAACCCCCCGGACACCTTCAAGGGCATCGACATCATGCGCGCGGTGCGCAGCTTCGACCCCTGCCTGCCCTGCGGCGTGCACATGTACGTCGGCGGCGGGCGCACCGTGCGGACCATGCACGTGCCCACCGGCCTGAGCGGGCTCACCGCATGACGGCCGAGCGGACCGGGCAGCGGATCCAGCAGGCCCTGGACGACCTGGCCGGCAGCGGCGCCGAGCAGGCGGGCGAGCAACTGGTCAGGGAACTCATGGAGTTCTACGGCCAGGGCCTGGCCCGGATGGTCCCGGCGCTGCCCCCGCCCGCGCTGGACCGGATGCTGGACGACCCGGCCGTGGCCGGGCTGCTGCTCCTGCACGACCTGCACCCCGAGGACCTCCCCGCCCGGATCGACCGGGCCCTGGCCAACCTGCCCGAGCGGGTCGAGGTGGCCGGCTTCGACCAGGCCACCGGCGTCCTGCGGCTGCGCCGCACCGCCACCGGCTGCGGCTGCGGCGAACAGGAGGTGGAGGCCGTCCTCGCCTGCCACGCGCCCGAGGTGACGGCCGTGGAACTGGAACGCGCCCCCCAGCTGCTGCAGATCGGCACCCGCCCGCCGCAGCCCGCGGAGGCGCGATGAACACCCGCCGGATCTCCCGCGACGGCACGGCCCTGTTGCACCGGCTGCGCGAACCGGCCCCGCCGCGCCCCGAGCAGTGCGCGTTCTGCGGCCGGGACCTGCCCGACGGCCACCGCCACCTGGTGGACGTCGAGGAACGCGCCCTGGCCTGCGCCTGCACCGCCTGCGGCCTGCTGTTCCAGCAGCCGGGCGCGGCCGGCGGCCGCTACCGCACCGTGCCGGACCGCTACCTCGCCGACCCGGACGGCGAGCTGGACCAGCAGGCCTGGTCGGCGCTGGGCATCCCGGTGGGCACCGCCTTCCTGTTCCGCAACACGGTGCTGGACCAGCTCCTCGCCTTCTACCCCGGCCCGGCCGGCGCCACCGAGAGCGAGCTGGACGCGCAGGCCTGGCAGCGCGCCCTCGGCGGCAGCCGGCTGGCCGACGCCCTGGAGCCGGACGTGGAGGCGCTGCTGCTGCGCCGCACCGAGGAGCGCGTGACGTGCTTCCTGGTGCCGATCGACGTCTGCTACGAACTGGTCGGCCGGCTGCGCCGGTGCTGGCACGGCTTCGACGGCGGCGCCGAGGCGCGCGCCGAACTCGACGCGTTCTTCGCGCGGCTGGCCGAGCGGGCCCGCCCGCTGCCCGCGGAGGTGACGGCGTGACGGCGCTCGCCTTCGCCTGCACCGGCGTGCGCTCCGACCCGTACGCGGCCGGGCCGACCCTGGTGTTCCGGCTGCGGATCACCGCCCCGGCCGACACCCGGGTGCACGCCCTCGCCCTCCAGTGCCAGCTGCGGATCGAACCGGGCCGCCGGCCGTACGGCGACGCCGAGGGCGAGCGGCTGGCCGATCTGTTCGGCGGCCGGGAGCGCTGGGCGACCACGCTCAACCCGGTCCAGTTCGCCACCGTGCCGCTGCTGGTGCCCGGCTTCACCGGCGGGACGGAGATCGACCTCGCGGTGCCCTGCACCTACGACCAGGACGTCGCCTCGGCCCGCTACTTCCGGGCGCTGGACGGCGGCGAGGTGCCGCTGCTGCTGCTCTTCTCCGGCACCGCCTTCGCCGGCCCCGCCGGGTTCCAGGTCAGCCCGGTGCCCTGGGACCGGGAGGCCAGGGTGCGGATGCCGGTCGGGGTCTGGCGGGAGGCGATCGACCGGCACTTCCCCGGCAGCGGCTGGCTGCGGCTGCCGGACGGGGTGATGGACGAGCTGCTGGCCTACCGCTCCCGGCGGGCCCTGCCCTCCTGGGAGGCGACGGTGCGCGAGCTGCTCGCCGCGGCGATCGAGGGGACGGTCCGGTGAGCGGCTTCCCCGAGCGGATCGAGCGCGGCTTCGCGGCCGCCCGGCAGATCGCCGACGCGGTGCTGCTGGAGGGCTACGTGCTCTACCCGTACCGCGCCTCGGCGGCCAAGAACCGGCTGCGCTGGCAGTTCGGCGTCCTGGTGCCGCCCGAGTACACCGTGCAGGGCGGCGAGCACTCCCACCAGCGCACCGAGTGCGTGATGGAGGCGCGCGGCGGGGACCTGCTGGCGGTCGAGCTGCGGTTCCTACGGGTCCAGCGGCGCACCGTCGAGCGGGCCACCGCGGCCGGCTTCGAGTCGGTCGAGCGGCTGGAGCTGGCCGACCGGGACCTCGTCGAGTGGGACGAGGGCGTCGAGGAGCGGATCGAACTCCTCATTCCGGTCGAGGAGTTGGAAGGCGACGGGGTGCAGCGGCCGTTCCGGCTGCCGGGCGTCGGCGAGACCGGGCTGGTGCACGAGGACGGCAAGGTCGTCGGCCGGCTGGTGCGGCGGCGCGAACAGGTCGACGGCCTGGTCTGGCTGCGGGCCGAGGACGTGCCAGGCCCTTACCTGGCGCGGCGGCTGACCGTCGAGGTGGAGAACACCTCCGACTGGACGCCGCCCCGGCGGGCCACCCGCGACCAGGCGCTGCCGCGCTCACTGGTCTCCGCCCACCTGCTGCTCGGGCTGGAGCGCGGCCGCTTCCTGTCCGTCACCGACCCGCCCGAGTGGGCCCGTCCGGCCGTCGAGCGGTGCCGCAACGAGCGCACCTGGCCGGTGCTGGCCGGGCCGGAGGGCGAGCGCGGCGTGGTGCTGTCCTCGCCGATCATCCTGGAGGACCACCCGCGGATCGCCCCCGAGAGCCTCGGCACCCTGTACGACGCCACCGAGATCGACGAGATCCTGGCCCTGCGGACGGCGGCCCTGACCGAGGAGGAGAAACGGGAGGCCCGCGGCACCGACGAGCGGGCCGGCGCGGTGATCGACCTGGCCGAGTCCATGCCGCCCGAGGTGCTGGAGCGGCTGCACGGGGCCATCCGCGGGCTGCGCGAGGTCACCGGCGGCGCCGGAGCGGCCGAACAGCCGTGGTGGGACCCGGGCGACGACCCGCAGGTCGACCCCGAACGGGACCGGGTGCTGGTCGACGGCCGGGAGGTCGGCGCCGGCAGCCGGGTGCTGCTGCGGCCCGGCCGGCGGCGCACCGACGCCCAGGACCTCTTCCTGGACGGGCGTACCGGCGTCGTGGAGGCGGTGCTGCACGACGTCGACGGCTCGGTGCACCTGGCCGTCACGGTCGAGGACGACCCGGGCGCCGACCTGTGGCGCGCCCAGGGGCGCTTCCGCTACTTCCAACCCGACGAGGTCACACCGCTGGAGGAGTCGTGACGGGCGCCACGGTGCTGGTCGCCGGGGTGGGCAACATCTTCCTCGGCGACGACGGCTTCGGCGTCGAGACCGTCCGGCGGCTGGCCGCCCACCCGCTGCCGGCCGGCGTCGAGCTGGTCGACGTCGGCGTGCGCGGCGTGGACCTGGCGTACCGGCTGCTCGACGGCCACCGCACCGCCGTCCTGGTGGACGCCACCTGCCGCGGCGGAGCGCCCGGCACCGTCTACCTGATCGAGGCGGACGCCGAACAGCCGCTGGAGGTACCGGTCCTGGACGGGCACCGGATGGGGCCGGAGGCCGTACTGGCCCTGCTCGCCACGCTCGCCGCCGGCACCGGCGGCGAGCCGCCCGAACGGGTGCTGGTGGTCGGCTGCGAGCCGGCCTCGCTGGAGGAGGGCATCGGGCTGAGCGAGCCCGTCGCCGCCGCCGTGGAGGAGGCGGTCCGAGTGGTCCTGCGCGTCGTGGACGAGGCCGCGCAACCGGAGAAGGAGACGACACCATGCTGAGGAAACTGTTCTGCGTCGCCCTGCTGGCGGGGATCGGCGCACTGCTCTGGCAGAGCCTGCCGGACATCAGGCGGTACCTGCACATCTCCCGGATGTGACCGGGGGAGACCCGTGCGGTGCGGATTGCTGCGAACGGTGCAGCCCCGCACCCGGTGGCGGCGCGGCTTCGGGCCGACGCCGCCACCGCGCCCTGTAATGGGGCGCGTTGCCGCCCGCTCCGGGAAGGGGACCCATGCACGAGATGTCGATCGCCGAGGCCGTCGTCGAGCAGGTGGACACGGCCGCGCGCGAGCACGGGGCCCCCGGGGTGGCGCGGGTGCGCCTGCGGGTGGGCGAGCTGGCCGGCGTGGTGCCCGACGCCCTCGACTTCTGCTTCGAACTGGCCTGCGCCGGAACGCTGGTGGCGGGCGCGGTGCTGGACACCGAGTCCGTCCCGGCCCGGGCCCGCTGCACCCCCTGCGCGGTCGAGTGGGCGGTCGGCATGCCGCCGGACCTCGGCTGCCCCGACTGCGGCTGCGGTGGCGGCGTGGAGCTGCTGTCCGGCCGTGAACTGCAGATCCTCGACGTCGAGTGGTCACGGAGCCCCGGCGTCCGGGCCGAACAGAAAGGCTGATGCCGATGTGCCGCACGGTCGACCTCCGTCAGGCGGTCCTCGCCCGCAACGACGACAGCGCCCGCCGGCTGCGGGCGGCGCTGGCGGAGCGGGGCACGGTCGCGGTGAACCTGCTGTCCAGCCCCGGCAGCGGGAAGACCGCGCTGCTGGAGGCCGAGCTGACCCTGGCCCGGCGGCGCGGGGTGGCGGTCGCCGCGCTCACCGCCGACCTCGCCACCGAGAACGACGCCCGCCGGCTGGCCCGCTCGGGCGCCCCGGTGAAGCAGGTGCTGACCGACGGGCTCTGCCACCTGGAGGCGCGGATGCTCGCCGGGCACCTGGACGGCTGGCTGCCCGCCGAGTGCCGGCTGCTGTTCGTGGAGAACGTCGGCAACCTGGTCTGCCCGGCCTCCTACGACCTCGGCGAGACGCTGCGGGTGGTCCTGGCCTCGGTGACCGAGGGCGAGGACAAGCCGCTCAAGTACCCGACGGCCTTCGGGCCGGCCAACCTGGTGCTGGTGACCAAGGCCGACCTCGCCGCGGCGGCCGAGTTCGACGAGGCGGCGTTCCTGGCGAACGTCCAGCGGGTCAACCCCGGGGTGCCGGTGCTGCACACCTCCGCCCGGACGGGCGCGGGCGTCGGGGCGCTGCTGGACCGGGCGCTGGCCGTGCTGGACGGGGACGAGCCGCACCGGCCGGTGATGTCGGCGCCGGCACCGCACGAGCACGGGCACGAGCACGGGCATGAACACGAGCACGACCACGGGCACGAGCACGGGCGTGAACACGAACACGACCACGGGCACCACCAGGGCCACTTCGCCGTGGGGGAGGGCGCGTGACGGCCGGTCACCCCGGGCTCGACCGCGAGCGGCGGCGGGTCGCCGTCCGCGGCCTGGTGCAGGGGGTCGGCTTCCGGCCGTTCGTCCACACGCTGGCCGGTGAACTCGGACTGGCCGGCACCGTCACCAACACCGGCGAGGGCGTCCTGGTCGAGGTCGAGGGCAGCCCGGACGCCCTCGCGGCCTTCTGCCGACGGGTGGCGGGGGACGCGCCGCCACTCGCCCAGGTGCACTCGGTGGAACACGCGCCGCTCGCCGTCACCGGCGCCACCGGCTTCCGGATCGTCCCCTCCCGCCCCGACGGCCCCCGCACCACCCTGATCCCGCCCGACACCGCCGTCTGCGCCGACTGCCTCGCCGAACTCGCCGACCCGGCCGACCGCCGCCACCGGCACCCCTTCATCAGCTGCACCGACTGCGGCCCCCGGCACACCATCGTCACCGGCCTCCCGTACGACCGGGCCAACACCACCATGGCCGGCTTCCCGATGTGCCCGGACTGCGCCCGGGAGTACACCGACCCCGCGAACCGCCGCTTCCACGCCCAGCCCGTCGCCTGTCACGCCTGCGGGCCCAGGCTCGCGCTGACCGTGCCCGGCCGCCCCGACCTCGACGGGGAACAGGCCCTCGCCGAAGCCCGGCGGCTGCTCGCCGACGGCGCGATCCTCGCCGTCAAGGGCATCGGCGGCTACCACCTCGCCTGCGACGCGCGCGACGCCGCGGCCGTCGCCCTGCTGCGCCGGCGCAAGCGGCGCGGCGACAAGCCCTTCGCCGTGATGGCCCGCGACCTCGCCACCGTCGAGCGCCTGCTGCCCGTCGACCCGGTCGAACGGGAACTGCTCACCGGGCCCGTGAAGCCGATCGTCCTGCTCCGCCGTACGGGCCTGCCGGTCCCCGAGGGCGTGGCGCCGGGCAGCCCGGACCTCGGGGTGATGCTCCCGTACACGCCGCTGCACCACCTGCTGCTCGCCGCCCCCGGGCCGGACCTGCTGGTGATGACCAGCGCCAACCTCTCCGGCGAGCCGATCGTCACCGAGGACCGGGAGGCACTGGAGCGGCTCGCCCCGCTGGTCGACGGCTGGCTCACCCACGACCGGCCGATCCACGTCCCCTGCGAGGACTCGGTGGTGCGGGTGGTGGACGGCGAGCAGCTGCCGCTGCGCCGCTCGCGCGGGTACGCGCCGCTGCCGGTCCCGCTGCCGGTGCCGGTCCGCCCCGCGCTGGCCGTCGGAGGCGACCTCAAGAACACCTTCGCCCTCGCCCGGGACGGTTACGCCTGGCTGTCCGGCCACATCGGCGACATGGACGACCTGGCCACCCTGCGGGCCTTCGACCGGGCGGTCGAGCAGCTCGGCACGGTCAGCGGCGTGCGGCCAGAACTGCTGGTCGCCGACCGGCACCCCGGCTACCGCTCGCTGCGGCACGCCGAGCGGACCGCCGCCGGCCGGCCGGTGCACCGGGTGCAGCACCACCACGCCCACATCGCCGCGGTGATGGCCGAACACGGCCTGGACGGCGGCCACCCGGTACTCGGCGTGGCCTTCGACGGCACCGGCTACGGCGAGGACGGCGCGATCTGGGGCGGCGAGGTGCTGCTGGCCGACTACGACGGGTTCCGCCGCCTCGCCCACCTCGGGTACGTGCCGCTGCCGGGCGGCGACGCGGCCGTCGAGCGCCCGTACCGGACGGCGCTCGCCCACCTGCGCGCGGCCGGGCTGTCCTGGCTGCCCCGGCTGCCACCGGTCCGCGCCTGCGCGGCGGAGGAACTCGCCCTGCTGGAGCGACAGTTGGAGCGCCGGTTGAACTGCGTTCCGACCTCCAGCATGGGGCGGCTGTTCGACGCGGTGTCCGCGCTCGCCGGGGTCTGCCAGCGGGCCGGGTACGAGGCCCAGGCGGCGATCGAACTGGAGGCGGCGGCCTGCGCCTTCGTGCGGACGGGCGGCTACGCGTTCGGCCTCTCGGCGCGGGCGGGCGGCTGGACCGCCGACCCCTCGCCGGTGCTGGCCGCCGTGGTGGCCGACGTGACCGCGGGAGCCCCCGCCGGGCTGGTCGCCGCCCGCTTCCACCACGCGGTGGCCGAGCTGGTCCGGCGGATCTGCGCGGCCGTCCGGGAACGGCACGGCACCACCACCGTGGCGCTCAGCGGCGGGGTCTTCGCCAACGCGCTGCTCTCCTCGGCCTGCGCGAGCGGGCTCAGGGAGGACGGCTTCACCGTACTGCGGCACCGCCGGGTGCCCCCCAACGACGGAGGGCTGGCGCTGGGCCAGCTGATGGTGGCCGCCCGGTCGTCGGCCACCCGGGAGGAGTGAGAGCGGATGTGCCTGGCGGTGCCCGGCAGGGTGACGGAGATCGGGGAGCGGGACGGGACCAGGATGGCGGTGATGGATTTCGGCGGCGTGGTCAAGGACGTCTGCCTGGAGTACCTGCCCGACCTGGCGGTGGGGGAGTACGCGATCGTCCACGTGGGTTTCGCGCTGCAGCGCCTGGACGAGGAGTCGGCCCGGCGCACCCTCGCCCTCTTCGAGGAACTCGGGCTGTTGCAGGAGGAGTTCGGCGACCCGTGGGAGGCCGCCGAGGCGGTCGCGGCGGCCGGAGAGAACGAGGAGGCCGGACGGTGAAGTACCTGGAGGAGTTCCGCAACCCCGAGCTGGCGGCCGGGCTGCTCGCCGACATCAGGGCGACGGTCACCAGGCCGTGGGCGCTGATGGAGGTCTGCGGCGGCCAGACGCACAGCATCATCCGCCACGCCATCGACCAACTCCTGCCGGACGAGGTCGAGTTGATCCACGGCCCGGGGTGCCCGGTGTGCGTCACCCCGCTGGAGGCGATCGACCGCGCGCTGGCGATCGCCGCCCGGCCCGGAGTGGTCTTCTGCTCCTTCGGGGACATGCTGCGGGTGCCCGGCACCGACCGGGACCTGTTCCGGGTCCGCGGCGAGGGCGGCGACGTGCGGGTGGTGTACTCGCCGCTCGACGCGCTGCGGATCGCCCGGGAGAACCCGGACAAGGAGGTGGTCTTCTTCGGCATCGGCTTCGAGACCACCGCCCCGCCGAACGCCATGGCCGTCCACCTGGCCAGGAAGCAGGGGCTGCGCAACTTCAGCATGCTGGTCTCCCACGTCCGGGTGCCCCCCGCGATCGACGCGATCATGGACTCGCCGGACTGCCGGGTCCAGGGCTTCCTCGCCGCCGGGCACGTCTGCAGCGTGATGGGCACCGGCGAGTACCCGGCGCTGGCCGAGCGCCACCGGGTGCCGATCGTCGTCACCGGCTTCGAACCGCTGGACATCCTGGAGGGCATCCGGCGGACGGTACGGCAGCTGGAGCGCGGGGAGCACACCGTCGACAACGCCTACCCGAGAGCCGTCCGCCCCGAGGGCAACCCGGCGGCCCGCGCCATGCTGGAGGACGTGTTCGAGGTCGCCGACCGCTCCTGGCGGGGCATCGGGGTGATCCCGCTCAGCGGCTGGCGGCTCTCTCCCCGCTACCGGGACCACGACGCCGAGCACCGCTTCGACGTCGCGGGGATCACCACCCGCGAACCCGCCGCGTGCCGCAGCGGCGAGGTGCTGCAGGGGCTGCTGAAGCCCCACCAGTGCGAGGCCTTCGGCACCGTCTGCACCCCGCGCACACCGCTCGGCGCCACGATGGTGTCCAGCGAGGGGGCGTGCGCGGCGTACTACCTGTACCGGCGGTTGGGCATGCCGGACACGTCCGTCCGGGGCCGGGAGGCCCAGCGGGCCCAGGAGGCTGGTCGCGTTGGCTGACACCGAACTGCGCACCGAACCGCTCGGCGGACTGCCTGTCGGACTTCCCGGTGAACTTCCCACCGAGCGGCCGGACTTCTCCGGCTGGAGCTGCCCGCTGCCGCTGCGCGACCACCCCCGGGTGGTGATGGGTCACGGCGGCGGCGGGGCGCTGTCCGCCGAACTGGTGCAGAACCTCTTCGCGCCGGCCTTCGGCGGCCCGGTGCTCGCCGGACTCGGCGACTCCGCCGTGCTGGAGCTGGGCGGTACCCGGCTGGCCTTCTCCACCGACTCCTACGTGGTGCGGCCGCTGTTCTTCCCCGGCGGCTGCATCGGCGACCTCGCCGTCAACGGCACGGTCAACGACCTCGCCATGAGCGGGGCCAGGGCGGCCTACCTGTCCTGCGGCTTCATCCTGGAGGAGGGGGTGGAGATGGCCGTGGTGAACCGGGTCGCCCGGGCGCTCGGCGCGGCCGCCCGTACCGCCGGGGTGGAGATCGCCACCGGGGACACCAAGGTGGTCGAGGCCGGGCACGGGGACGGCGTCTACCTGAACACCGCCGGGATCGGGATCGTCCCGGCCGGGGTCGACATCCGGCCGCAGCGCGCCCGGCCCGGCGACGTGGTGATCGTCAGCGGGCCGATCGGGCTGCACGGCGTGGCGATCATGAGCGTCCGGGAGGGCCTGGAGTTCGGCGTCGAGGTGCGCAGCGACAGCGCGGCGCTCGGGGGCCTGGTCGAGGCGATGCTCGTGGCCACCGCCGACCTGCACGTGCTGCGCGACCCCACCCGGGGCGGCCTGGCGGCGGCGCTGAACGAGATCGCGGTCGCCGCCGGGGTCGGCGTCGTGATCGGCGAACGCGACGTCCCCGTCCCGGAGCCGGTGGCCAACGCCTGCGCGGTGCTGGGCCTGGACCCGATGTACATCGCCAACGAGGGCAGGCTCGTCGCCTTCGTCCCGCGCGGTTCGGCGGACTCCGTGCTCGCCGCCATGCGCGCCCACCCGCTCGGCGCGGAGGCGGTGGTGATCGGCGAGTGCGTCGAGGAGCACCCGGGGATGGTCGTCGCCCGGACCGGCTTCGGCGGCACCCGGGTGGTCGACCTGCCGATGGGTGAGCAGCTGCCGCGGATCTGCTGACGCCGCCTGCGCCGGTGCCGCCCCGGGGGCTTCTCCCCGGGGCGGCACCGGCGTTCGTGCCGCCCGGCCCGGCGCGGCGGGTCCGTCGGCGCGGTCACACGGGCCGTTCCGCCGCGAGGGGGCCGCGGTCGCGGGACTGGGTGAGCAGCCAGCCGTAGACCTCGGGATCGTCGTACGTCCGCGTCCAGGAGTCGTGGCCGACCCCGGGGTAGCGGGTGAACCGCACCGGGCCGCCCAGCTCCCGCAGCGCGTCGACCAGCCGCTCGGTGTGGGCGACCGGGATGACCTCGTCCTCGTCGCCGTGGAAGGTCCACACCGGTACGGTCGTGAGCCGCGGTGCGGACTCCCGCAGCCAGGAGCCGCAGACCGGCACGGCGGCGGCGAACCGGTGCGGGTACCGGGCGGCGAGCGCCCACGAGCCGGTGCCGCCCATGCTGAGGCCGGTCACGTACCGCCGGTCCGGGTCGACCCGGACCTCCTGTTCCACCTCCGCCACCAGGCCGGCCAGGGCGCTCAGCTCCGCCACCCAGGAACTGTGCGACGGGCACTGCGGGGCCACCACCACGAATGGCAGCCGCGCCCCCTCGGTGATCTGCCGCACCGGCCCGTGCGCGGTCAGGAGCGTCAGGTCCTCGCCGCGCTCCAGGGCGCCGTGCAGGAAGAGCAGCAGGGGCCACGGCTCGGGCCCGTCCTGGTAGCCGTCCGGCAGCGACAGCAGGTACCCCAGGTCGTTGCCGTCGTCGTCGACGGCGAACCGGCGGTGCTGGAAGGGTGCGGTCATCGGTTTCCTCACGGGCGCCGGGCGAGGGGACGGATCCGCCCCCCCCGCCATCCCTACCCGGGCGGGGGCCCGAAGGCATCGCCGTTCAGCGCACTCTCGCGGGGGGTTTGGCCGGGCAGCGGTTGACAGCGGGGTTACGGCGGTCGACACGGGTGAACAGAGGTGTTACACCAGGTGCGTTCAGCGCCTCGGGAGTGCTGTCCGCGTCGGACGCTCCGTCCTGCATGGCGGCAGGGAGGCGGCCGTGACCCTTCGTCGTACGGAAGTCGGAGTATGAGCCCACTGAATTCACCGGACTGGGAGGACGTCGTTGTCGGAGCGGCGGCCGTGGACGAACTACCCCTGTGGGGTGGTGAGTTGATCATCGAGCAGCCGACGGGGCGGTCGACGGGTCGGCCGGCGGCGGAAGGCGCGGACCTGCCGGACCTCAGGGCGCAGCTGTGTGAGCTGGCGGAGGCCTGGGAGGAGGTCGCGCCCGAGGAGCTCGACGCCTCCGACGACCTGCGGGCCGTTCTGGAGGCCGACGTGGAGGCGCTCCAGGCCCGCTGGCAGCACGTCGCCGGGCTCCCCGACGCGTCGGAAGCGGTGGCGGCCGGTCTGACGGGCCACTCGGGCGCTCGGGGCGGGGCGGCGGCCGTGAACGCCGCGCTGCGCGAGGTCGACCGGGACGACCTCGCCCTGCGCGGTGTCCCCGAGTGGCAGCAGCTTCGTGCCGTGCGTGACGCGGTCGCCCGGGTCTGGCAGACGCTCGTCGCGCGGGCCGGCGAGGCGGCGGGCCGGCTCCTCGGCGACCGCCGCGTGGCGGAGTTCCTGCGCACCATGTCGATCCGCGCCTGCGAGACGATCACCAGGCTCGCCCGGCTGGCGGCCGATCGCCTCCGCGGTGGCCGGGCGCCGGAGAACGCGGAGGCGCTCCTCGCGCTCGGCCGCGCGGCGAGTGCCTACGGCAGGTCCGCGCGGCTGTCGGGCGAGCCGGCCGCGGCGGAGGCGCTGCTCGTCCTCGGCGCCGGACCACGCGAGGACCCCGCCTGGCACGCCGTGTGAGCCCCGGGCCCGCTGTCAGGTGTAGAGGGCGGCGGCGCGGCGGGTCGCTTCGGCGAGGCGGGCGCGGAGTTCGGGCGGGTGGAGGACCTCGGCTTCCGGGCCGAGGCGGAGGAGTTCGAAGTAGCCGATCTCCCAGGACTCGATCGGCAGGGTCACGGTGACCCAGCCGTCGGCGTCCGGAGGGCCCGCGGTGGCGAGGGCGTCGGCCGCGGCGGTCGGTTCCAGCAGGGCGGCGAGGTTCTCGACGGCGAGCGGGCTCAGGCGCACCAGCGTCCGCTCGCGCAGCATGGCGCGGGTGAACTCCCGTGCCGCCGCCGCCCAGTGGTCGGCGAGGTCGAACTCCGGGTCGCGCTCGAACCGTTCGTCGCCGGCCTCGGCGGTCTCGAAGCGGTCGACCCGGTACGAGCCGAACCGGCCGGACGGGCCGCGCGCCACGAGGTACCACTGCCCGGCCTTCAGGACCAGGCCGTACGGCTCCAGCCGGCGCTCCCGGGTGCCGCCGCGCGCCGCGTAGCGGGCGTGGAGGACGCGGTCCTCCCACACGGCGCGCGACACCTCGGCGAGGAGCGGAGGGGTCCCGGCGTCGCGGAACCAGGCCGGTGCGTCGAGGTGGAAGCGCCGGGTGGCGGCGGCGGGGGCGTCGCCCAGGGCGGCGGCGACCTTCAGGCGTGCGGCGAGGGCCCGCCCGGCCAGGCCCATGTCGCGCAGCGGGCCCGGGAGTCCGGCCAGGTGCAGGACCTCGGCCTCGGCGCGGTCGAGACCGGTGAGGCGGGTGCGGTAGCCGTCGACGAGCCGGTAGCCGCCGCCGCGGCCGCGTTCCGCGTACACCGCGATGCCCGCCTCGGCCAGGGCGGCGACGTCCCGCTGGACGGTGCGCTCGGAGACCTCCAGCTCGGCGGCGAGTTCCGCGGCGGTCATCGTCCGCCGGGACTGGAGGAGCAGCAGCAGCGCGATGGCCCGGCTCGCCCGCACGTCGCTCCCTCCGTCGCCCGTCCTCGTCACGTACACCGGTTCGGTGTGACGTCGGCACCATTCTCCCCGGCCGCGGCGGTGCCCCGGACGTCAGGGACGGGCGTTCCGGGAGGCGTCCGGGACGGGGTCGGCCGCCGGCGTGGCGCCGGGGCCGAGGAGGGGGTCGACCTTGGCGAGGTCAAAGGCGAACGCGGTCATCCACTGTGGGTGCAGCCGGTAGTAGACCACGTCGTTGTCCCAGTCGAAGGCGTCGGCGCCGTAGAAGTCCCGGAAGTACGCGAGCAGGTCCGGCCAGTCGGCGGCCGGCTCGCCGTCGTGGGGGTTGAGGATCTCCACGGTGCCGTGGGTGAACACGCCCAGGTCCTCCCCGCGCATGTGCGCGGCGCTGACGGAGGGCCGGGCGGCGAGGTGCCGGGCCTTGGCGGCGGTGCGCGCGGTGCCGAAGTGCCACCTCCCGTGCAGGAAGTGCCCGTCCGCGCCGCTGATCCGCGGCTCGCCCTTCGCCGTCACGGTGGACAGTGCCAGCGTGCACATGCCGGTGAGCACGCGCGTGAGCTGCTCGGCGGTGAGCGTGACCTCGCTGGTGACGATCGACCGCAGGTGCGCGGTGGAGCGGGAGAGCGAGGCGTCGAGGAGGGCCTGGAGCCGACGGAGCTCGTCGGGTGTTTCGCGCATGGGGGTCCTTGTCTGTGCGGTGTTCCGGCCGTCGCCACCACGACGCCGGCCGGTGAACCCCACTGTCCCGGCCAAACCCGACAACCTCTGTCGTGTTTCCTGTCGTGTTTCCCGGACGGACCTCTCCGGACGGACCTCTACCGGAACGACCGCCCCGCCTGCCGCCCGGCCCTCCCTACCGCAGCACGGACTCCAGGAAGTCGCTGCCGAG
The DNA here is from genome assembly GCF_044763205.1 of Kitasatospora sp. NPDC096204. Taxonomy (NCBI): domain Bacteria; kingdom Bacillati; phylum Actinomycetota; class Actinomycetes; order Kitasatosporales; family Streptomycetaceae; genus Kitasatospora; species Kitasatospora sp. NPDC096204. Next base: position 48,613 of record NZ_JBIWFT010000004.1, read on the forward strand.
CCGCGTCACGACCGGGATGTCGAGCTGGTGGAGGACGTAGCGCCCCCGGCGCTGGGTGATGACCAGCCCGGCCTTCTTCAGGACGGCGAGGTGGCGGGAGACCTCCGGCGCGGTGATGCCGTACGCGTCGGCCAGCTCGCTCGTCGAGTACGCGCCGCGCGCGAGGTTGCGGCACAGGCTCATCCGCATGGGGTGGGTCAGCGCGTCCAGGCGCAGCTTGACCGTCTCCACGGACTCGGTGCCGCCGACCTCGTGCGCGGCGGCCGGGTACTGGATCACCGGCTGCCAGCCCGCCCCGTAGAGGGTGAAGAGGTGCGGCCAGCCGAAGACGGTCGGCAGCAGCGTGACGCCGGTGCCGCGGGCGTCGGTGCGGCCGTGGATCAGTTTGTCGACGACGATGCGGCTGCCGTGCTCGTCCTCCTCCAGGCTCATCGCGGGTGACGCCGCCGTCAGTGCTTCCGCCAGGCCCTTGCGGCGCAGCAGCTCGGTCTTGTGCTGGGCGTCGGCGGCGAGCTGGACCCGGACCCGGCGCCAGGTGTCGGCGAAGAACGCCTGGTCGCAGTCCTCCAGGAGACGCCGGATCCACGCGCGCGTGGCGGTGGGTTCGGCGAGCATCCGTTCGACGAAGGCCGCCTGGCGCGGGCCGCGGGCCGCCGCCAGGTCGAGCGCGCGGCGCCGCGACCACGCGTCGACCAGCGGTGACGGCAGGCCCTTGGGGTAGTGGCTGGTGCTGCACGAGATCTCCAGGGCCGCGCCCACGAACTTCTCGTCGTCCATGCGGTCGAGGTCGTCGAGCTCCTCGGCGAGGGTCTCCCGGGGCTGGGGCGGCATCAGGAAGTCGGAGCGGGTCGAGCGCCACATGAAGTCGGCCTCGAGCAGCCGGTCGGCCAGTTCCGGTGTGAGCGCGGCCGAGGCCGTCGTCGTCCACGCGTGCAGCCGGGCGTGGTGGGCGGGCTCGGCGAGCGCGTGCAGCGCGTTGCTCAGCTCGGCCAGGGGCGAGGGGCAGAAGACGATCCGCTCGTGCGGGAGTCCGGTGATGTCAATGGTCACGCTCACCCGTCCATGGTGCCTGGCGCCCCTGGCGCCGGGGCGGGCGGGGGAGTCGTTCCCTCATTTGACGGGGGTCGTCAATCGGCGGGACTTGTGGGGCGGCCGGGGTGCACGGTGGGCGCATGAACGCACTGCACCAGCACCTCTTCGACAGCTACCGGGCCGCCCAGCACGACGAGCCGGCTCCGCCCGCCCCCGGTACCCACGACGTCGCGGTGCTGCGCGCGGCCCGCGACCACCGCCGCTTCGAAGCCGTCCTCGCCGGGCGCCCGACCACCGGCTGGCTGCGCCTGGCCGTCCGGCAGGCCCTGCGCCGCCGGCGGCGGGCCGGGGCCTGTTAGGGCCTGTCCGGCAGTTCGCGTCAGGCGTGCGTTGTCAGACACGCCCTGGCGGGCGCTCCTCGCCGGGGCTGCGGGGTGCTGGGCCGATCGGATGGAGCCTCGCGGTTCCCGTTCCGCCCCGGTGGTGGGAGCACGGGTCGGCGGCGGTGCGCGGGCTAGGTTCGTCCCCGTGACCGGCAACGACGTAGTTCTGGCGCTGGTGGTGGTCACCGCGCTGGGTTTCGACTTCACCAACGGCTTCCACGACACCGGCAACGCCATGGCGACCTCGATCGTCACCGGAGCCCTCCCGCCGCGCGTCGCGGTCGGGGTCTCGGCGGTACTGAACCTGGTGGGCGCGTTCCTGTCGACCGCGGTCGCCGCCACGATCGCCGGCGGCCTGGTGCAGAGCGCCGACGTGACGCTGACCGTGGTCGTGGCGGGCCTGACGGGCAGCATCCTGTGGAACCTGGCGACCTGGTACGCCGGGATCCCGTCCAGCTCCTCCCACGCGCTGGTCGGCGGCGTGGTCGGGGCGACCATGGCGGCGGCCGGGGCCTCCGCCGTCAAGTGGCAGGGCCTCGTCTCCAAGGTGATCGTGCCGGCGGCGCTGTCGCCGGTCATCGCCGGGTCGGTCGCCGCGCTCGGCACCTACCTCGTCTACCGCCTCACCCGCGGCGTCGCCGAAGGCTCGCGAACGCGCGGTTTCCGCGGCGGCCAGGTCGGTTCGGCCTGCATGGTCTCGCTCGCCCACGGCACCAACGACGCGCAGAAGACCATGGGCGTCATCACCCTGGCCCTGATCGCCAACGGGACGCTGCACGCCGGGGCGAAGGCGCCGGACTGGGTGATCGTCTCCTGCGCCACGGCCATCGCCCTGGGCACCTACATCGGCGGCTGGCGGGTCATCAGGGCCCTGGGCAAGGGGCTGGTGGAGATCGAACCGCCGCAGGGGATGGCCAGCGAGTCGGCCTCGGCCGCCGTCATCCTCTGCTCCGCCGACTTCGGCTACTCGCTCTCCACCACCCACGTCGCCACCGGGTCGATCCTCGGATCGGGGGTCGGCAGGAGGGACGCGGTCGTACGGTGGAACATCGCCCGTCGCATGGTGGTGGCCTGGGTGCTCACCCTCCCGGCCGCGGGGATGGTCGGGGCGCTGGCCTACTGGGCCGCCAACGGGATCGGCGGCACCGCCGGCGTGGTGGTCGTCTTCATCGTGCTGGTGGCGGCCTCGGTCGCCTTCTTCGTCGCGTCCCGCCACCCGGCCGTCACCCCGGAGAACGTCAACGCCGCCTGGACCGGCTCGGTCGTCCCCGAGCCCGTTCTCGACGAGCCGGCCCGCACCGACGAGGTGGCCTCGTGAACCACTGGATCGACCTGAACGCGCTCTGGAAGATCATCCTGGTCGGAGTCCTCGCCGGCGCCGGCCTGCCCGCGCTGTTCGCCGTCGGTGTGCGCGCCCTCTACCCCCCGGCCCCGGCCCCGGCCCCGCCCCCGGCCGGGGCCGGGGCCGGGGTGCCACGCGCCAGGGCCGGGGCGCTCGGGGTCACCGTCGCCGTCGTGTGCTTCGCGGTGGTCCTGGCCGCGATCGGCTGGGGCATCTTCATCATCGTCAACCACAGCTGAAGCGCACGGGTCCGGTCCGCCGGTGGCGCCGTCCCGCTGAACACCGGCCCGGAAATCCGTTCCGGTCGTTCCCCCGGAGGGGGGAGCGAAACTGGAGTTTTGACATTCCGCTTAAAGTCATACAGTCTTCTCGGCATGTCTGACCGTCACCCGATCGAGTGCGCCGCCATCGAGCTGGCGCTGATCGGCGTGGCCGCGCACTGCGTTTCCGACAATCTCTGTCGCTGAATCCGCCTGTCCCGAAGCCTTCGCGGTGACCGCCGCTTCGGGACGTCGCCCCTTTCCGCGGGCGCGGTGCCGCTCCATCTTCCCGAGGCCTCACTGTCGCCCGCCTTCCTCCGTACACCATCGGTAGCGAAAGGCTCCCTTTCCGATGTCTCGAACCACCTTCACCCCTCGCCGCCTCGCCCTGGCGACCGTCACCGCCGCGCTCGTCGTCGGACTGGCGGCGTGCGGACCGAAGGCCGACGGCGGTGGTGGCACCGGCAAGGACGCCGCACCGCAACAGGGCGGCACCCTCACCGTCCTCAACCAGCTCCCGCAGGAGCAGTTCGACCCCGCACGGCTCTACACCTCCGGCGGCGGCAACGTCCCCTCCCTGGTCTTCCGCACCCTCACCACCCGCAACCGGGTCGACGGCGCGGCCGGCACCAAGGTCGTCCCCGACCTCGCCACCGACACCGGCACCCCCTCGGAGGGCGCCACGGTGTGGACGTTCCACCTCAAGGACGGCCTGAAGTTCGAGGACGGCTCGCCGATCACCACCGCCGACATCAAGTACGGCATCGAGAGGTCATTCGCGCCCGAACTCTCCGGCGGCGCACCGTTCCTGAGGGACTGGCTGGTCGGCGCCGCCGACTACCAGGGCCCGTACAAGGACGGCCGCACCCTGGACGCCATCGAGACGCCGGACGACAAGACCATCGTCTTCCGCCTCAACAAGCCCGAGGGCGACTTCCCCTACCTGGCGACCCAGACGCAGTTCGCACCCGTCCCGAAGGCCAAGGACACCGGGACGAAGTACCAGGACCACCCGATCTCCTCCGGCCCCTACCAGGTCGTCAAGAACGAGAACGACGGCACGCACCTCGTCCTCAAGCGCAACCCCAACTGGTCGGCGGCGACGGACGACCAGCGCAAGGCTTACCCCGACACCGTCGACGTGCAGTCCGGGCTCGACCCGGCGGTGATCAACCAGCGGCTCACCGCGAGCACCGGGGCCGACGCGGCCGCCGTCACCACCGACACCAACCTCGGCCCCTCCGAACTCGCCCAGGTCAAGGACGACAAGGCCCTCGCCGCGCGGGTCGGCACCGGCCACTTCGGCTTCGTCAACTACCTGGCGTTCAACCCCAAGGTCAAGCCCTTCGACGACCCGAAGGTCCGACAGGCCGTCGCCTACGCGATCAACCGCACCTCGGTGGTCAACGCCGTCGGCGGCTCCTCGCTCGCCGAGCCCGCCACCACCTTCCTGCCCAACCAGGAGACCTTCGGGTACACGCCGTACGACCCGTTCCCGGCCGGCGCCACCGGCAACCCGGAGAAGGCCAAGGAGCTGCTGAAGGAGGCCGGTTACCCGGACGGCCTGACCGTCACGCTCACCCACTCCACCGCGACCGGCAAGGCCTACGGCCCGGACGTGGCCACCGCCGTCCAGGACGGACTGAAGGCGGCCGGGATCACCGTCCAGCTGGAGCCCCTGGACTCCACCAGGTACTCCAAGACGATCCACGGCGTCGGCACCGAGCCCGGCCTCTTCCTCACCGGCTGGGGCGCCGACTGGCCGTCCGGCGGCCCGTTCCTGGCGCCGATCTTCGACGGCCGGCAGATCGTCACCGACGGCTCCAACTTCAACACCGCGCAGCTGAACGACCCCTCGGTGAACGACGAGATCGACCAGATCAACAAGATCACCGACCACGCCGAGGCCGCCAAGCGCTGGGGCGCCCTGGACAAGCGCATCGGCGACCAGGCCCTGACCGTCCCGCTGTACCACCCCGTGTACAAGCGGCTGTCCGGCAAGGACGTCCGCAACATCGTGATCAGCGACTGGACCGGCGTGCTGGACATCTCCCAGGTCGCGGTCAAGTAGCCGACGGGAACGGACGGATCGAACGGACCACCATGGCTCCACAGGAACCCAGCGCCGGGGAGGCCCTCGCGGCCTCCCCGGCCCCCGGGGGACGGCAGGTGTGGCGGCGGCTGCTCGCGCGGCGCACCGCCCTCGCCGCCGGCCTCGTCATCGTCCTGCTCGTCCTGATCGCGGTGGCGGCACCGCTGCTCAGCGCGCTCGAAGGGCAGGACCCCACCAGCTTCCACAACGACCTGCTCGACTCGGCGGCCGGCGGCGTGCCCACCGGCTCCTTCGGCGGCATCAGCGCCGACCACTGGCTGGGCGTCGAACCGGGCACCGGGCGAGACGTCTTCGCCCGGCTCGTCCACGGCGCCCGGATCTCGCTGCTCGTCGCCCTCGGAGCCACCGTCGTCCAGGTCGCCATCGGCGTCCTGGTCGGCCTCGCCGCGGGCCTCGGCAGCCGGGTGCTCGACCAGCTGATCGGCAACACCACCGAGGTGATGCTCGCGCTGCCCTCGCTGGTCTTCGCCATCTCGCTGATGGCCGTCGTGCCCGCCGACTTCCCCCGCCCGCTCCTGCTGACCCTGGTCATCGGGCTGCTGGGCTGGGCCGGCACCTCGCGGATCGTCCGGGCGCAGACGCTCGCCCTCCGGCAGCTCGACTACGTGGCCGCGGCCCGGCTGGCGGGCGCCACCCGGTGGCGGATCGCCCGCCGGGAGCTGCTGCCCTCGCTCGCCGCGCCGGTCGTCACCTACGCGGCGGTGCTGCTGCCGGGCAACGTGATCGCCGAGTCCGGGCTGTCCTTCCTCGGGGTGGGCGTCAAGCCGCCGACCTCGTCCTGGGGCCAGATGCTCTCCGGCGCCACCACCTGGTTCCGCGCGGACCCGACGTACGTGCTGCTCCCGTCCGCGCTGCTGTTCGTCACCGTGCTCGCCTTCACCCTGCTCGGCGACGCCGTGCGCACCGAGCTCGACCCCCGGGCGGCCTCCCGGCTGCGGGTCGGGGCGCCGAGCGGCGGCGCCGCGGCAGGCACCGGTTCCTCGACGGCCGGTTCCTCGACGGCTGGTTCCTCGACGGCTGGTTCCTCGACGGCTGGTTCCTCGACGACCGGTTCTTCCAACACCGCCGAGGAGGCCACTGCATGACCCGCTTCCTGCTCCGCAAGGCCCTCGGCATGCTCGGCGTGCTGCTCGCCCTCTCCGTGATCGTCTACGCGGTGTTCTACATCGCCCCCGGCGACCCGGCCCAGCTGGCCTGCGGCGAGAAGTGCAGCCCCGCCCAGGTCGCCCAGGTGCGCGAACGCCTCGGCCTGGACGCGCCCGTGTACCTCCAGTACGCCCACTTCCTCCAGGGCATCGTCGCCGGCCGCGACTTCAGCGCCGGCACCGGGCTGCTGCACTGCCCGGCCCCCTGCCTCGGCGTCTCCTACCGCAGCGGCGAGCAGGTCACCGACATGATCGCCGCCCGGCTCCCGGTGACGGCCTCGCTGGCGCTCGGCGCGATGGTGCTCTGGCTGCTCCTCGGCGTCGGCACCGGACTGCTCTCCGCGCTGCGCCGCGGCCGGCTCAGCGAGCGCCTGCTGACCGCGCTGACCCTGGCCGGCAACTCCGTCCCGGTCTTCGTCATCGGCCTGGTGCTGCTCATCGTCCTGTGCGCCCAGCTCCAGTGGCTGCCGTTCCCGAGCTACGCACCGCTCACCGAGGACCCGCAGCAGTGGTTCTGGGGCCTGCTGCTGCCCTGGATCTCACTCGCCCTGATCGAGTCCGCCAAGTACGCCCGGCTGACCCGCTCCTCCATGCTGGAGACCCTCGCCGACGACCACATCCGGACCTTCCGGGCGTACGGCGTCAGTGAACGGCGCCTGGTGACCAGGCACGCGCTGCGCGGCGCGCTCACCCCGGTGATCGCGCTCACCGCCATGGACCTCGGGACGATGTTCGGGGGAGCGGTGCTGACCGAGTCGCTCTTCGGCCTCCCGGGGCTCGGCAAGCTGCTGGTCACCTCCGTCGGCCTGATCGACCTGCCGACCGTCGTCGGACTCACCCTCGTCACCGGGTTCTGCGTGGTCCTCGCCAATGTCGTCGCGGACGTGCTGTACGCGGTGACCGACCGAAGGGTGGTCCTGACGTGAGCACCGAACCCCTCGTCGACGTCCGGGACCTGGTCGTCGACTTCCCGGTCGGCGACGGCCACGTCCGCGCCGTCGACGGCGTGAACTTCACCCTGGGGGCCGGGCAGGCGCTCGGCATCGTCGGCGAGTCCGGCTCCGGCAAGAGCACCGTCGCCTACGGCCTGCTCGGCCTGCACCGCGGGACCGGCGCCCGGATCGGCGGCTCCGTGCGGGTCGCCGGCGTCGACGCCGTCACCGCCGAGGACGCGGAACTCCGGCGGCTGCGCGGCGGACTGGCGGCCATGGTGTTCCAGGACCCGCTCTCCGCGCTCGACCCCTACTACGCGGTGGGCGACCAGATCGCCGAGGTCGTGCGGGTCCACCGGCCCGTCTCCCGCCGGGACGCCCGGGCCAGGGCCGTCGAGGTGCTCGACCGCGTCGGCATCCCCGACGCGGCGCGGCGCTCGCGGTCGCGTCCGCACGAGTTCAGCGGCGGCATGCGCCAGCGGGTGCTGATCGCGATGGCCCTCGCCTGCGAACCCCGGCTGCTGGTCGCCGACGAGCCGACGACGGCGCTGGACGTCACCGTCCAGGCCCAGATCCTCGACCTGCTGCACGAGTTGCGCGCGGAGACCGGCGCCGGACTGGTCCTGGTCACCCACGACCTGGGCGTGGTCGCCGGGAGCGTCGACCGGGTGCTGGTGATGAAGGACGGCCGGGCGGTGGAACACGGCCCCGTCACCGAGGTGCTGGGCGCCCCGCGCGAGCCGTACACCCGGGCACTGCTGTCCGCGGTGCCCCGGGTCGACGTGCCCGGCGCCCCGGAGACGACGGGCCGTCCGAGCGAGCCGGCCGCGGGCGACGTCCTGCTCGAAGCCACCGACCTGCGCCGGGAGTTCGCCACCCGCGGCGCCCTCACCGGGCGCACCGCCCCCGTCACCGCCGTGGACGGCGTCTCGCTCACCGTCCGGGCCGGCGAGACGCTGGGCATCGTCGGCGAGTCCGGCTCCGGGAAGACCACCCTCGGGCGGATGCTCGTCCGACTGCTGGAGCCGAGCGGCGGGCAACTCCACTACCGGGGGCGCGACATCGGCGCGCTCGGGGAGAAGGAACTGCGCCCGCTCCGGCGCGAGCTGCAGATGGTCTTCCAGGACCCGGTCTCCTCGCTCAACCCGCGCCGCACCATCGGGGAGTCCGTCGCCGACCCGCTGCGCATCGCCGGAGAGCGCGACGAGCGCCGCATCCGCGCCCGGGTCGGCGAACTCCTCGAACGCGTGGGGCTCGACCCCGACTGGTACCACCGCTATCCGCACGAGTTCTCCGGCGGACAGCGGCAGCGGGTCGGCATCGCCCGGGCGCTCGCCCCCCGGCCGCGGCTGATCGTCTGCGACGAACCGGTCTCCGCACTGGACGTCACCACGCAGGCCCAGGTGGTCGAGCTGCTGGGCGAGTTGCAGCGCGACCTCGGCCTCGCGCTGGTCTTCATCGCCCACGACCTCGCCGTGGTCCGGCAGGTCAGCGACCGGGTCGCCGTGATGCGGGCCGGGCGGATCGTGGAGCAGGGCGACGCCGACACGGTGTACGACTCGCCTCAACACGCCTACACCAAGGGGCTGCTGGCCGCCGTACCGGTGCTGGACCCGGCCGAGGCCACCGCCCGGCGCGAGGCCCGGCTGGCCGCCGCCGGAGCCTGACCGGGCACCGGAGCCCGACCGGCCGCCGGAGCCCGACCGGCTGCCGGAGCCCGACCGGCTGCCGGAGCCCGACCTGGCCGGCCCGCGTCTCTCGGGGTGCGGGCCGGCCCGGGGGCGCGCGGACGCCGGTGGGAAACCGGAGGTGACGGTGCGGCGCGGCCGATGGCCCTGTGCGGGCGATCGGTCACCCTATGGTGTTTCCCATGCGCGGATCGAAACTCCTGTACGCGGCAGTGGTCCTGATCCTGGGTGCGGCCTCCGTGGCCGTCGCGAGGAACTCCCGGAGCGACACCGCCGAGACCCGCATGGCGCCGGCCATCCTGCTGGCCGGCGAGTACCACGAGAACCACCTGCGGCCCATCGCCGACGAGATCCACCGACTCGTCGACACCGGCCGCGTCGACGGCGGTGACTTCACCTCGATCGTGTTCCACGGCGACGAGCACCGCCTCGACCTCTACTGGAAGGGGCCGGTCCCCGCCGGGATCACCGAGGCCGTCGACTCCTGGCGCGCCCGCACCCACGAGCAGATGCGGCACGAACCCGCCGGCCCGGTGAGCCCCGACTACGACGTCCGCTACCACCAGGCCGCCTACTCCCGCTCCGAGATGGACCAGGCCGTCGACCGGTTCGTCACCGCCGTCGGCAACGACACCTCGGAGTGGTCCACGATCTCGCCCGCCAACGACGGCAGCGGCCTCCTGCTGACGTACCGGCCGAAGACCACCAGGCGCCTCGCGCCGGCGAACGCCCCGGCACGTGACTACGAGACCCGGGCCGAGCAGCTCGCCGGCATCCCCGTCCACGCGGGGACCGGCTCCCCGGAGACCTCCACCCGGGGCGGCCGCACCGGCGACGCCCCGCCCTGGTACGCCGGAGCCGACCTCACCCTGAGCGACAACTCCCGCTGCTCCACCGGAATCCCCGGCTGGGTCGGCGACCGGCGGGTGCTGCTCATCGCCGCCCACTGCCAGACCGGCGGGAACGTCTACAACGGGCAGCGCGTCGTCGGGGAGGTCACCGCCCACGACGACGGCCTCGACGTCGCCGTCGTCACGACCGGCCAGGAGACCGCGGCCCGCTTCTACAGCGGCTCCTGGAACAGCGGCGACTCCCGTCCGCTGTACGGCCCGGCGCGCCTGGACCCGGGCCAGTCCGCCTGCTTCAGCGGCGCCACGTCCGGGTTCCACTGCGAGCTGGAGGTCACGCGGGTGGGCGTCCACTCGTCGTCCGGCCGTACCGACGCGACCGAGGTGAGGTCCCGCGGTGGCGGCGTCGCCGTCGCCCAGGGCGACAGCGGGGGGCCGGCGGTGGCCAACCCGCAGGGCGACGCCATGGCGCCGGTCGGCGTCATCACCGCCGGGAACACCGACACGAAGGTCCCGTGCGGCGCGACGGCGATCCCGACGACCTGCTTCTCGACCGGCTACTACACGCCGCTCGACCCGGTCGCGTCCAGGTTCGGGTTCTCGGCGTCGTGACCGCGCCGGGGACTCTCGTGTGGCGTGCTCGGGGGTCGTACTAGAACGCGGAGTTGGTGAACCAGAGGTCCAGCAGTTCCTCGTCTCCGGCGACGGTGACCTCGGGCGCCGAGCGGTCGATCCGGCCGTAGAGGAGGAGCAGCAGGTCGGCGGCGGTGGCCGAGACGCCGGCGTCGGCGGTGGGGGCGGTCGGGCCGTTCGGGGCGGCGGCGTCCAGGCCGAAGCCGTCGGGGCGCAGGCGCACCAGCCAGTCGCCGTCCCCGTCGGTGCGGGTGAAGCGGACCGTGCGGTCGTCGCCGCGGAGTCCGGCCGTCCGCGGGGCGAAGGAGGCGGCGTACGGCAGGTTGGTGAGGAACTCGTCGACGCCGTCCGCGGCGAGGTCCGGGTCGATCTCGGGCTTCAGCCCCAGCGCGAGTTCGGCGTCGGCGCGGTGGACGAGGGTCTCGAAGAGCATCCGGCGCACCCAGAACCGGGCGTGCTGGTCGGCGCCCCAGGCCCACATCGGGGCGTCGAGGTCGGTCTCGGTGAACGTCGCCCCGGCCTCCGCACCGGCCTCGGTGAGCCAGGTCGGGTAGTCCTCCGCCCGCTCGGGGAGCTTCAGGTCGACGTCCCGGCTGGTGGGCGGTGCCTGGACGCGCTGCCGCAGCAGGACGGTGAACCAGCGCTGGACGCTGCCGGCGTGGCGGAGGAGGTCGGTGAGGGTCCAGCCGGGACAGCCGGGGACGGGGGTGGTCGGGTCGGCGGACCGTACGACGGTGGTGAACCTGTCGGTCTCGGCGGCCACGGCGGCGACGTGCTCGTTCGGGGTCATGGACGGATGCTCCGGGGGCTCGGGGGCGGCAGGGGCTGGTGCGGTCTCGGCGGGGCTCGGGTCTCGGCGTGGGGCCGCGGGTCAGGCGAGGGGCTTGTCGACGACGGCCTTGGTGTGGCTGAACGTGTCGATTGAGTACTCGCCGTGGTAGCGGCCCATGCCGCTCTCGCCGACGCCGCCGAACGGCAGCTCGGGCATCGCCAGGTGCGAGACCGGCAGGCCGAAGCTGAGCGCGCCGGAGGAGGTCTCCTCGGCCAGCCGCCGCTTGGTGTCCGCGGACTCGGTGAAGGCGTAGAGGGCGAGCGGCTTGTCGCGCTCGTTGATGAACGCGATCGCCGCGTCGAGGTCGGGGACGCTGAGGACGGGCAGGATCGGGCCGAAGATCTCGGTCCGCATCACCGGGGCGGTCGCGGGCACGTCGGCGAGGACGGTCGGGGCCAGGTAGCGGGTGGCACGGTCGTGCTCGCCGCCGACGACGGTCCGCCCGTCGCCGAGCAGCGCGGTGAGCCGGTCGAAGTGGCGCTCGTTGACGATCCGCCCGTACTCCGGGTTCGCGGCCGGGTCCTCGCCGTACAGTTCCCGCACCGCGTCGGCCAGTTCGCGTTCCAGGGCGGCCGCGGTGTCGCCGAGGGCGAGGACGTAGTCGGGGGCGACGCAGGTCTGTCCGGCGTTGAGGAACTTGCCGCGGGCGATCCGCCGGGCGGTGACGGCGAGGTCGGCGCCGGGGTCGACCACGACCGGGCTTTTGCCGCCGAGTTCCAGGGTGACCGGGGTGAGGTGCCGAGCGGCGGCGGTCATGACGATCCGTCCGACGGTGCCGTTGCCGGTGTAGAAGATGTGGTCGAAGCGCTGCTCCAGCAGGGCGGTGGTCTCCGGGACGGCGCCCTCGACGACCGCGACCGCCTCCTCGCCGAGATAGCGCGGCAGCAGTTCGGCGATGGCCGCGGAGGTCGCGGGGGCGAGTTCGCTGGGCTTGACGAGGGCGGTGTTCCCGGCGGCCAGGGCGCCGACCAGCGGGGACAGGGCGAGCTGGAGCGGGTAGTTCCAGGGCGCGATGATCAGCACCACGCCCAGCGGGTCGCGGACGACCCGGGCTTCGGCGGGGCGGAAGAACGCCGGTACGGCGGCCGGCCTCGGCTCCAGCCATTCCGCCAAGTGGCTTACGGCATGGTTGAGTTCGTTGAGGGTGAAGCCGATCTCGGTTCGGTAGGCCTCGGTGGCGCTCTTGCCGAGGTCGGCGTGCAGGGCCTGCTGGAACACCTCAGCCTGCTCGGTGAGCAGGGCGCGCAGGGCGGCCAGCTTGTCCAGTCGCCAGGCGAGCGGCCTGGTGCGGCCGGTGGAGAATTCGGCCCGCAGGCGGGCGACCACGGAAGGGATGGCGTCGGTCATGAGGGTCTCGCGGTCTTGAGGTGGGGAGACGGTACTTGCTGGCAGAAATTTTCACTACCTGAAGCAATGGCGACCCTAGGGATGAAAGGTTGAGATTGTCAAGCATCCGCCTTTCGGTGGGTCGACCGGCTGCGGTCGGGTGTCAGGGGCGGTAGCCGGTGAGGCTGTGGGTGGGGTGCCGGCCCTGGGCGCGGGCGCGGGTGAGGTCGAGGACGACGCCGGGTGGGGAGGGCCCGCCACGCGCGCCCGGGGACGCCGGTCGGTGGGCCTCCGGGGGCGGGCGGTTTCGGCGGGGGATCCGCCGTCGGTGGGGTGTCGGTCAGTCGGGGGCGAGGGCGGCGATCGCCTGGGTGTGGGGAGCGAGCCGTTCGAGGACCCGGGCGATCTGCTCGTCGACGCACAGGCCCGGTTCGCGGCAGACGATCTTCCACCGGTGGGCGGCGGGGATGGGCCTGGGTCCGGCGATGCGGCTGCCGCGGATCATGACTTCGTCGGGTTCGAGCCCGAGGACGGCGGCCATGTCGGCTGCGGAGGTGTGGAGGCTGGAGAGCGCGAAGTGGACGTACCGGTCGTCCGGCACGGGGAAAGGAATAGGTGCCCTCCGGCCGGTGCCCTCCGGCCGGGCCGTCAGCGGCGGGCTGTCGGTGCCGGGCCGTAAGGGCCCGACCCCGCCGACGTGTTGCGTTCGCGGTGGGGTCGGGCCCTCGGGCGCGGTGGTCAGCTCAGGGTGCGGAGCGAGGCGGCGTCGTAGGGGCGCAGGTCGGCGAAGCGGCCGGAGAGGACCTTGGCGGCCCACTGCGGGTCCTGGAGGAGGGCGCGGCCGACGGCGACCAGGTCGAACTCGTCGCGCTCCAGCCGGTCGAGCAGGTTGTCGATGCCCCGGACCGGCGCGCCCTCGCCCGCGAACGCGCGGACGAAGTCGCCGTCGAGGCCGACCGAGCCGACCGTGATGGCGGGGCGGCCGGTGAGCTTCCTGGTCCAGCCGGCCAGGTTGAGGTCCGAGCCGTCGAACTCGGGGACCCAGTAGCGGCGGGTCGAGGCGTGGAAGGCGTCGACGCCGGCCTCGGCGAGCGCGGTGAGGATCGCCTCCAGCTCCTCGGGGCTCTCGGCGAGGCGGGCGTCGTAGTTGTCCGACTTCCACTGGGAGTAGCGGAAGATCACCGGGAACTCCGGGGAGACGGCCTCGCGCACCGCGGTGACGAGCTCGGCGGTGAACTTCGTCCGGGCGACCGGGTCGCCGCCGTAGGCGTCGGTGCGGCGGTTGGTGCCCGCCCACAGGAACTGGTCGAGCAGGTAGCCGTGGGCGCCGTGCAGTTCGACGCCGTCGAAGCCGATCCGCTCGGCGGCCGCGGCGGCCTCGGCGAACGCGCCGATGACGGCGTCCAGGTCGGCCCGGGTCATCGCCCGCCCCGTCCCCTCGGTGCCGTCCAGCCGGATGCCGGACGGGCCGACGGCGGGGGCGTCGGCGAACGGCGGGTCGCCCTGCTTGCGGACCATCCCGATGTGCCAGAGCTGCGGCACGATGGTGCCGCCCGCCGCGTGGACGTCCTCGGCGACGCGGGCCCACCCGGCCAGCTGCTCCTCGCCGTGGAAGCGCGGGATGTCGTCGCTCTGGCCGGCGGACTCGTGGCCGACGTACGTGCCCTCGGTGACGATCAGGCCGACGCCGGCGGCGGCGCGGCGGGCGTAGTACGAGCGCACGTCCTCGCCGGGTACGCCGCCCGGGGAGAACTTGCGTGTCATCGGCGCCATCGCGATGCGGTTGGGCACGGTCAGCCCGTTGATCGTGACGGGTCGGGACAGGATCCCGGCCGCGCGGTCGGCGGCGGTCTCGGTGACGGTCATGGGATTCCTCGAGGTCGCGGTGGCGGTGTCGGCGGCGATGTCGACGGCGTGCGCCGGGACGGAAACGGTTGCCCGTACCAACCACCTCGGTGGCCTCCGCATTTCTCGGCCCGCGCTCGGCACGCTGTGATCCGCGCCACTGCGCGCCGCGTCGCGCCGCAGCCGGGTGGCCGTCGCCGCCCGTCCTGCCTCGGAGGCAAATGTACGGACAATATCTTGCGGTCCGTGGCGGTCCTCTCTACTTTAATGTCCGTACATTTCGTGAGGGAGGGACCCCTTGATAACCAGGCATCACCGGATCGTGATCATCGGCGGCGGGACCGCGGGGATCACCGTCGCGGCCAGGCTCCGCCGCGCGGGTGAGCGGGACGTCGCGGTGCTCGATCCGAGCGACCGTCACTACTACCAGCCGCTCTGGACCTTGGTCGGCGGCGGCCGGGCGCCGCTGTCGGAGAGCATCCGGTCGCAGGCGTCCGTCATGCCGAAGGGCGTGGAGTGGATACGCCGCGCGGCCGTCGCCGTCGACCCCGAGGCCCGGGAGGTGGCGCTGGACGACGGCGGCACCGTCTCCTACGACCACCTCGTGGTCTGCCCCGGCATCCAGCTGGACTGGGACCGGGTGCCCGGCCTGGAAGCCGGGCTCGGCAAGGACGGCCTGTCCAGCAACTACCTGCCCCAGTACGCCCCCGCGACCTGGCGCTTCATCCGCGAGACCCGCTCCGGCAGCGCGGTGTTCAGCATGCCGACCGGCGCCGTCAAGTGCGGCGGTGCCCCGCAGAAGATCGCCTACCTGGCCGCCGACTACTGGCGCCAGCAGGGCGTGCTCGGCAAGATCGACGTCCACCTGGTGATCCCCGGTGCCGCCATCTTCGGCGTCCCCGAGTTCGCCCGTGTGCTCGACGGCGTGGTGCGCCGGTACGGCATCAAGGTCCACTACGGGAGCGAGGTCAGCGAGGTCCGCCCGGACGCCCGCGAGGTGGTCGTCACCGACCTGGGGACCGGGGGTACGACGACCCTGCCGTACGACGTCGCCCACGTGGTGCCGCCGCAGAGCGCCCCGGACTGGGTCAAGCGCAGCCCGCTCGCCGGGGCCGACGACCCGGCCGGCTACGTCGAGATCGACAAGCACACGATGCGGCACGTCCGGTACCCCAACGTGTGGGCGCTCGGCGACGCCGGCTCGTCCCCGAACTCCAAGACCGGCGCCGCGGTGCGCAAGCAGGCGCCCGTGCTCGTCGAGAACCTCCTCGCCGCCCTCAACGGCCGGGAGCCCAAGGCCTCCTACGACGGCTACTCCTCCTGCCCGCTGACCACCGCCCGCAACAAGATGCTGCTCGCCGAGTTCGACTACAGCGGTCGGCCCACCCCGTCGATCCCGGTGATCGACACCATCCGCGAGCGCACCGACATGTGGTACCTCAAGCGGCGCGGCCTGCCGTTCCTCTACTGGAACCTCATGCTCCGCGGGCTCGCCTGACCGGTACGGGGCGCACCCCGGACTCCCCGGACACCCCGGACACCCCGGACTCCCCGGATTCCGGGACTCCGGCCCCCGCACGGCCCGCCGCCGGGCCCTTCGCCGCCCGGATCGTCGCACCGCCGCGACACCCCACCCCATGCCCCGCCCGTACGGCCGCGGGGCCCAACCACCGCCCACCCTCAGGAGCTTGAGATGACGAAGCCCGCCGGACCCCTGGTCTTCGTGCAGTTCTACCTGGACTGCCTCTCCCACGCCTCGTACCTCGTCGGCGACCGCACCACCGGCCGGGCCGTCGTGGTCGACCCCCAGCGCGACGTCCACGACTACCTGACCACCGCCGAACAGCACGGCCTGACCATCGAGCGGGTCATCGAGACCCACATCCACGCGGACTTCCTCTCCGGCCACCTGGAGCTGGCCGAGCGCACCGGCGCGCGCATCTCCTACGGCTCCGCCGCCGCGCTCGACTTCGACACCGACCCGCTGGGCGACGGCGAGCACCTCAGCCTCGGCGCCGTCGACCTGGAGATCCTGCACACCCCGGGCCACACCCCGGAGTCGATCTGCGTCGTCGTGCGCGAACAGACCGGTGACGCCGTCCCGTTCGGCGTGCTCACCGGCGACACCCTGTTCATCGGCGACGTCGGCCGCCCCGACCTGCTCAGCTCGCGCGGCCGCTCCGCCGAGGAGATGGCCCGCCTGCTGTACCGCTCCACCCGCGCCCTGCTGACCCTCCCCGACGACACGCGCGTCTACCCGGCGCACGGAGCCGGCTCGGCCTGCGGCAAGAACCTCTCCACCGAGCTGAGTTGCACGATCGGCAACCAGCGCGGCGGCAACTACGCCCTGGCCGACATGACCGAGGACGAGTTCGTCGCCGTGGTGACCGACGGCCAGCCCGCCGCGCCCGCCTACTTCGCCTTCACCTCGGTGCGCAACCGCCAGGCGCGCCCGGTCCTGGACGAGGACACCCCCGTCCCGTCGCTCACCCCGGAGGAGTTCCTCCGGGCCCGGGCCGGCGGCGCCACCGTGCTCGACACCCGGGACCCGGAGGCGTTCGCCGCCGCCCACCTGCACGGCGCGGTCAACATCCCCCTCGGCGGCCGCTTCGCCGAACTCGCCGGCCAGGTGCTGGACGCCCAGGAGGCCGTCATCCTGTGCGGCGACGCGGACACCGCCCTCGAGGCCCGGAACCGGCTGGCCCGGATCGGCTTCGACCGTGTCCTGGGCGCCCTGGCCGCGCCGGTGGACGCCGTCGGCGCCGCGCACCTGACCGAGGTCGTGCGGGTGGACGCCGACGAGCTCGCCGACCGGCTCACCGGGGGCGCGGACGACGTCGAACTGCTGGACGTGCGCGGCCCCGGCGAGATACGGGAGAAGGGCACCATCCCCGGCGCCCGGCTCCTTCCGCTTCCCGAACTGATCGCCCGCCTCGGCGAGTTGCCGACCGAACAGCCGCTGACCGTGGTCTGCGCCGGCGGCAACCGCTCCTCGGTGGCCGCGTCCGTGCTGCGCGCCCGCGGCTTCGAGGCCACCGACCTGCGCGGCGGCTTCGCCGCCTGGCACGGCGAGGTCCTCCACCCCGCCGACCAGGCCTCGGACGGCGTCACGGCGTGAGCGTCCTGATCACCGCTCTGCTCTGCGGAGCCGTGGTCGGCGTGGCGCTCGGCGCGCTGGGCGGTGGCGGGGGAGTGCTCGCGGTCCCGGCCCTGGTGTACCTGCTGGGCCTGCCGCCCGCCGAGGCCGGGACCACCAGCCTGGTCATCGTCACCGCCACCACCGTCACCGCGCTCGTCCGCCACGCCGGCACCGGCAACATCAGGTGGCGCACCGGCGCGCTGTTCGCCACGGCCGGCGTGCTCCCCGCCATCGGGGCCTCCCTGCTCGCCCACCGCATCCCTCAGCCGGTCCTGACCGCCGCGTTCGCCGTTCTGGCGGCGCTGGCCGCCGCGGCGATGCTGCGCGGCACCCGGACCGCGGGGCGGACGCCGGCCGCGGAGGGCGGCGCGACCGAGGGCGGCGTGACGGAGGGCGGTGCAACGGAGGGCGGCGCCACGGACGGTCCGGCCGCGAAGCCGGCCGGCCGGGAGGGGTACGCGGGTACGGTCGCGGCCGGAGCCGGCCTCGGAGCGGTGACCGGACTGCTGGGGGTCGGCGGCGGCTTCCTCGCGGTGCCCGCGCTGGTGTCCGTGCTCCGGCTGCCGATGCGCAAGGCCGTCGGCACCAGCCTGGTGGTCGTCCTCGTCAACTCGGTCGTCTCCCTCGCCACCCGGCTGACGGTCTCGGGCGTGTCCATCGATCCGGCGATCTTCGGACCGTTCGTGGGCGCGGCCGTCCTCGGCGCCTGGGACGGCAAGCGACTGGCGGCGAAGCTCTCCGGGGCCGCGCTGCAGCGGGCCTTCGCCGTCGTCCTGCTCGCGGTGGCGGCGTTCATGCTGGTCGGCGCCTTCGCCTGACGGCCGCCGCACGGCGACCGCGGCCCGCGCGACCGCTGCCCGGGGCACCCCCGCCCGGGCGGCGGTCGCCGCCCGTCGCGCCCCGCCGCCGCCCGATCGATGCCCGCCGGGACCGGCGGCCGTCGATTTTGTGCTATCCCCCCGGAGGTACGAACATTCACCTCGTGTCCCGCACCACCCACCCGACCCCTGATCCCCAGGAAGGCGCCGTGACCACCGAGCCCGGCCCCAGGACCCTCGCGCGAGCCCCGGGCAACCCGCTCTGGGCGCAGCTGCGCGCCGACCTGCTGCGCCGGCTCGACGAGGGCGAGTTCCGCGACGTCTTCCCCGGCGAGCACGACCTCGTCGCCGAGTACCAGGTCAGCCGGCACACGGTCCGCGAGGCCCTGCGCAAGCTCCGGGAGGAGGGCCTCGTCACCGCCCAGCGCGGCAAGGCCTCGCGGTTCACCGCGAGCCGCCCCCTGGAGCAGGACATCGGTGAGGCGTACAGCCTCTTCCGCTCCGTCGAGGAGGTCGGCGCCGTCCAGCGCAGCGTCGTGCGCGCGCTCGACCGGCGCGCCGACGGCGTCATCGCCGCCCGACTGGGACTCGAGGAGTCCACGCCGCTCGTCTACCTCGAACGCGTCCGCCTGGCGGACGAGGAACCCCTGGCCGTCGACCGGATCTGGCTCCCCGCCGACCTCGCCGACCCGCTGCTGGACGTCGACTTCACCCACACCGCGCTCTACGACGAGCTCGAACGCCACTGCGGCACCCGCATCCGCGGCGGCTGGGAACGCATCCGCGCCGTGGTCCCCGGCCGGGGGGAGCGCATCCTGCTCGACTGCCCCGAGACCACCGCGCTGCTCGCGATCGACCGGCTCGGCCGCGACGCCGACGGGCGTGCCGTCGAGTGGCGGCAGACGCTCGTCCGCGCGGACCGCTTCGCCGTCGCCGCCGCGTTCTCCGCCCACGACTACCGGCTGGGCGCCCCGGTCCAGACTCCCTGACCGGACCGCGCCCTCCCGGCGGAACAGACGGGTGCGCGCGGCGCGGGCCGCCCGGATGGACACGGGGCCGCCCGGATGGACACGGGGCCGTCCGGATGAAAACCCGGACGGCAGGGACCACCGGCCCCCGGCGTCCGGTGGAATGTGGCCTGTTGGGCCCTGAGCAGGCTCCGGCCGAGGGGCGACGATGGGAGCGGCCGGCCGCCGGCGGCCGGAGAGCCGACAGACCCGAGGAGTGCGCACCCATGCCCGTCGACCCCAGCACGGCTCACGGTGGACCCTCCGACGAGGAGATCCGCGCGCTCGACGCCCACTGGCGGGCCGCCGACTACCTGTCGGCGGGACAGATCTACCTGATGGCCAACCCCCTGCTGCGCGAGCCGCTGCGCCCGGAGCACATCAAGCCCCGTCTGCTCGGCCACTGGGGCACCTCGCCCGGCCTCAACCTGGTGCACACCCACCTCAACCGGGTGGTCAGGGCACGCGGCCTGGACGCGATCTGCGTCTGGGGCCCCGGGCACGGCGGGCCCGCCGTCCTCGCGAACTCCTGGCTCGACGGGACCTACAGCCAGACCTACCCGAGCGTCACCCGCGACGAGGCCGGCATGGCCCGGCTGTTCCGGCAGTTCTCCTTCCCCGGAGGCGTGCCCAGCCACGTCGCGCCCGAGACACCGGGCTCCATCCACGAGGGCGGCGAACTCGGCTACGCGCTCTCGCACGCGTACGGCGCCGCCTTCGACAACCCCGGTCTGCTGGTCGCCTGCGTGATCGGCGACGGCGAGGCCGAGACCGGGCCGCTGGCGGCCTCCTGGCACGGCAACAAGTTCCTCGACCCCGTCCACGACGGCGCCGTGCTGCCGATCCTGCACCTCAACGGCTACAAGATCGCCAACCCGACCGTGCTCGCCCGGCTGCCCGAGGAGGAACTCGACGCGCTCCTGCGCGGGTACGGCCACCTCCCGCTGTACGTCGGCGGAGACGACCCCCTGACCGTCCACCGGGCCATGGCCGAGGCCATGGACTCCGCCCTGGACCGGATCGCCGCCCTCCAGCACGAGGCCCGCACGGGCGGCACCGGGCGTCCGCGGTGGCCGCTCATCGTGCTGCGCACCCCCAAGGGCTGGACCGGCCCCGCGGAGGTCGACGGCGTTCCGGTGGAGGGCACCTGGCGCGCCCACCAGGTGCCGCTGGACCAGGTGCGGGACAACCCCGCCCACCTCGCCCAGCTGGAGCAGTGGCTGCGCTCCTACCGGCCCGAGGAGCTCTTCGACGAGCACGGCCGGCCCGCGGCGGAGGTGCTGGCCTGCCTCCCCGACGGCGACCGCCGCCTCGGGGCGAACCCGCACGCCAACGGCGGCCTGCTGCTGCGCGACCTGCCGATCCCGGCGCTGGAGCGCTTCGCCGTACCCGTCGACAAGCCCGGCAGCACGCTGCACGAACCCACCCGGGTGCTCGGCGACCTGCTCGAACAGGTGATGGCCGACACCGCCGAGCGCCGGGACTTCCGCCTGGTCGGCCCCGACGAGACCGCCTCCAACCGGCTCCAGGCCGTCTACGCGGTCACCGGCAAGGCCTGGCAGGCCGAGACCCTGCCCGTCGACGAACACCTCGCCCGCGACGGCCGCGTGCTGGAGATCCTCTCCGAACACACCTGCCAGGGCTGGCTGGAGGGCTACCTCCTCACCGGCCGGCACGGCCTGTTCTCCTGCTACGAGGCCTTCGTCCACATCGTCGACTCCATGGTCAACCAGCACATCAAGTGGCTGCGCACCACCCGGGAGCTGCCCTGGCGCGCGCCGATCGCCTCGCTCAACTACCTGCTCACCTCGCACGTCTGGCGCCAGGACCACAACGGCTTCTCCCACCAGGACCCCGGCTTCGTCGACCACGTCCTCAACAAGAGCCCCGAAGTCGTCCGGGTCTACTTCCCGCCGGACGCCAACACCCTGCTCGCCACCGCCGACCACGTCCTGCGCAGCCGCGACCACGTCAACGTCGTGGTCGCCGGCAAGCAGCCCTGCTACGACTGGCTCACCCTCGACCAGGCCCGCGCCCACTGCGCCCGGGGCGCCGGGATCTGGGAGTGGGCAGGCACCGAGGACGGCACCCGGGAACCGGACGTCGTGCTCGCCTGCGCCGGCGACGTCCCCACCCAGGAGGTCCTCGCGGCCGCCCGGCTGCTCCGCGACGGGCTGCCCGACCTGGCCGTCCGCGTGGTCAACGTGGTCGACCTGGCCCGGCTGATGCCCGCCGAGGAGCACCCGCACGGCATGCCCGACGCCGAGTTCGACGCCCTGTTCACCCGCGACCGGCCGGTGATCTTCGCCTACCACGGCTACCCGTGGCTGATCCACCGCCTCGCCTACCGGCGCGCCGTCCACCCCCACCTGCACGTGCGCGGGTACAAGGAGTCGGGCACCACCACGACGCCCTTCGACATGGTGGTCCGCAACGACCTCGACCGCTACCGGCTCGTCATGGACGTCATCGACCGTGTCCCCGGCCTCGCCGTCCGGGCCGCCGCCCTGCGCCAGGAGATGGCCGACCGGCGCACCCTCCACCACGACTGGATCCGCGAGCACGGCACCGACCTGCCCGAGATCACCGACTGGACCTGGTAGGGCTGACTCACCACCAGGGGGGCCGACCGTCAGGAGACCAGCACCGTGGACCTTCCCGTCGCCGTCGGAGTCGACGGCTCCGAACCCAGCCTGGCCGCCGCCGACTGGGCCGCCCGCGAGGCGCTGTCGCTCGGCCGCGCGCTGCGCGTCCTGCACGCCCTGCCCCTGACGTCCGACCCGTCGTCCGACCCGTCGCCCGGCCGGTCCGCCGGGCGGCGGACCGGCGTCGGCGACCCGCTGCACGAGGTCTGCCGCGTCCTGGCGGTGCGGTACCCCCGGCTGGAGACCCGCGCCGACGAGGTCCACGACGTCGCCCCCGCGGCGCTGTCGGCCGCGGCGGAGGACGCCGAACTGCTCGTGGTCGGCGCCCGTGGTGCCGGCGGCTTCCCGGGACTGCGGGTCGGCTCCACCGCCCTCCACCTGGCCGCCCGGGCCGGCTGCCCGACCGTGGTCCTGCCGGTGGAGCCGCCCGGCCAGGACCCGCGGGAGCGGATCGTACTGGGTCTGGACGCCCGCCGCCCCGCCGAGGCCGCCCTGGAGTTCGCCTTCGCCGCCGCGGACCGGCACGGACTGCCGCTGCGGGTCGTGCACGCCCCGGCCGCCGGGGTACCGGACGGCGAGGACGAACTCCTCGCCCGCGTCCTCGCGCCGTGGCGGGCCGCCCGGCCCGGCGTGGAGGCCGTCGCGGACGGCACGGGCGCGGGAGCCGGCCCGGCGCTGGTGGAGGCGTCGGCCAAGGCCCGTCTGCTGGTGCTGGGCAGGCGGCGCCCCCTCCTGGTCGGCGCGCTCGGCCCGATCGGCCATGCCGTCCTGCACCACTCGCTCTGCCCGGTCGCCGTCGTCCCGGAGGCCTGACGCCGTCTCGGAGGGCCGACGCCGCCCCGGAGGCCTGACGCCGTCCCCGGGGCCATGACCGGGACCTTCGGGCCCTCCCAGGGGCTACTCGGCCCCTGGGAGCGGCCCGCGGCAACCGTGATCGTGGATCGCACACCGGGTCGCCGGCACCCCGCCGCGACCGTCCAACGAGGAAGGCCCGCCATCATGCCGTACGCCGTAGTGGTCGGAGTCGACGGATCGGAACCGAGCACGGCCGCCGCCGAGTGGGCCGCCCGGGAGGCGCACCGCAGCGGCCGGCCGCTGCGGCTGCTCCACGTCGGGGGTACGGGCTCGCCGGCCCCCGGGGAGCCCGACACCGGTGGCGAGCCGCTGCCGCCGTCGGTGCTCGCCACCCGGGACCACATCGCGAGCGTGCTGCCCGGGCTGGAACTGACCTGCGACCAGGTGCCGGGGAACCCGGCGTACGCGCTCGCCGCCGCCGCGGGGCACGACGGCCTGCTGGTGCTCGGCTCGCGCGGCCTGGGAGGGTTCACCGGGCTGCTGGTCGGCTCGGTCTCGCTGCGGGTGGCGGGCCACGCGAACTGCCCCGTCGTGGTGCTCCGCGCCGGGGCCGAAGGCGAGGGCGAGGGCTCCGGTGACGTGGTGCTCGGGCTGGACAGCGACCAGGCCTGCCCGGACCTCATCGCCTTCGCCTTCGAACAGGCGGCGGCACGGGGCGCGACGCTGCGCGTGCTGGAGAGCCGGAAGGTGCCCGCCGGGCCGTACTCGGCCGAGGGCGTCGTCTACCAGCCGGAGGTCAGGGAGGCCCTGGAGGCCGCGGAGCTGACGAGGCTCCAGGACGCGCTGGCCCCCTGGCGGGAGAAGCACCCGGAGGTCCGGGTCCAGGCCGAGCTCACCGCCTGGACGGCCGGACGGGCGCTGGTGGAGGCCTCCCGGACCGCCTGCCTGACGGTGGTGGGGCGCCGCCGGCCCAGGCTCCACCCGGCCGCGCCCTGGCTGGGCTCCGTCACCCATGCCGTCCTCCACCACGCGCACGGCCCGGTCGCGGTCGTGCCGCACGACTGAGACCGGCTCACCCCACGGCCGTGGCGCGGACCGACAGTGGTCCGCGCCACGGCCGTTGGCGTACCGCCACCGCGCGACGACCCGGCACGCGCAGGGACCTTCGGCCCCCAGGACTACCCCCAAGGACCGGGGCGGCCGGCGGTACCGGCGGGGGAGGCTGTGGGTGGACAGCCCGACCGGACCGACCGGCACCCGCGGTCGCCGGCCCCCACGGACGACGAAACCGAAAGGTGGTCCAGCCCATGTCCCGTCGGTCGCAGACCGAGACGAAGGAAACCCCCGCTCCGGCCCCGGACCGGGCTCCGCTGTCGACGGCGGACACCACCGTCGACCGACTGGTCTCCTCCGCGCTGGCGTCCCTCCGGGAGTACGCCGACTTCACCCAGGAACAGGTCGACCACATCGTCAGGAAGGCCTCCCTGGCCGCGCTGGAGCGGCACACCTCGCTGGCGGTGCTGGCGGTGGAGGAGACCGGGCGCGGCGTCTTCGAGGACAAGGCCGTGAAGAACGTCTTCGCCTGCGAGAACGTCACCCACGTGATGGCCCGGACGAAGACGGTCGGAGTCGTGCACCGGGACGACCTCGACGGCATCGTGGAGATCGCCGAGCCGGTCGGGGTGGTCGCGGGCGTCACCCCGGTGACCAACCCGACGTCGACCACGATCTTCAAGTGCCTGCTGGCCCTGAAGACCCGCAACCCGATCGTCTTCGCCTTCCACCCGTCGGCCCAGCGCTGCTCCGCCGAGGCCGCCCGGACCGTACGGGACGCGGCGGTGGCGGCCGGAGCCCCCGCCCACTGCATCCAGTGGATCGAGGAACCGTCGATGACGGCCACCGGCGCGCTGATGAACCACCCCGACGTGGCGACGATCCTGGCCACCGGTGGCAACGGGATGGTCCGCGCCGCGTACTCCTGCGGCAAGCCGGCGCTCGGTGTGGGCGCGGGCAACGTCCCGGCGTACGTCGAGCGCAGTGCCGACCTGCGGCGGGCGGTGAACGACATCGTGCTGTCGAAGTCGTTCGACAACGGGATGATCTGCGCCTCCGAGCAGGCGGTGATCCTCGACCGGGAGATCCGCGACGCGGCGCTCGCCGAGTTCCGGAAGCTGAAGGCCCACCACGCGAGCGCGGAGGAGAAGGCGCTGCTGGAGCGCCACCTGTTCGGGGCCGGCGAGGGCACGGCCTGCGCGGGCGGTCGGCTGAACGCCGAGGTGGTGGGCCGCTCGGCCGCGCAGGTCGCCGAGGCGGCGGGGTTCGAGGTGCCGGCCGAAACCTCGGTGATCCTGGTGGACTGCGAGCGGGTCGGGCCCGAGGAGCCGCTGACCCGGGAGAAGCTCTGCCCGGTGCTCGCCGTCCTGACCGCCGACGGCCGTACCCACGGAGTCGAACTGGCCTCCGCGATGGTGGAGTTCGACGGCCTCGGGCATTCGGCCGCGGTGCACACCGAGGACGGGGCGTTCGTCGAGGAGTTCGGGCACGCGGTCAAGGCCTGCCGGATCATCTGGAACGCGCCGAGCTCGCAGGGCGGCATCGGCGACGTCTACAACGCCTTCACCCCCTCGTTGACCCTGGGCTGCGGCAGTTACGGGCACAACTCGGTGTCCGGGAACGTGTCGGCGCTGAACCTCGTCAACATCAAGCGGATCGGGCGGCGCAACACCAACATGCAGTGGTTCAAGGTCCCGCCGAAGATCTACTTCGAGCGCGACTCGATCAAGTACCTGGCGAGCATGCCGAACGCGCACCGGATCGTCGTGGTCACCGACCGGACGATGGTGGAGATCGGCCACCTGGAGCGGATCCGGGGCGTCCTCGACCGGCGTCGCGACCCGGTCGAGGTGCGGGTCGTCGACTCGGTCGAGCCGAATCCGAGCATCGACACCGTCCGCCGGGGCGCGGCGCTGATGCGGGAGTTCGAACCGGACACCATCATCGCCCTGGGCGGCGGCTCGCCGATGGACGCGGCCAAGGTGATGTGGCTGATGTACGAGCACCCCGAGGTGGAGTTCGCGGACCTGAAGGAGAAGTTCTTCGACATCCGCAAGCGCGCCTTCACCTTCCCCGACCTGGGCGAGAAGGCCAAGCTGGTCTGCATCCCGACCACCTCGGGCACCGGCAGCGAGGTCACCCCCTTCGCCGTCATCACCGACACCGCCACCGGCCAGAAGTACCCGCTCGCGGACTACGCCCTCACCCCGAGCGTCGCCATCGTCGACCCGGCCCTGACGACCGGCCTGCCGCAGGACGTCACCGCCGACACCGGCTTCGACGCCCTCACCCACTGCATCGAGACGTACGTCTCCGTCTACGCCAACGACTTCACCGACGGGCTCGCCCTGCAGGGCGTCAAGCTGATCTTCGAGCACCTGGAGCGGGCCGTGCTGAACGGCCCGGACGACCCGGAGGCCCGCGAGAGGATGCACAACGCCGGCACGATCGCCGGAATGGCCTTCGGCTCCGCCTTCCTCGGCGCCGTGCACGCCATGGCCCACACGCTCGGTGCGACCTTCCACGTCGCCCACGGCCGCACCAACGCCGTGCTGCTGCCGCACGTGATCCGCTGGAACGGCTCCGCGCCGGCCAAGGTGACCGGCTGGCCGAAGTACCGGAGCTACACGGCGCCGGAACGCTACCAGGCGATCGCCCGGATGCTCGGTCTCCCGGCCGCGACGCCCGAGCAGGGCGTCGAGTCCCTCGCCGCGGCGGTGGAGGAGCTGCGGGACCGGGTCGGCATCCCGCGCTCCTTCAAGGCGGCGGGCGTGGACGAGGCGGCGTTCCTCGCCGCACTGCCCCGGCAGGCCATGAACGCCTACGAGGACCAGTGCGCCCCGGCCAACCCCCGGATGCCGATGATCGCCGACATGCAGCAGCTGATGCGCCAGGCCTACTACGGCGACTGAGTACCGACGGCCCCGGTCCCGCGGGATCTTCAGGACCAGGACCGGGGCCCTCGCCGGACCAGCAGGGCGGCGGGCAGACAGAGACGGGAGCGAGGACATGACCATCCAGCAGTCGGAGCCGCGGACGCGCGACGCCTGGCACGGCTTCGAGGACGGGCCCTGGCGGGCCGCGATCGACGTCCGCGACTTCATCCAGCGCAACTACACCCCCTACGAGGGCGACGCGGCCTTCCTGACCGGCCCCACCGAGCGGACCACCGCGGTGTGGCGGCGGATCACCGATCTCTTCCCGGCGGAGCGTGCCAGGGGCGTGTACGACGTGGCGTACGACATCCCGTCCGGCATCACCGCGCACGCACCCGGGTACATCGACCGGGACCGGGAGTTGATCGTCGGCCTGCAGACCGACGCCCCGCTCAGGCGCGCGATCATGCCCGCCGGCGGCTGGCGGATGGTCGCCGGTGCGCTGAGCACCTACGGCTACCCGGTCGACCCGGAGCTCGAGAAGATCTTCACCCGGTACCGCAAGACCCACAACGACGGCGTGTTCGACGCGTACACCCCCGAGATCCTCGCCGCCCGCAGGGCCGGCGTGATCACCGGCCTCCCGGACGCCTACGGCCGCGGCCGGATCATCGGCGACTACCGGCGCGTCGCGCTGTACGGCGTGGACCGGCTGGTCGAGGCCAAGCGCGCCGAGAAGGCCGGCCTGGACGCGCCGCCGACCGATCCGGCGCGGCTGGAGGAGACCATCCGCGAGCGCGAGGAACTCGCCGAGCAGATCCGCGCGTTGGGCGAGCTGAAGGAGATGGCGTCGGCGTACGGCCACGACCTCTCCGGCCCGGCCGCGACGGCGCGCGAGGCGATCCAGTGGCTCTACTTCGGCTACCTGGCGGCGATCAAGGAGCAGAACGGCGCGGCCATGTCGCTCGGCCGCACCTCGACCTTCCTCGACGTCTACCTCCAGCGTGACCTGGACGAGGGGATCCTGACGGAACGCCAGGCCCAGGAGCTCGTCGACGACTTCGTCATCAAGCTGCGGATCGTCCGCTTCCTCCGCACCCCCGAGTACGACGAGCTGTTCTCCGGGGACCCGACCTGGGTCACCGAGTCGATCGGCGGCATGGGCGCGGACGGGCGGACCCTGGTCACCCGGACGTCGTTCCGCTACCTGCAGACCCTCTACAACCTGGGCCCGGCGCCCGAGCCCAACATGACGGTCTTCTGGTCGCCGGAACTCCCGCAGGGCTTCAAGGAGTTCTGCGCACGCGTATCCATCGAAACCTCCTCGGTCCAGTACGAGTCCGACGAGCTGATGCGCCCCCGCTTCGGCGACGACACCGCCATCGCCTGCTGCGTCTCCGCCATGGAGGTCGGCAAGCAGATGCAGTTCTTCGGCGCCCGGGTCAACCTCGCCAAGACCCTCCTCTACGCGATCAACGGCGGTCGGGACGAACTGTCCGGTGCCCAGGTCGGCCCCCCGACCACCCCGGTGGGCGGTGTGGTGCTCGACTACGACGAGGTGCTGGCCCGCTTCGACCAGCAGTTGGAGTGGCTCGCCGAGACGTACGTCCACGCGCTGAACGTCATCCACTACATGCACGACAGGTACGCCTACGAGCGGATCGAGATGGCGCTGCACGACCGGGCCGTCCGGCGCACCATGGCCTGCGGCATCGCCGGGCTCGCGGTGGCCGCCGACTCGCTGTCCGCGATCAGGTACGCCAAGGTCCGGCCCGTACGCGACGAGACGGGACTGGTCACCGACTACCTGGTCGACGGTGACTACCCGGCCTACGGCAACAACGACGACCGGGCGGACGGGATCGCGGTCCGGCTGGTCGAGGACTTCATGGCGAAGGTGCGCAAGCACCCCGCCTACCGGGGCGCCGAACACACCCAGTCCGTCCTGACCATCACCTCGAACGTCGTCTACGGCAAGAAGACCGGCAACACCCCGGACGGCCGGCGGGCCGGCGAGCCGTTCTCCCCGGGCGCCAACCCGATGAACGGGCGCGACGCCCACGGCTACGTGGCCAGCGCGCTGTCGGTCGCGAAGCTCCCCTACGCGCACGCCGAGGACGGCATCTCGCTCACCAACACCGTCACCCCGGACGCGCTCGGCCGCACCCCCGAGGAGCGGGTCGGCAACCTGGTCGGTGTGCTGGACGGCTACACCACGTGCCACGGCTTCCACATGAACGTCAACGTCCTCGACCGGGACACCCTGCTGGACGCCATGGCCCACCCGGAGAACTACCCGCAGCTCACCATCCGGGTCAGCGGCTACGCGGTCAACTTCGTCCGGCTCACCCGCGAGCAGCAACTCGACGTGATCGGCCGCACCTTCCACGACGCGCTGTAGGCGCGACCAGCCACGCGGCACCGGCGCCCTCCCCGACCACGGGGCGCCGGCGCCGCCGTTCCGGAGGCCCCACCATGGCTCGACCCGACCGCTTCGCCTGCCCGCTCGGCCTTCCCGTGACGGCCGTGACGGCGGCCACCCCGGTCACCCCGGCCGCGGCCGTCACCCGCCGGCCCGCCGGGGGAATGCTGCACTCCTGGGACCTGTCCACCGGCGTCGACGGCCCCGGCACCCGCTTCGTCCTCTTCCTGGCCGGCTGTCCGCTGCGCTGCCTGTACTGCCACAACCCCGACACCCGGCACATGCGCGACGGCCACCGAGCCACCGCCGACGGCATCGTCCACGAGGCGGCGAAGTACACGGACTTCATCCGCGCCTCCGGCGGCGGCGCCACCATCAGCGGAGGCGAACCGCTGCTCCAACCGGTCCTCACCGGTGAACTGCTGCACCGCTTCAAGCACGAACTCGGCCTGCACACCGCGCTGGACACCTCCGGGTACCTCGGCGGTCGTGCCACGGACGCCCTTCTCGCCGACACCGACCTCGTCCTGCTCGACATCAAGTCCTGGGACCGCGCGCTCTACCGGCGGGTGACCGGACAGGAGCTCGCCCCCACCCTGGAGTTCGCCCGCCGCCTGGCCGACCTCGGCAAGGAGACCTGGGTCCGCTTCGTCCTCGTTCCCGGGCTCACCGACCCGGCCGCGAACGTCGAGGGCGTGGCCGCCTTCGCCGCCTCGCTCGGCAACGTCACCCGGGTCGACGTCCTGCCCTTCCACCGGCTCGGCGCCCCCAAGTGGCGTGCGCTCGGCCTCGACTTCCCGCTCGCCGGGACCCCTGCCCCCACCCCCGAGCAGACCGCCGAAGCCCGGGCGATCTTCGCGGCGCACGGCCTGAACGCCGTCTGACGCCGCCTCCCGGGGGCACTGCGGGGCGCCGTCCTCGGCCGGCCCTCCGCTGCCCCCGACCCGGCGGGTATCAGGGCTTGACGGCGACGGCCGCGTAGAAGGAGACCTGGGCGTCGGTGACGGTGGCGGGGAGGGTGTCCGCGGGGGTGCCGCTGTCGTCGACGTGCCAGCGGTGGGCGGGGACGATGCCGGGGCCGAGGAGGTCGAGGCCGTCGAAGAAGGTCGCGAACTCGGCCTTGGGGCGCAGCCGGAGGGAGGTGCCGGCCTGGTTGTAGATCTCCTCCACCTTGCAGGCGCCGGCCGGGTCGAGCTCGGCGGTGGCGTGCGAGAGGACGAGCGCGGAGCCCGCCGGCAGGGGGTCCAGGAGGTGCTTGACGATGGCGTGGGCGTCGTCGAGGTCGGGGACGAAGTGGAGCAGGGCCACCATCGAGAGGACCACGGGCCGGGAGAGGTCGAGCGTCTCGGCGACCTGGGGGGTGGACAGGATGCCGGCCGGGTCGTGGACGTCGCCGTGGACGTACGCGGTGCGGCCCTGGGGGGTGCTGGTCATCAGGGCACGGGAGTGGGCCAGGACGACGGGGTCGTTGTCGGCGTAGACCACGCGGGCCGACGGCTCCACGGCCTGGGCGACCTCGTGGAGGTTCGGCGAGGTGGGGATGCCGGTGCCGATGTCCAGCCACTGGCGCAGGCCGCGTCGGGCCAGGGCCCGGGTGGCGCGGTGCATGAAGGCGCGGTTGGCGTGGACCGCGGTGCGCATGGTGGGGAAGACGGTCAGGACGCGTTCGGCGGCTTCGCGGTCGACCGCGAAGTTGTCCTTGCCGCCGAGGAAGTAGTCGTACATCCGGGCGCTGTGCGGAATGTCCTGGCGTATGTGCAGGGCTGCCGATTCCTCGGACCCGTACTCGGCGGCCGTCGCCACGGTCTCGTCGGTGCTCATTCCCCGCCCCTTCATCGGTGATCACGCCAGGCCCGCGCATTCTAGCCAACTCGCCCGCGCCGCGCGGGAAGTCCACCCCCGCGACCCTCTCCTTCGCGACGCTCCTTCGGCATTCGGACCCGCGAACTCACTTGCTGTGACACGATGGTGACGTTTCGTCCACAACCTGAGTGCGGAGCGGGGCGTCTCTGTGGACGACAGCGCCCGAGTCGCACCGCTCATGTCTTCGGGCCGGACCCTCCGTTGAAAGAGGTGTACCCGTGATCGTCTCCAAGCGGAACTCCCTGCGCCTGGCCGCCGTGGCCACCCTCAGCGCCCTCTCCCTCGCCCTGGCGGGCGCCGCGATGGCGGCCGCGCCGGCCTCCCAGCCCGCCCCCGCCCCCGCTGCCCCGTCGGCGGCCGCTGCCCCGTCCGCCCTCGTCACCCAGCCCGTCGCCGTCGCCCCGGCCGTCCCGCCGGCGGCCGCCGTGCGGGCCGGCATCACCGCCACGCCGTCGGTCGACTCCGTCCCGGCGTGGCAGCTGTTCCGTGTCACCGGCACGACCACCGGCCTCACGGCGGGAACCACGGTGACCCTGCAGCAGAAGCAGCACGGCGCGTGGGTCAGCCTGCCCGCGTCCGTCGCCACGACCCGTACCGGCTCCTACTCCCTCGGCGTGAAGCTCGGCATCAAGGGCCTGAACGAGCTGCGCATCATCAGCGGAACCACCGCCTCGCCCGTCTTCGCCGTCACCGTGCGCTGACCTCCGGTCCGTGACACCCGCCCGCGCGGCGCGCCGAGGCGACCCGACCCTGACGTCGGGAACCGGTTCGGCGCCCGCGTGGGCTTCGGCGTGCCGTGACGGCGCGACCGGGCCGTTCGAGGAGTCGCGGGGTGAACGGTCGACGCAAGGACACAAGGTGTCCTAAAGTCAAGAAGGTGTCCTCGACTCGACTCGGCGAGGGCGCTCTCGGGCGTCCCTCAGTGCCGTTGAGCACCCTTGAGCGCCCATGAGCGCCCATGAGCGCCCATGAGCGCCCATGAGCGCCCATGAGAGCCCTTGAGGACCGCCGCGACCGTAGAGCGAAGGAGAACCACGGCATGGCCGACACGTTCCAGACGGGCAAGTCCGACCTCGTGAACCTGGCCCATCACCGGATGCGGGCCGTGATACCCGACAGCGCCTGGACGGTGCGACAGAAGCTCGCACTGACCTGCCGCATCCTGTTCGACGCCGGGCACGACTCCGGGCTGGCCGGCCAGATCACCGCCCGGGCCGAGCGTCCTGGCACCTACTACACCCAGCGCCTGGGCCTGGGCTTCGACGAGATCACCGAGGACAACCTGCTCCTCGTCGACGAGGACCTCACCGTCCTGGAGGGCGACGGGATGGCCAACCCGGCCAACCGGTTCCACAGCTGGGTCTACCGGGCCCGCCCGGACGTCAACTGCATCATCCACACCCACCCGCTGCACATCTCCGCGCTGTCGATGCTGGAGACCCCGCTGGTCGTGTCGCACATGGACATGTGCCCGCTGTACGACGACTGCGCGTTCCTGGAGAAGTGGCCCGGCATCCCGGTCGGCAACGAGGAGGGCGAGATCATCGCCGCCGCCCTCGGCGACAAGCGCGCCCTGCTGCTCGCGCACCACGGCCAGCTGGTTGCCACCGGGACCGTCGAGGAGGCGTGCACGCTGGCCCTGCTCTTCGAGCGGGCGGCGAAGCTGCAGCTCCTGGCCAGTGC
The DNA here is from genome assembly GCF_044763205.1 of Kitasatospora sp. NPDC096204. NCBI lineage: Bacteria > Bacillati > Actinomycetota > Actinomycetes > Kitasatosporales > Streptomycetaceae > Kitasatospora > Kitasatospora sp. NPDC096204. The sequence goes on from NZ_JBIWFT010000004.1 coordinate 81,293, forward strand.
CGCCGGGAAGATCCAGGAGATCCCCGAACTGCTCGCCAAGGAGGCGCACGACTGGATCTCCACCCCCAAGCGCGGCCAGGCGAACTTCTCCTACTACGCCCGCCGCGCCCTGCGGGCCGGCCACGGCGACGCCCTCGTCAACCGGAAGGACTCCTGAAATGCCCATCGCCACTTCTGCCAGTACTTCTGCCGGTACCGCCCTCGAGGGGATCATCGCCTACCCGGTGACCCCGTTCTCCGCCGTCGACGGCGGCCTGGACCTCGTCCGGCTCGCCGAACTGATCGACCGGCTGGTCGGCTCCGGCTGCCACGCCATCGCCCCGCTGGGGTCCACCGGCGAGAGCGCCTACCTCGACGACCAGGAGTGGTACGACGTCACCGAGGCGGCGGTGTCGGCCGTCGCGGGCCGGGTGCCCACCGTCGTCGGCATCGCCGACCTCACCACCCGCAGCGCCGTCCGCCGTGCCCGGTTCGCCGAGAAGGCCGGTGCCGACGTGGTGATGGTGCTGCCGCTGTCGTACTGGAGGCTGGACGAGCGCGAGGTCACCCGGCACTACACCGAGATCGCCGACGCGGTCGGCATCCCGCTGATGATCTACAACAACCCGGCCACCGCCGGGGTCGACCTCAGCCCGGAACTCATGCACCGGCTGGTCGACCGGGTGGAGAACATCACCATGGTCAAGGAGAGCAGCGGCGACATCCAGCGGATGCACCGGCTGGCCCAACTGTCCGACGGCGCCCTGCCGTTCTACAACGGGTCCAACCCGATGGCACTGGAGGCGTTCGCGGCCGGCGCGGCCGGCTGGTGCACGGCGGCACCGTGCGTCATCCCCGAACTCACCCTCGAGCTGTACCGGGCGGTGCGCGACTCCGACCTCGACGCGGCCCGCCGGGTGTTCTACCGGCAGCTGCCGCTGCTGCAGTTCCTGGTCGGCGGTGGTCTGCCGACCACCGTGAAGGCGGGCCTGGCGCTGAGCGGCCTGGACGTCGGCGAGCCCCGGCGCCCGCTGCTGCCGCTGGACGAGGTGCGGACGGCGCGGCTGGCCGCGCTGCTGTCGGAGGCGGGGGGCGCCCTGGCGGCCGACGCCGGGGCGAAGGCCTGAGCGCGGGGGTCTGAGCGCCGAGGGCTGAGCGCCGAGGGCCGTCAGGGCAGGGTGGGAACCCGGTCCGAGGAGCCGTCCGGATCGTCGTGGATGACCACGAGGATCTCGGCCGGCTCCGGTCCGGTGCTCCGGCAGCGGTGGGGCAGGGCCGAGTTGAAGTACACGCTGTCCCCGGGCCCGAGTTCGACGCTCTGCTCGGGGAACTCCAGGACGGCGGTGCCCGCGTGGACGAAGAAGAACTCCTCGCCCGTGTGCGACTTGAAGGGCGAGTCCGTCGGCTCGGTCGGCGGGTACATCATGAACGGCACCATCTGCTTGCCGCTGAGGCCGGTCGCGATGCCCTCGTAGCGGGAGGCCTCGGAGCCGGCCCCGGTGCCGACGGGGGTGCGCTCGCCGGCCCGGACGACGGTGACGAGCTCGGGCTCCACCTCGTCCGAGAAGAGCCGGCCGACGTCGACCTTGAGGGCGTGGGCCAGCTTGAGCGCGATCGAGATCGACGGGTCGCTGATGCCGCGCTCGACCTTGGAGAGGTAGCTCTTGGTCACGCCGACCTGCTCGGCGAGTGCTTCCAGGCTGAGCCTGTTCTGCTTCCTCAGCACCCGCAACCTGCTGGCCATGCGTCACCTCTCACCCACGGAATCGTTCGGTCCATTATCGGTCCGGCCGTCCGACCGGCGACGACCGGACCTCGGCCGGCGCTCCGCCGCCGTGTCAAGCTTCCGGTCAACCGCCCGGTCAACCGTCCGGTGCCCGCGGCCCCACGGGTGGGTGACAGCCGGGTGCGGCGGTGGTCCCGCGCCTGCGGCTGCCCGTAGACATGTGCCGTACCGACCTGCCGGACAGGAGAGTTGGAGGGCCGGGGGTCGGCACCCCGCTCTCACGGTCCGCACGCACGGCAAGGAGCCCCGTCATCGCACCCGCCAGCACGAGCACCGTCCTTCCCCCGCTGCACCGGATCCCCTTCCAGCCTGCCCGGCCGCCCCGCCCGACCGTGCTGGCCGATGGGGCCCCCGCCTGGCTGGTGACGTGCTACCGGGACGTCCGCCAGGTCCTGACCGATCCGCGCTTCACCCGGGACGACCTGCGCGCCGTCGGTGTCGACGGCGCGGACGCGGAGGTGATCGGGAACCCGGAGTCGATCTTCAACCTGGACGGGACCGATCACCGGCGACTGCGGGTCACCGTCCAGCGGGCGTTCACCCCGCGTGCCGTCGAGACCTGGCGGCCGTGGGTCGCCGAGACCGTCCAGCACGCCGTGGACGCCCTGGTGGCGGCCGGCCCGCCCGCCGATCTGGTCGCCGGCTTCACCCAGCCGGTGCCCTTCGCGGTGACCAGCCGGCTGATGGGGCTGGGCGGCCCGGGCGGGGCGGACGAGGCCGACGTGCACCGCTGGACGGAGGCCTTCCTGGCCGCCGGCGGCCGAGGCGACGGCACCGCCGCCGAACTCGCCGAGTTCACCGCCTTCGCCGCCGACCTGATCGCCCGCCGCCGCCGTGAGCGTGGCGAGGACCTGGTCGGCCGGCTCGTGCGGACCGCCGACGAGGACGGCGGGATCCCGGAGAGCCGGCTGGTCTGCGGCCTGCTCGCCAGCGGCAACGACAGCGCGTCCGGGTCGCTCGGCAACGCCCTCGTCTACCTGCTCGGCGAGCGCCGGGACTCCTGGCCGAGCCTCGCCGACCCGGGCACCGCGGAACGGGCCACCGAACGGCTCCTGCACTTCATCCCGCTGGGCGACGACGAGACCACCACCCGCCGTGCCGTCGAACCGGTCGAACTCGGCGGGCGGGTGATCCCGGTCGACGCCGTCGTGGCGGTCAGCATCAACAGCGCCAACCGCGACCGCGCGGTGTTCCCGGACGGCCTGGACGACGACCTCGGCGCTCCGCTCGCCGCCCCCACCCTCGCCTTCAGCGCCGGCCCGCACCACTGTCTCGGCGCCTGGCGGGTCCGTCTGGAGATGCGTGAGGCCCTGCAGCGGCTCACCACCGCCCTGCCCGGCCTCCGGCTCGCCCGCCCCGCCGAGCCGGTCACCTGGCTGCTCGGCCGGACCACCCGCAGCCCCGAACGCCTGCCGGTCACCTGGCGCTGAGGTTCTGAGGCGCTGGTGCGCCCGGGGGCGTCGAGTCGCCCCCGGGTTTCCCGATGCCCGAAACCTGCCCGGGTGCCTGACCAGCCGAACGGATGAATCCGACGACGGCTGTGCGCTGTGGGCCCTCCTCACCTGCCGCGACCACCTCGAAGCCTCCCGGGGGTGCGCTCGAACAGGCTCTCGCCGTCTGCCCACTGGGCTCCGGGGCCGTCCCGATCCCGTGCGCGACCGCCGGGAGTACGGGCCCGGCCGTGCCCGGAGCGTGCTCGAAATGTCCCTGTTCGACCCGGGCTCGCCCGGAGGTAATCCACTTGAGCGCCGGATTCGAACAGCACCATCATCGGACGCCGTCGGCCCGTACCGGCCGACTCCCTGGAAACCGTCAACTCGGCCTTGGGAAAGCCGACTTGTGTTCTCCCCTCGGTCGGGTCCGGCGCACCCGCGCGCCGCTCTTGTGTCTGGAGGATCTGTGGCCTGTCACCCCGCCCCCGCGATCCACGTCCCACCCGCCACGGCGGCGCCCGCGTCGTACGAGGAGCCGCGCGACGAGCCGTACGAGCAGCCGTACGAGGAGCCGCGGAAGGAGGCGACCGCTTGAGCGCCGCGACGACGGCGGCCGGGGCCGCCACCGCCGACGAGGAACTGCGGTGGCTCGCCGACGGACGCCGCATCGAGGCGATCGAGGCGATCAGCGTCAGCGCGATGGCCCGCCGCCTGCCCGCACTCGTCGTCCGTGCGTTCCGCCTCGGCTGGCGCATCGACCGTGGCGCCGTCGGGCTGCTCCTGACCTGCCAGGCCGTGTCCGCGGTGCTCGGCGCGGCCGGGCTGTTCGCGACCACCGGCACGATCTCGGCGCTGTTCGGCCCCGGCCGGGTCGAGGACAAGCTCGCCCACGCGGCGCCGTCGATCCTCGTCATCGCGGCGGCGGCCGGCGCCCGCTCCCTGCTGGGCATCACGATCAGGACCGTCACCATCCACCTGTCGCCGCGCATCTCCCGGGCGGCGGAGGCCGAGGTGCTGCGCGCCACCGTGGCGGCCGAACTGACGGCCTACGACCACGCCGGCTACAACGACGAGCTGGAGGCCGCGGACCGCGGTGCCGAGGTCTGCGTGGACATCGTCGGGGAGGCGCAGAACCTGCTCGCCTCCCTCGCCTCGCTGCTCGGCGCGGCCGGCGTGCTGACCGTGCTCCACCCCGCCCTCCTGCCGTTGCTGGTGATCGCGGCACTGCCCCAGGGCATCGCGTCGGTGCACGCCGCCCGGGTGCAGTTCCTGGCGAACCGGGCCACCATCGGCGATCGCCGGATCATGGCCAACCTGCGCTGGTACATCCACGTCAAGCGCAACGCCGACCAGGTCCGTTCCGACACCATGGGCGAGTTCCTCCTCGCCAAGTACGACCAGGTGGGCCGGCGGCTGGACGCCAGCTCGCGGCGGGCGGCGATGCAGAGCGCCCGGGTGTCGGTGATCGGTGCCGCCGCCTCCGGCCTCGGCGGCGCGGTCGTGTGGGCGGCGATGCTGTGGCTGGTGAGCACCGGCCGGATGAGCCTGCCGCGCGGCGGGGCGGCCGTGTTCGCGCTGACGGCCGTCGGCACCAGCCTGCGGGGCATCGTCGGCTACGGCGCGGACCTTTTCCGCACCGGCATGTACCTGGACGACTGGTCGAGCTTCCTCGACACCGCCGGCGGACACCGGCTCGAACGCGGCACCGAGACTCCCGGGGCGCCACGCCGGATCGCGGTGGAGAACCTCGGCTACGCCTACCCCGCCTCCGACCGCAAGGTGCTGGACGGGGTGAACCTCCACGTCGAGCGGGGGGAGATCCTGGCCCTGGTGGGGGAGAACGGCTCCGGCAAGACCACCCTCGCCAAGCTCCTGGCAGGGCTCTACCTGCCCGACGCCGGCACGGTGCGCTGGGACGGGCGCGACACCCGGGACCTCGACCCGCACGCCCTGTGGCGACAGGTCGCCGTCGCCCCGCAGGACTACGCGCGCTGGCCGCTGACCTGCCGCGAGAACATCACACTGGGCCAGCCCACCGCCGAGGGCGACGCGGCGGTGCTGCGCGCCGCGGACGCCTCGGGGGCGGCCGACGTCGTCGCCAGGCTCCGCCGGGGCCTGTCCACCCTGCTGGCGGTCGAGTGGATGGGCGGCGAGGAGCTGTCCGGCGGGCAGTGGCAGCGACTGGCCATCGCGCGGGCGTTCCACCGCGAGGCCGGGCTGCTCGTCCTGGACGAGCCGACGGCCGCCCTCGACCCGCGCGCCGAGCACCGGATCTTCCAGAACCTGCGGGCGGTCGCGCGGGAACGGGCGGTCGTCCTGGTCACCCACCGGCTCACCAACGTGGCCGTCGCCGACCGGATCGTGGTCCTGGAGGACGGAAAGGTCCTCCAGGAGGGCACGTTCGCCGAGCTGGTGGCCGAGGAGGGAGGCCGGTTCAGGGAACTGTGGGACCTGCAGAACGAGCGCACCGGCGTCCCCGCGCGGCGGACCCGGCAGGACCAGCGGACCGTGCCGGACCAGCGGACCCGGAAGGACCAGCGGACCCTGCCGGTCCGGGAGGACGAGGGGAGTGGTCGGTAGGACGAGCGCCACTCGCGGCGCGGGTCAGGTGGCCGAGGTCAGGGACCTCGGCCACCTGACCGGTCGCGGGCCGGCGCTCCCGTCAGGACGGGTCGGCGGCGGCGCGGTGGCCGTCGGCCAGTTCGGTGGCGTAGCGGGCGGCGGCCTCCTCCAGGTGGTCGGTCGACCGACCCGGCTGGTCGGCCAGGTGGGCGGCGATCACGCGACGGGCGCCGTCGAGGTCGCCGCCGAGCAGTTCACGGGTGATCACCAGGCTGTTGTCCGAGAACAGGTGGTGCCGGGTCATCCAGTGCTGGACCCTGTCCATGCCCTCGACGGCCAGCATCGTCCGCAGTTCCTCCGTCACGGGGGCCAGCCACCGGGCGCGCAGCGCGTACTCACCGAGGCCCGCGAAGGTCGGCCGGAGGGCGGTGAGCAGCCGGCCCGGATACTCCTCGACGGGCTCGGCGAACCGCGGATAGTCCTTGGTGAACTCGTCCCAGTCGACGTCGAGTTCGGCGATCGACCGGGGGAGGACCGGCCAGCGCGACCAGCTCTCCTCGGACTGGGTGAAGACCTGCCGGAGCAGGTCGTAGGGGACCTCGGCGGTGCGCGAGAGCAGGAGCGCGTCGTAGAGGTCCTTGCCCTGCGGGTGGTTGTCCGAGACCAGCCAGAGGATCTTCCAGGCGAGGGAGAGCTGGGGCGTGGCCCCGAACAGCGGGCCGGTGACACCGGGGAGCCGGTAGGACTGCGGCGGGACGGGCAGGTGCTCGGTGAAGACGAAGTCGAGCTGGACCGTCCCGCCGGGGACGCCCGGCGCCGTCCACGGCAGGACGAGCCTGCGGCCGGGGATCCTGCTGTACGTCCAGATCTCGTCGCTGAGTGCCTGGTCGGCGTGCAGCCGGACCGCGCCCGAGAGCCGCTCGGCGCCGGCCGCGAGCTCCTGGAGCATGCGCTCGGTGCGCTCGTCCTCCAGCTCCCAGTCCGTCGGACGGACCACGAAGTCCAGGTCGCCGGGCTCCCGCGCCTGCTCGCCGTACCAGGCCCGGAGCAGGACGCTGCCGCGCAGCACCAGGTGCTCGGCCCACGGCGAGGCGGCGACGGCGGACAGCGCGGTGTTCAGCGCCTCGCGCCGCGCCGCGGACCAGCGCTCGGCGAGCTGCGGGTCGGCGAAGGCGGGCTCGCTGGGGCGAAGGGCCCGGACGTACCCGGCGAGTGCGGGATCGAAGACCGGTTGCTGGCTCACCGACTCGTCGTCGATCGGCCGCAGGCTCCTCGGGAGGTCCTGCTCCTCGCGGACGTCCTCCGACGGCGGCTGCCCGGGCAGCCGCAGGCCCTCCCACGGCCCGTACTGCAGTCTCTCCCACGCCACCGGCGACTGGGACTGGCTCTCGGTCATATCGACTCTCCCTCTCCGTACGGCCCGGTGCCGTGTCCGTGCCCGGTGCCGTGTCCGTGCTCGGTGATCCACCCCGCGTCCAGCGCCTCGTCGCTGTCCACGACGACGAACTCGCGTTCCGCCGAAACCACTTCGTGGCCGTCGGCGGCGAGGTCGTGCAGCAGTGCCTCCAGCCGGCGGCCCGCGGTGCCCAGACCGACCAGTCGGCAGCGCTGGGTCACGAACCACTCGCAGCGGCCGTCCTCGCGCACCCGGCGCGGATTGCGCGACAGGTGCGCGCCGTGCCGGACGGCCAGTTTGGCGAGGGCGGTGAGGCGGGCGGGAGCCGAATCGGGGACCGGGCCCGGGAGCAGCAGTTTGACGTGGTGCTCGAAGTACCGGCCGGGCCCGTGCGCCGCGGCGTCCTCGTCCGAGGCCGGGACGCCCTGGGCCCACGGCGTGGCCTCGATCTTCGCCCGCAGGACGGTGAACCCGGCCCGTGCCAGTCGGCCGCCGGCCCGGGCGGTCTCCGCGGCGACCTCCGCCAGTGTGCCGCCGGCGCGCAGCGTGAGCATCGGCTGCGACGGTGCCGCGCCGCGGGCCAGCAGGATCTGGGTGAACTTCACGCCGTGGCCCTCGGCCCAGGCGGCCAGCGCCTCGGCGGCGCCGGCCTCCACGGTCAGGTGCACCTCGAAGTCACCCCGGACGTCGGGTGGTGCGGGCGGGGTGTCACGGTACTGGTCAGGACGGATGGCGAGCATGGGGATCATCTTGCCAAGCGCCTCTGACAATGCCGCACGTGCCCGGGTGCGCGGAGTCGCTCCACGGCGGACGCGGGCGGGTGAGAGCGTCAACCGGAAGCGCGGACACGCCCTCGATCCGGTGGGTTGCGGTGCCTCCGGGACGTACGGCGGCCAGGGTAGCGTTTGTGATCAACATTCGAATTCGCACTGCCGCCAGCGCAGTTGCCCTCGCCTGTGCGGTCGTCCTCACCCCCGGGAGCCTCGCCGTCGCGGCCCCTGCGGCCACTGCGGGTGCCGCGCCGTTCCGCTGCCTCGACCCCGGTGGGAAGGCGCTCTGGAGCGGCCCCCAGTGCGACGGTCTCATCGTCCGCGAACTCGGCACCAAGGCCGTCGCCATCGTCCTGGACGGCCGCCGCATCGACTTCGCCGACGAGGCCGAACTGCGCGCCGACGACTGCGCCACCGGGCCGGCCCTCACTCTCCCGCCCGGCAGCTTCCGGAGCATCCCGGAAGGCCCGGACCCGCTCTACGCCGCCGTGGACCGCCAGGTGGACGTACCCCGCATCACCCCCGCACCGCACTGGCGCAAGGACTGCCACCCGCTCTTCCGCTCCGACGGCCGCGACCCGTCCGTCATCTTCGAGCAGGGCTTCGCCGCGAAGGACACCGTCAACGGCCAGTACGACATCACCAGTTACGTCCTGCAGAACCAGCCCTCGCCGTTCGTCAGCACCACCTACGACGCCGCGCTCTACAAGAAGTGGAAGAAGGTGCCCTGGGACTACTTCGTCGACGCCCCCGGCGGCATCGTCGTCAACGAGACCATCGGCGACCAGCACCAGTACGCCGACCAGGTGGAGGTCGCGTTCCCCGGCGGCGTGGACCGGCACTTCATCCGCCGGGCCTGCCCGGTCGACCGGGCCACCGCCTCGCTGGTCGAGTCCGGCTGCGTGGACAACCCGAACTACCAGCCCTGGCTGCACTGACCACAGGGTGCCGGGGGCGGGTGGGGCCCGCGGATCGCGTCCGCGGGCCCCACCTCCGTCCCGACGGGTGGGCCGGAGGACCGACGGGCCGGTGTCCCCGGCGTGGGCGGTCAGGGGGAGGGCGCGGGGTCCAGGCGGACGAGGTGACGGTCGGTCGCGCCGTCCGGTCTGTGCACGGTGCGGTAGCCGTACGGAACGGTGCTGCCCGGGAAGACGACCACGCCCTCCTCCACGACGGGCCGCCCCTCGGCGATGGCGCGCAGCCGGGCGTCGGTGTCGGCGTCGGCGTCGGTCGGGAGCCGGGGGTCGGGCGGTCGGCGGTGTCGGCCCACCGCCGTCACGCGCCGATCAGCGAGCGGGGGTCGAAGTGCCCGTCGCCCCAGCCGTGGGTGGAGAAGCCCCTTCCGCCGGAGAGGTGGTCGGTGAGGGCGGCGTGGGCCGTCGGGAACATCGGAAGCGGCAGCCGGTCGGCGGGGGACCAGACCACGTCGAGGTGCTTGTCCGGCTCGGTGTTCGCCAGCTCGCCGCGCCACGCGGTGGCGAGGAAGACCGACAGCAGGAACGGGCCCCGGCCGTCCCAGCCGTCGGCGACCTGGACCGTGTGCACGAGCCGCAGCTCCTCCGCCTCGACGAGCAGCCCGGTCTCCTCCCGCAGCTCGCGGGCGGCGGCCTCGTCGAGGCGCTCACCGACCTCGACCTTGCCGCCGGGGATCGTCCACACCGGCGTCGTGCTCCAGCCGTGCGCGGCGTAGTGGACCATCGCGATCCGGCTCCGCTCCCGGTCGTGGGCGATCACGGCGACGGCTTGGCGAAGGCTCTCCACGGTGCTACCTCCAGGTCGGCTGGGCGGACGGGTGCTTCAGGCGGTCGGTGCGGGCCGGTCCGGCCGGTCCGGTCGGTGCGGGACGGTGCGGGCGGGCGGCTGCGGTGGTGTCGGCCGGCCGACGGTGGAGAGCGGGTTGCCGCGGGCGATCTCACCGAGGGCGTGGACGGTGTAGGGGACGGTGTCGGCCGGCAGGCGGTTGAGCGGCCACCAGCGGAGTTCCTCGCACTTGTGCGGCTCCGCGTTGCGGATCTGTCCGGTGTGGCGGGCCGGACGGAAGAAGAGCTGGAGGCGGCCGTGGTCGGTGTCGAGGTGGTGCAGCGTGTGGACGAGCGTGAGGTCGTCCTCGGCGATGAGGATGCCGAGTTCCTCCTCGGCCTCGCGCGTCATGGAGCGGGTGACCGGCTCGCCGGGCTCCATGTGCCCGGCGGGGAGGTGCCACAGACCGGCGGCGTAGCTGGTGTTGCGGCGCAGGCCGAGCAGTACCGTGCCGCGGTCGGTCAGCACGAGGTGGACGCCGACGACGAGCGTCAGCGGATCCGCCGCGATGACGTGGGGCGTCCCGGTGTCGTCGGGGCGGGTCATGACGTGCTCCCGGTGGGGTGGTCGGCCGTTGCGGCGAGCAGGGGCAGGTAGTGGTGCAGGTAGGGCGGCACCTTGAGGGCGAGGACCTCGTCGAGGGGGACCATGCGCACGGCCAGACCCTCGTTGCCGAGGCGCAGGTCGCTCTCGGGGCCGTCCCAGATGGCGTGCAGCACGCGGGTGAGCGGGAGGCCGAGGTCGTGGTGCGGGTCGGGGAGGGCGCGCGGCCCGGTGATCTCGATGCCGGCCTCCTCCCGGACCTCGCGCACCGCGCTCTCCCGGGCGCTCTCGTCGGCCTCGCGCCAGCCGCCGATCGGAGTCCAGTGGCCGGGCCAGGGCATGCCCGGCCGGTCCTCGCGCAGGTGCATCAGCAGGCGGCCCGCGCGGTCGGTGACGAAGACCAGGACGCCCTCGAAGTCGTCGCCGTCCGGGGCGGGGCGCTCCAGGTAGAGCGGGACACCGCAGCGGTGGGCGCGCAGCACCTGCCGGAGCCGCTGGTAGCGGGCGGGGGTCATCCGGGAGCGCCAGTCGTGGGCCGTCTCGAACCGGAACTCGGTGTGCTCGGAGGGATCGAGGCGGATCCGGGCCTGCTGCTCGGCGGTGAGGACGCCGCCGTCGAAGACGTGGCCGCAGGCCGGCACGGGGTGTTCGGCGTCGGCCTGCTCGTGGATGACGGCGACCAGGCGTCTGCGGGCGACGACCTCGGGGTTCTCGGCGGCGAGGTCGAGGCCCAGTTCCTCGCGGGCCTCGCGCAGGGCGGTGGCGAACGGTGTCTCGCCGTGCTCGACGTTGCCGCCGGGGAAGTTCCACACGCCGGGGTCGACGGTGGAGCGCAGCCCGAGGACCCGGCCCTGCGGGTCGGTGACGAGGAAGCAACCGTAGGAGCTGGGCCGGGCGATGGTGGTGAGATAGCCGCCGGCCGGTTGCCAGCCGGGCAGGGCCAGGCGGTCGGTGAGCCACCCGATCACCGCGCGCTGCCCGTCGCCGGTCGGCGGGAGCCGGTCGGGGACGGCCCATCGGTGGTCGTCGTGGTCGGGGGAGAGGACGACCGGGGTGCCGTCCGGTACGGCGGTGGTGAAGACGAACTGGCGGACGCGCAGGCCGTGTCGGTCGGTGAGGTCCAGGTGTCGCGCGTAGTCGAGCGGCAGGCCGGTGAGGCCGGTCTCCTCGGCCAGTTCCCGCGCCGCGCCGGCCTCCACGGGCTCCTCGTCGTGCTCGACGTCGCCGCTCGGGTACTCCCACCGGCCCGGCAGGCCGTCGTGTGCGGACCGGCGGATCATCAGGACGCGGCCGGAGGCGTCGCGGACCACCACGCCGGCGCCGATCCGCTCGATGCCCTCGCGGAGAGCCAGGTCGGTCAGCACGTTGAAGTCGATCACCGGGAGGGCTCATCGCTCGGTCGGGTGGGGCTGCTGGGTCGGGGCGACTCCACTGGGCAAGTCGCCTGCTCGGAGGGGGAGTTCGGTGGCTTCGCAGGGCAGGTGTCCGATGATGGTGCTGTTCGAATTCGGTGTTCAAGTGGGTAGCCTCCGGGCGAGCCCGGGTCGAACGGGGAGTTTTCGAGCACCCCCGCGGGTGTGAATCACCTGGTTCAGCCCTGGATGCCGGAAAGCCAGTCGGTCAGCAGGCTGTTGACTTCGTCCGGGCGTTCCTGCTGGATCCAGTGGCCGCAGCCGTCCAGGAGGTGGGAGGCGGACAGGGCGGGGAGCGTGATGGGGTAGGCGTCGATGGCGTCGGCCATCCAGGTGGTGGAGGCGTCCAGTGCGCCGCCGACGAACAAGGCTGGCTGTTTGATCGGGGCTCCGCGGTAGGGGGCGAGGTCCTCCCAGTCGCGGTCCATGTTGCGGTAGCGGTTGAGGGCGCCGGTCAGGCCGGTGCGCTCGAACTCCCCGGCGTAGACGTCGAGGTCGTCCTCGCTCAGCCAGGCCGGGAGCGGGCCGGCGGGGAAGCGGTCGCGCAGTCGGCCGCCGCGGGCGAGGAAGTGGGGGTCGGGTTCCCCCTGGGCGGGCATGGTGTCGGCGGACAGGGCCGCGTAGAAGCCCGCGAGCCAGCCCCGGACATCGGGCTCGATCTCCGCTTCGGCGCGGCCGGGTTCCTGGAAGTAGGAGACGTAGAACTCCTGCTCGGGGCCGCCGATCCGGTCGAAGACGTCGGTGGGGCGGGGGCCGCCGGGCGGCGCGTAGGGGACGCTCAGCAGGCCGACGGCGCGGAAGACCTCGGGGTGGAGCAGGGCGCAGGCGGAGGCGATGTTGGAGCCCCAGTCGTGGCCGACGACCACCGCGTTCTCCTCGCCGAGGGCGCGCACGACGGCGACGTTGTCCTCCACCAGGTCGAGCATCCGGTAGGCATCGGTCGCCTCCGGCCTGGAGGAACGGCCGTAGCCCCGCACGTCGATCGCCACCGCTCGGTACCCGGCCGCGGCCAGGGCCGGGAGTTGGTGGCGCCAGGAGTACCAGGACTCCGGGAATCCGTGGACGAGCAGGACAAGCGGACCGGTGCCCTGCTCGACCAGGTGCAGGCGTCCGGCCGGGGCCTCGACGGTGCGGTGGCGGAGCGCGGCGGTCGGTTCGGATCGCATGGGGGCTTCTCCTCGGTTCGCGGGCAGACGCGGTTACCCGTGGATCATGCGGCGCGGAGCCCGCCCGACGCGATCAGGCTTGCCATTCTGGCAAGCTGGCGGCCGTACGGTGGGAGCGGCGGTCGGGAGGAACGGTCACGGTGGCAGTCGACGAGGTGGACGGCACAATGGCGGCGATGGGGCCCAGGCTGCGAGTCGCGCGCGAGCAGCACGGCGCCACGCTCGCCGACATCAGCTGTGCGACCGGCATCTCACCGAGCACGTTGTCGCGGATCGAGACCGGCCGGCGCAAGCCCACCCTGGAGGTGGTGCTGCGGCTGGCGAAGGAGTACGGCGTCTCTCTGGACGAACTGGCCGGTACCGCAACCGTCCCGGCGGCCGAGCCGCGCCCCCCGGCGCCGCTGAGCTTCGGCGACGGCAAGGAGGTGCTGCCGCTCACCCGGTACGTCGGCGGCCTGCACGCCCACAAGCACGTCCTGCCTGCCGTCGAACGGCAGCCCGCGCGGCCCCGTCAGGTCTCCCACGAGGGCTACGAGTGGCTGTGCGTCCTGTACGGGCGGCTGTGGCTCGCACTCGGTGACCAGGACCTCGTCCTGACCGCCGGAGACACCGCCGAGTTCGACACCCGCGTCCCCCACGGAGTCGCGAACGCCGGATCCGCCGGACCGGTCGAGTATCTGATCTTGTTCGGGCCGCAAGGGGAACGCCTACGGCCGCGCACCCCTCCGGTCGCCGGTCGCGGGACCGGTGGGAGAAAGGCCGCGGAATGAGCGTCCGTGACCAGCCGCTCGCCTCAACAGCGACGACCAGCAGGTCAGTTGACCGGCAGTTCGCCGTTCTCCCGGCGGGAGGCCGTGCCGAGCACTGTACGTGCGACGTCCTCCAGTGATCCGAGCAGCGGGTTGGGGTCGTCAGCGCGCGTGACGAGCACGACCTCGCAGGGATCGATGTCGATGACGGGCGCCAGGGCGATGTCCTCGCGCACAGCGGGGCGTCGGTCGCCGGCAGGGAAGATCGCGACACAGTGGCCGGTGGCGATGAGTTCCAGTTTGTCCTCGTAGCTGTCGTCGATCGCGGGCGGGGGTGGTGCCGGGCGGTCGCCGACCGGCTTGGGCGTGCTCCACACGACCGGAGTGCTGACGCAGGTCACCAGTTGTTCGTCCGACAGCGCTCGCAGGCTGACGGGTTTCCCGTTCGCCAGACGATGACTCGCCGACATGACGAGTACCCGCGACTCCTCATGGAGCTTGGTCACCCGGAAGCCGTCCGTGGGCAAGGCCAGGGGTCCGTAGGCGACGAGGGCGTCGAGCCGCCCCTCGGCGAGGGCGTGCGCGTCCCGCCAGTCGAGGTGCCGGGTGCGGACCCGGCCGTCGGGGTGCCGGCGGCGCAGTTCCTGCACACAGGCGGTGATGACCAGTCCTTCGGCGTAGCCGACGGTGATGGTACGGGGCTGGACGGCGGCCCTGGCCGCGTCAGCGGCTCGCTCGGCCTCCTGGAGCAGTATCCGGGCCCTGGGAAGGAAGGCCTGACCGGCGTCGGTGAGGCTGCTGCCGTGCGGCGAGCGGTCGAAGAGCCGGACACCGAGCCGAGCTTCCAGTCGCTGGATCTGGCGGCTCAGCGACGGCTGCGCCAGGTGCAGCCTGGTGGCGGCCCGGCCGAAGTTGCCGTACTCCGCCACGACCGTGAAGTAGCGCACCAGCCGCAGATCGACGTCCATTCGCCCAGGGTACGTCGCGCGCTGCCATGCGCCTGGGACATGACGGCATGCGGAACAGGTCTTGGACGCGGTGTGCGGGTGGGTATTTGGCTGGAGGGCATGACCACCTATGACGGCAAGAAGATCGTGATCACGGGCGGAAGCAGCGGGATCGGCCTGGCCACGGCCCGGTTGTTCGCGGACGGCGGGGCGCGCGTACTGATCACCGGCCGCACCAGGTCCACCCTGGACGCCGCGTTGGAGCAGTTGGGGAAGAAGGCGATCGCCGTCTGCAGCGACGCCGCGTCCCTGACGGACATCAAGGCGCTGGCCGGTACGGTCCGGGAGCGGTTCGGCGCGGTGGACGCGCTGTTCGTCAACGCCGGCGTCACCGCGTCCGCGCCGTTCGACTCGACGACGGAGGAGATGTACGACGAGTTGTTCGGCATCAACGTCAAGGGCCCGTACTTCACGGTGCAGGCGTTGGCGCCGCTGTTGCGCGAGGGAAGCGGCGTGGTCCTCACCACGTCGGTGGTGAACGTCCTGGGCCTCGACGCGCTCAGTGTCTACTCGGCGAGCAAGGCAGCCCTGCGGTCGATGACGCGCACCCTGGCCCGTGAGCTGCTTCCGCGCAAGGTGCGCGTCAATGCCGTGAGCCCCGGCCCGATCGACTCGGGCATCCTGGACCGCTCCCTGTTGCCCGCCGACGTCGTCGAGGCGGCGAAGGACACCTACCGGAGCACCAACCCGATGCAGCGGCTGGGGACGTCCGAGGAAGTGGCCGCCGCGGTGGCGTACTTGGCGTTCGACGCGACCTTCTCGACGGGAACGGAGCTCCCTGTCGACGGAGGGGCCTCGCAACTCTAGGGCCTGTCTCCTCGCCGGTCACCGTGAAGGGTCACAGGACGCCCGCCGGGCGTCGGCCGTCACCCGGGGGCGGTTGGGTCGTTGGTCCGGACGTGCTGCTCCGTGAGCGCAGGGGGCAGCAGCGGAAGTCGGAAACGGCCTGGAGGAGTTCGCGGTGTCCACCGTCACCAACCCGTTCACCGGGGCGTACGCGCCGGTGGCCGAGGAAGTCACCGCGTTCGACCTGCCGGTCACGGGGACGCTGCCGCCCGAGCTCAACGGCCGGTACCTGCGCAACGGGCCCAACGGGATGCGGGCGGAGGACCGCCGGCCGCGGCACCTGTTCGGCGGGTACGCCATGGTGCACGGGGTGCGGCTGCTCGACGGGCGGGCCCGGTGGTACCGCAACCGGATGGTGCGCAGCGCCGCCGTGGCCGAGACGCTGGGGGAGTGGCCGCGCTCCGGCGCCGTGCCGCGGATCGCCGACGTCGCGCCCAACACCCACGTCATCGGGCACGCGGACCGCACCTTCGCGCTGGTCGAGGGCGGCTTCCGCCCGTACGAACTCTCCTACGAGATCGAGACGGTGGGCGCGAGCGACTTCTGCGGCACGCTGCCCGAGGGGTTCGCCGCCCACCCCAAGCTCGACCCGGTCACCGGCGAGCTGCACGCCGTCACCTGGCAGCGGGACGGCGAGAAGCTGCGCCATCTGGTGGTCTCCCCGCAGGGTGCCGTGGTCCGCGCCGAGGACATCCCGGTGCCGCACCGGCCGGTGGTCCACGACATGGCGCTGACCAGGAACTTCGCCGTGGTCCTCGACCTCGCGGTGAGT
Source organism: Kitasatospora sp. NPDC096204 (assembly GCF_044763205.1). Classification (NCBI taxonomy): domain Bacteria; kingdom Bacillati; phylum Actinomycetota; class Actinomycetes; order Kitasatosporales; family Streptomycetaceae; genus Kitasatospora; species Kitasatospora sp. NPDC096204. The sequence continues at coordinate 97,514 of NZ_JBIWFT010000004.1, forward strand.
CTCAGCCTGCCCGACAACCGGGCGCGAAGGACCTATCCGGCGGTCTGGGACGAGAGCCGCGGCGCGCGGATCGGGCTGCTGCCCCGCAACGGCAGCGAGGTCGCCTGGTACGAGGTCGAGCCCTGCTTCGTCTTCCACACGCTCAACGCCCACGAGGACGGCCACCGGGTCGTCATCGACGTCGTCCGCTACCCGCGGATGTTCGTCGGCGGCGCGCTGCACGGCCAGAGCAGCCCCACCCTGGACCGCTGGACCGTCGACACCGTCTCCGGCAAGGTCACCGAGACCCGCCTGGACGACCGCCCGCAGGAGTTCCCGGCGGTCAACCCGGCGGTGGTGGGCGGCGCCCACCGCTACGGCTACTCCACCGTGACCACCGACCTGCTGCGCCACCTGGCCCGCCCGGTCGGCCTCGGCGCGCTGCCCCCGGAGGCCGTCGGGGACGCGCTGATCAAGCACGACCTGCGGCGGCAGTCCAGCACCGTGCGGCAGTTCGGCGTCGGCAGCTACGCCGGCGAGGTCTCCTTCGTCCCGAGGCGGGGCGCCCGCGACGAGGACGACGGCTACCTGCTGGTCTACGTCCACGACCCCGAGCGGGGCGCGAGCGACCTGGTCGTCCTCTCCGCCGAGGACTTCACCGGCGCGCCGCTCGCCACCGTCCACCTGCCGGTGCGGGTGCCGGCCGGCTTCCACGGCAGCTGGATCCCCGACCCGGTCCGGGAGGACTGAGCCGCCGCCGCGGACGGGCGGTCAGGGCTGGTCGTACCGCGGCAGCGACATGCGTTTTCCGCCCGCATTGCCAGCATTCTGACGGCGCATTACCTCGACATTACGTCTGGGTGACGCGTTTTCGGCCAACTTGTTGCCGCACGGGTGACGCGTTCGCACCAAAGCTGGCACTGTACCGTCCCATCGCCGAAGAGCCCCTTGTAGTCGCACGCGCACGATCCGATGCGGCGATCACATCGGAGACCGCTCCACCCGTTCGAACCACCAGCTCTACCGGGCGGCACCACCCCCCGCCGCCCGGCTGACTCCGGCCGCCCCAACCCGGCCGTCGCAGAAGGAGTTCAGTGTGACTCGATCCCCCGGAAAGACCACCGCCGCAGGCGCGTTGACAGCCGCCGCCGCGATGATCGTGGCGGCCCTGACGTCCGGTGTCGCCATCGCCGACGAGACCCCCGCCGAGGCCCCCGCCGCGGTCCAGGCCGCCGCCGGCGCGCTGCCGGTGCAGCTGTCGCCGGAGCAGCGCGGCGAGTTGCTGGCCTCCGCGGACGCTTCGCTGGCGGAGACCGCCAGGTCACTGAACCTGGGGTCGAAGGAGGTGCTGGTCGTCAGGGGCGTCACCAAGGACGCCGACGGCACCGTGCACACCCGCTACGAGCGCACCTTCGACGGACTCCCGGTGCTCGGCGGCGACCTGGTCGTCCACACCGCCGCGGACGGCTCCACGAAGGGCGTCACCAGGGCCACCGAGGCGGACATCGCCGTCGACACCACCGCCAAGGAGAGCGCCGACTCGGCGAAGGGCCTCGCGCTCGACAGCGCCGGGAGCGCGAAGGTCGCGGAGCCGGCGGCCGACGACGCCCGCAAGGTGGTCTGGGCCGTGTCCGGCACCCCGCGACTCGCGTGGGAGACGATCGTGACGGGCACGCAGGAGGACGGCACGCCGTCCGAGCTGCACGTCGTCACCGACGCGAACTCCGGCAAGAAGATCTTCGAGTACCAGGGTGTCGAGACCGGCGTCGGCAACAGCAAGTACTCCGGCCAGGTCACCATCGGCACCTCGGCGGCCGGCGGCGGCTTCGCCATGACCGACAACACCCGCGGCGGCCACAGCACCTACGACCTGAACGGCACCACCGGCTCCACCAAGAAGCTGTTCACCAACCCGACCGACACCTGGGGCGACGGTACCGTCGCCAACCGGCAGACCGCCGCCGTGGACGCCGCCTACGGCGCCCAACTCACCTGGGACTACTACAAGAACGTCCACGGCCGCAACGGCATCAAGGACGACGGCGTCGGCGCCTACACCCGGGTCCACTACGGCAAGAACTACGTCAACGCGTTCTGGTCCGACAGCTGCTTCTGCATGACCTACGGCGACGGCGCGGGCAACGTCAAGCCGCTGACCTCCATCGACGTCGGCGCCCACGAGATGACCCACGGCGTCACCTCCGCCACCGCGAACCTGGTCTACAGCGGCGAGTCCGGCGGCCTGAACGAGGCCACCTCCGACATCATGGCCGCCGCCATCGAGTTCTGGGCGGGCAACTCCGAGGACCAGGGCGACTACCTGGTCGGCGAGAAGATCGACATCAGGGGTGACGGCACCCCGCTGCGCTACATGGACAAGCCCTCCAAGGACAACCGCTCCAGGGACTACTGGTCGGCGGACCTCGGCTCCGTCGACGTCCACTACTCCTCCGGCCCGGCCAACCACTGGTTCTACCTGGCCTCCGAGGGCAGCGGCGCCAAGACCGTCAACGGCGTGGCCTACGACTCCCCGACCTCCGACGGTCTGCCGGTGACCGCCATCGGCCGGGACGCGGCCGCCAAGATCTGGTACCGGGCGCTCACCACCTACATGACCTCGTCGACCAACTACGCGGGGGCCCGCACCGCCACCCTGCAGGCCGCCGCCGACCTGTACGGGCAGTCCAGTGCGACCTACATGAACACCGCCAACGCCTGGGCGGCCATCAACGTCGGCCCGCGCGTCGTCGACGGCCTCCTGATGGACCCCGTCGCCGGCCAGATCACCGCGATCGGCGCCTCCGCCGACCTCCAGATCAAGGCCGTCAACTTCAACCCCGGCATCGTCACCTACCACGCGACCGGCCTCCCCGAGGGCCTGACGCTCCACCCGGTCACCGGCCGCGTCACCGGCGTCCCGGCCCTTCCCGGCACGTACACGGTCACCGTCACCGCCAAGGCCTCCCACCACAGCAGCCTCGCGACGACGTTCACCTGGAAGGTCTCCCGGGGCATCTACGCGAACACCACCCCCCTGCCGATCCCGGACGGGGGCCCGGCGGTCTTCTCGGACATCGTCGTCGACCGGATCCCGGGCCAGGCGCCGAGCGACCTCAGGGTGGCCGTGGACATCAAGCACACCTGGCGCGGTGACCTGGTCATCGACCTGGTCGGCCCGGACGGCACGGTGTACTCGCTGAAGAAGGGCAACCTCGGCGACTCGGGCGACAACGTCATCGAGACCTACACGGTGGACGCCTCCGCCCAGCCCGCCAACGGCACCTGGCGGCTGCGGATGCAGGACACGTACCGCAGCGACTCGGGCCACCTCGACGGCTGGAAGCTCGTCTTCTGACCGCGTCCGCACCGAACACAGAGCACCGAACACAGAGCACAGAGCACCGAACACGGAGCGCTGGGCACTGAGCACCGACCACTGAGGTGATCCGGCCGGCGAAGGCACCCACTTCGCCGGCCGGATCACCTCGTGGACGTGCGGGCGGTTCGTCGCCAGGGCCTAGTACTCCCAGCACACGGCGGTGATCACGGCGGTGAGGACCAGCCAGCCGACGATCGGGAGCGCGAGGGTGGGGGCGAAGGGCCACTGCACGGTGGTCAGGAAGCCGCAGCCGATGAAGGTGAAGAACGAGAGGAAGAGGCAGCCGGTGGCAGTGGCGACCCAGCCGTCCCGGTGGCCGTGGAGCAGGGTGAAGACGGTGAGGGAGGTTCCCGCGCCGACCAGGAGGGCCAGCTCGAGCGCGGTGAACCAGGGGGCCTCGGTGACCGGGGAGCGGTGGCCCTGGTGGGAGATCTCGACCACGTGGCCGTTCCAGAGCGTGAGGTCGACGGTGTCGCCGGTCCGGACGCTGCCGTAGAGGCCCCCGGTGACGATGTAGGTGGCGGTGGGAGCCGCCTCGCGGGAGACGGTCACCTCGTAGCTGTTGGAGTCGTCGTCGGAGCCGATCGTCTTGGCGGTCACCCGGCCGGTCTCCCGGCTGGTGCAGTCCTCGGCGGGCGTGCCGGCGAGGGCGGCGCAGGCCGGGGCGCCGCGGTAGGCGACCGACGCGTCGTAGGCGTCGACGAAGCGGGAGAAGCCGAGGGCGACGGCGGCCAGGCCGGTCAGGACGAGCAGGATCCGGACCGCGCCGCCGGCGGCCCTCCGGAAGGAGGGGCCGCGATGGCGGACGGGCGGCGCCGCCCGTGTGGGTGGCGGCTTCCGTACGGGCGGGACCGGAATCCGGTCCCGCACCTGATCGACCTGCTGCCCCTTCGGCGGCTCGTCGCCGTCGGCCACCCCGATCCGCGCGTCCATCGCACTCCCTCGGCCTCTCCGGTCGGCTCCCGGACGATTCCAGGCCCCAGGCGGGATGATGGCAGGGATCGCCCCGGGGCGGGACCAACCGGCCGGGCTTGTAGCCGACTTGTGGAATTCCGCAACGGGACGGAGGCAGGCGGGCGGCCGGGCCGGCCGGTGCGTCGAGCGGGCCGCGTAGATTGCCGGGCATGACGACCTCCGAGCCGCTCAGCCCGGTCTCCCGCACCGCCCTGTCCGTCGCCCGGGTGCGGGCCTACGAGAGCTCCCGCCCCGACCCGCTCTTCGTCGACCCGTACGCCGCCGCGTTCGTCACCGCCGCCGGCCTCGAACCGGCCCCCACCCGCCCGGACAGCGCACTCGCCAGGGCCCTCGTCGCCCACGGCATCCTGCGGACCCGCTTCTACGACGACCGGCTGCTCGCCGCCGGCGCCGACCAGGTCGTGCTGCTGGCGGCGGGCCTGGACACCCGGGCGTACCGGCTGGACTGGCCGGCCGGCACCCGGGTGTTCGAGATCGACCTGGACCCGGTGCTGGCCTTCAAGGCGCAGGTCCTGGACGGGCTCGGCGCCGTGCCGCTCGTCGAGCGCACCGCCCTGCCCGTCGACCTGCTGGACGCGCGGTGGCCCGAGCGGCTGGTCGAGGCCGGGTTCGACCCGGCGCGGCGCTCGGTCTGGCTCGCCGAGGGCCTGCTGGTCTACCTCTCCGCCGAGGAGGCGGCCGGACTGCTCACCGCCGTGACCGGGCTGGCCGCGCCGGGCAGCCGGCTGCTGGTGGAGCAGGGCCAGGACGTGAGCCGCACACCGCACGACCCGGCGTTCGCCCACCTGACCGGGCTGTGGCGGGGCGGGCTCGGCCCGGGCACCGACGGGTGGCTCGACGGGCACGGTTGGACCACCGGGATCACCCCGCTCGCCCGGATCGGGGAGGCCTACGGGCGCCCGCTGCCTGACCTCTCCGCCACGAGGGCCTTCATCGAGGCGCGGCGGCGCACCGCGGACTGACCCCCGTCCGGTCTCGCCGCGGGCGGAGCCGCACCGGGGCACACCGGGGTACACCGGTCCACCCCCTCGGCCGGTCGCACCGCGCACGGACCCCCGCCCGGTCACGCCGGACGGGCCGGCCGCGGCGGCCAGGTGTCCGGCGCCAGGACGCCGGTGGCGTACGCCCGGGCGACCAGGGCGGTGCGGTTGGGGACGCGCCAGCGCCGGGTGAGCCGGGTCAGGTGGTAGTTGACCCCGTCCGGGGTGACCCCGATCTCCCGGGCGATCTGCGCCGTGGTGTCGCCCCGGGCCGCCGCGGCCAGGATGCGGGCCTCGACCGGGCTGACCTCGGTCTGCGGGCCGGGCGGGCCGGCCGCGCCGCCGGCGGGTGCCGCCTGCAGCGACAGCAGCATGCTCGGGGTCTGCTCCGGAGTGTCGCCGACCAGGGCGACGGTCATCTCGCCGTACCGCTCGTGCCCGTTCACGGGCGTCCAGGAGACCCGCGTCGGGTACTGCGAGCGCCGGTGCAGCCGGACGGCCTCGGCGAGCGCCTCGATGGTGCCGCTGTCCCGCAGGGTGAAGAACTCCAGGATCCTGCGGTTGTGCAACTGGCCCGGCAAACAGCCGAATTCGGCCGCCATCGCACGGTTGACGATCAGGATCTTCCCGCCGAACTCGCACACCGCGATCGGCAGCGGCATGTGGTCCAGCAGCCGCAGTGCCCGGTTGCGCCAGATCACCGCCGCCTCCCGCGGGTCGTCCGGCACGGGGCCGCAGCCCTCGGTCGTCCGCATCTGTGGTTCTCCTTTCCGGGGGCCATGACTGACGGTCCGTGGGCAAGGCCGTGACACCCCCGGGTACTACACAATCATGTAGTGATCGGGACCGGACCTCCCGCCCGATGGGCGCACAGTGGTGGAAGCAGAAAGATTCCTGCCGTGGGAGGGGCACAGCGATGACCGATACCGTGGAGAGCACGACGGAGAGCACGACCGAGGACGAGCGGGCGACCGGGGCCGGGGCCGTCCCCCTGGTGGACATCTCGTCGATGCCGCCGGTCGCCGCTCCGGTGCTGCGCATCATGGAACTGGCCAGAGAGCACGGCCCGGCGTACGTCCAGCGGCTGTACGGCCGGGACCTCCTGATCGTCAGCGGCCTGGAGCTGGTCGAGGAGCTGGCCGACGAGGCCCGCTTCACCAAGTCGATCAGCCCGGCGCTGGAGCTGGTCCGGCTGTTCACCGGCGACGGCCTGTTCACCGCCTACAACGACGAGCCCAACTGGGCCCGGGCGCACGACATCCTGATGCCGGCCTTCGCGCTCGGCTCGATGCGCACCTACCACCCGGTGATGCTGAGGGTGGCCCGCCGGCTGATCGACTCCTGGGACCGCCGGGAGGCCGCCGGGCTGCCGGTGGACGTGCCCGGCGACATGACCCGGATGACCCTGGACACCATCGGACTGGCCGGCTTCGGCTTCGACTTCGGCTCCTTCGAACGGAACGAGCCGCACCCCTTCGTCGGGGCGATGGTGCGCTGCCTGGACTGGGCGATGACCAAGCTGACCCGGGACCCGGACGCCGACCACCGCGAACGCGACGAGGCCTTCCGGGCCGACGCCGACTACCTGGCCGGCGTGGTGGACGAGGTGATCGCCGCCCGCGCCGGGGAGGACGCCCAGGGCCCGGCCGAGGACCTGCTCGGCCTGATGCTCGGCGCGGTCCGGCCCTCGGACGGCTCCCGGCTGGACGCCGAGAACATCCGCAACCAGGTGATCACCTTCCTGATCGCCGGCCACGAGACCACCTCCGGCGCGCTCTCCTTCGCCCTGTACTACCTGCTCAAGAACCCGGTCGTGCTGCGCCGGGTGCAGCGGGAGGTGGACGAGCTGTGGGGCGACCGGACCGATCCGGAGCCCTCCTACGAGGACGTCGGACGGCTGCGCCACACCCGCCAGGTGCTCAACGAGGCGCTGCGGCTGTGGCCGACGGCGCCCGCGTTCAACCGGGAGGCCCGTGAGGACACCCTGCTCGGCGGCCGCATCCCGCTGCGCGCCGGGGAGACGGTCGTCGTCACCACGCCGATGCTGCACCGCGACCCGGCGTGGGGCGACAACCCGGAGCTGTTCGACCCGTCCAGGTTCGACCCCGAGCAGGAGGAGGGCCGCTCCCCGCACGCCTTCAAGCCCTTCGGGACCGGTGAACGCGCCTGCATCGGGCGGCAGTTCGCGCTGCACGAGGCCGTCATGCTGCTCGGCATGCTGGTCCACCGCTACCGGCTGATCGACCACGCGGACTACCGGCTGAGCATCAAGCAGACGCTCACCATCAAGCCCGACGGGTTCACCCTCGGCCTCGCCCGGCGCACGCCCGCCCCGGCCCCCGCCGCCTCCTCCGCCGCTTCCCCCCTCGCCACCGCCGCGCCGGCCACCGGCCTCCCCGCGCGGGTCCGCCAGGGCACCGGGCTGCTGCTCCTGCACGGCTCCAACTACGGCGCCTCCCGGGAGCTCACCCGGCAGCTCGCGGAGGCCGCCGCCGACCTCGGCTGCGAGACCGCGGTCGCCCCGCTGGACGCGTACGCGGACGGGCTGCCCACGGACCGGCCGGTGGTGATCACCGCCGCCTCCTACAACGGGCAGCCGACGGACGACGCGGCCCGGTTCTTCCGCCGCCTCCAGGGCGACCCGGAGTCCGGTGGGAGCCCCGCGGCCGACGGCGTCGAGTACGCGGTCCTCGGCATCGGCGACCGCACCTACGCCGCGACCTACCAGCGCGTCCCGGCGCTGATCGACGACCGGCTCGCCGCGCTCGGCGGCACCCGGCTGCTGGCCCGCGCCGAGGCCGACGCCTCGGGCGACCTGGCCGGCACCGTACGGCAGTTCACCGAGGCGCTGTGCGAGGCCCTGCTGGCGCGCTACGGGGACGCCGAAGCGCCCGCCGCGGCGCGGCCGGAGGCCGGCTACTCGGTGACCGAGGTGACCGGCGGCCCGCTGGCGGCGCTGGCCGCCCGGCACGACATGGCGGAGCTGACCGTCACCGCCGTCGGCAGCCTGACCGACCCGGCCTACCACCGGGTCAAGCGGCTGGTGCGGCTGGCCCTGCCGGAGGGCGCCGAGTACCGGACGGCCGACCACCTCACCGTGCTCCCGGCCAACGACCCGGCGCTGGTGGAGCGCGCCGCCAAGCTGTTCGGCGCCGCCCCGGACACGGTGCTGTCGATCGTGGCGCACCGGCGCACCGGCCTGGCCGTCGACCGCCCGCTGACGGTGCGCGAGCTGCTCACCCACCACGTCGAGCTGCAGGACCGCCCGAGCGCCGAGCAGCGCGCCGCGCTGGCCGAGCTCAACCCCTGCCCGCCCGAGCAGGCCGCGCTGCGGGCGCTGCCCGAGGACGACCCGCGCACCCTGCTGGACCTGATCGAGGACCACCCGGCGCTGCAGGAGCGGCTCACCTGGCCGGTGCTGCTGGAGCTGCTGCCGCCGATGCGGCCGCGGCACTACTCGATCTCCTCCTCGCCCGCCGGCGACCCGGGCCAGGTGGAGCTGATGGTCTCGGTGCTCAGCGGGCCGGCCCGCTCGGGCCGGGGCACCTTCCGCGGCTGCGGCTCCGGCCACCTCGACCGGGTGGCCGTCGGCGACACCGTGCTGGCCCGGGTCCGGCCCTGCCGGGAGGCGTTCCGGATCGGCCACCGCACCCCGGTGGTGATGATCGCGGCCGGCACCGGGCTGGCGCCGTTCCGGGGCGCCGTCGCCGACCGCCGGGCGCTGCTCGCGGAGGGCGCCGCCCTCGACCCGGCGCTGCTGTACTTCGGCTGCGACGACGAGGCGGCGGACTACCTGCACCGCGGCGAGCTGGAGGCCGCCGAGCGGGCCGGGGCGGTGTCGCTGCGGCCCGTCTTCAGCGAGCGGCCCCGGGACGGGCGGCGCTTCGTGCAGGACCGGATCGCCGCCGAGGCGGCCGAGGTGTGGGAGCTGCTGGAAGCCGGCGCCGAGGTGTACGTGTGCGGCGACGGCGCGCGGATGGCGCCGGGTGTCCGGGAGGCCTTCCGGGCGCTCTACCGGGAGCGCACCCCGGGCGCGGACGAGCAGCGCGCCCAGGCCTGGCTGCAGGGGCTGATCGAGGCCGGGCGGTACGTCGAGGACGTGTACGCGGGCTGACCGGCCGCCCCCGGACACGCCTGTGGGCCCACCGCACCCGGTGCGGTGGGCCCACAGGCGTCCGGTCAGTACACGCTGACGTGGTACGCGGAGAGCGCCGCGTTGACGGGCTGGTAGAAGGTCGTCCCGCCCGAGGTGCAGTTGCCGCTGCCGCCCGAGGTGAGGCCGAGCGCCTTGGTGTCGTCGTACAGCGGGCCGCCCGAGTCGCCGGCCTCGGCGCAGACGTTGGTCTGGATCAGGCCGGTGACGATGCTGCCGTCGGAGTAGCGCACGGTGGCGTTGAGGCCGGTGACGGTGCCGCCGTGGGTGCCGGTGGTCGAGCCGGTGCGCTTGACCGCCTCGCCGACGAAGGCGTTCGGGGCGGAGGTGAAGCCGCCGGGGTGGCTGAGGGCGCTGTTGTCGTAGCGGACCAGCGCGTAGTCGTGGCCGGGGAAGGTCGAGCTGATGGTCGGGCCGATCCGGGTGGTGTGGTTGAGATCGGTGTACCAGTCGGGGGCGACGTTGCCGCAGTGCCCGGCGGTGAGGAAGTAGTGGGTGCTGCCGCTCACCACGTTGAAGCCGAGCGAGCAGCGGTACTGGCCGCCGTAGATGGCGTCGCCGGCGGCGACCAGCGGGGCGAACACGCCGGGGACGCGGTGGACGTCGACGGTGGGCGCGTTGGGCCCGACGGCGCTCATCAGCTTGGCGAGCGCGAGCGGGGTGACGGTGCTGTCGGCGGTCACCACGACGCGTCCGGCGGTCTCGTCGACGTACCAGGCGGTGCCGTTGACCTCGGCTTTCAGGATGGTGTCGCTGATCGCCGAGAGCTGTTCCGGTTTGGCGGTGCCGACGGGGCTGGTGGCAGCGGGGCTGGTGGCGGCGGCGACCGGTGTGGCGACCGCTGTGGCGGTGAGCAGGCCGAGGGCCGCGGCGAGCAGGCGGAAGCGGCGCGTGGTGCCGGTGCGGGCGGTGGTGCGCATGGTCCTCACCGATGTCCTCCTGAAGGGGTGACGGCCCTGAGGGTTGGGGCCGTGAAGCGCGGTCAGGCGGTGGGCGGACCCCGGCCGGTGCTCTCCGGAAGCACGACGGATGATCTGCTCCTGACAGGCGCTGACCGGAAGTATGAGGAAACGGACCGTTCGGTACAAGCTTTCTGATGGGGTGTCGGCGGACCCGCGGGCCCCGGGGTGACCTCGCGGATCCGCCGTTCGGAGGCTCCTACCGGGCGGGCGCCGGCTCGGGACCGGTGAGTCGCCGGCCCCGGTGGAGGGCGTGCAGCGAGAGCGCGCAGATCACCCCGAGGGCGCACAGCGCCAGCCAGGGGAGCGCGGCCAGCCCGGCCGCGCGGGCGGCGTCCAGGGCCGCGCCGGTCAGCAGGTTCCCCACGGTGATGCCGATCCCGCAGACGGTGTTGTAGAGCCCGTAGTGGGTGGCGACCAGGCGGTCCCCGGAGAGCCGGACCACGGTGTCCATCTCGAACGGGTAGGCCAGCATCGTGCCCAGGGCCAGCAGGAACGCGGCCAGCGCCGGCGGCCCGGCGGCGAGCGCCCAGCGCCCGGGGCCGGCGCCGGGAACGGGCAGGGCCGAGGCGGCGAGCAGCGGCAGGAACGCCGAGCCCATCACGGCCACCCCCGCGACCAGGGCGGTGCCCGGCGCGATCCGGGCCCGGCACCAGGCCGTCACCCGGGTCTGGAGCAGGATCGTGCCCAGCCCGGACACCACGAACAGCATCGCCGTCGCCACCGTCCCGCCGGTGCCGTCGCCGCCCAGCCGGCGGACCTCCAGCGGCAGCGCCAGGTACACCTGGAAGGACAGCACGTACGAGCCGGTCATCGCGCCCGCGAAGAGCAGGAACGGGCGGTTGGCCAGCACCCCGCGCCACTGCACGAGGACACCCGTACGCTCCGGGCCCCCGGCCGGGCCGTCGCCCCTGCGGGCCGGCAGCGAACGGATCTGCACCGCGCTGAGCACCGCGAACACCCCGGCCGCGACCAGACAGGTGGTGCGGAAGTCCACCGCGGTCAGCGCCATGCCCACCAGCGGGCCGAGCAGGATGCCCGCCTGGTAGAAGACGTTGAACAGCGCGAACGCGGCCACCCGCTGCTCGCCCGCGTCCCGGGCCAGGTACGCCCGGACGGCCGGGTTGAACAGCGCCCCGGCCAGGCCGGTGGCCGCCGAGGCCGCGACCAGGGCGGGCAGTGAGGAGGAGAGGCCGAGCGCGGCGAAGCCGGCGGTGCGCAGCAGGCAGCCCGCCACGATCAGCGGCTTGTAGCCGAACCGGTCGGCCAGCGTGCCGCCGACCAGGAACATGCCCTGCTGGGTGAAGTTGCGCACCCCGAGCACCAGCCCGACCGTCCAGCCGGCCAGGCCCAGGCCCCCGGACAGGTGGGCGGCCAGGTAGGGCATCAGCATGTAGAAGCCCAGGTTGATGGTGAACTGGTTGACCATCAGCAGCCGGACGCTGCGCTCGTGGCCGCGGAACTGGGCGGTCAGCTCCCTCACTCGGCACCGCCGCAGGTGCTCGCCAGGGTCAGCGGGTCGACCACCTTGGCGCAGCGGGTCCAGCGGGTGACCTCCCGTTCGTCCGGCCGGGCGAGTTCGTCCGGGTCGTCGGCCGGCGGGCGGTCGAGCAGGTCGTGCGCGGCGCCGTACTCGTCGTCGTAGACGGTGCCGAGGTAGCGCTGCGGCCCGTCCGGGAAGACCGCGGCGATCCGGGTGCCGGCGGGCTGGGTGCGGGCCAGCCAGCCCGCCACCAGGGCGACCGCGCCGACGCTCCAGCCGCCGGTGGCGTAGTGCGAGGCGGCCAGCCGGCGGCAGGTCCAGACGGCCTCGGCCGGGGCGACCCAGTGGACCTCGTCGAAGGTCTGGTAGGCGACGTTGCGCGGGTAGATGCTGGAGCCGAGGCCGCGCATCAGCCGGGTGCGGGCGGGCTGGCCGAAGATCGTGGAGCCGACGGTGTCCACCCCGACCACCCGCAGGCCCGGGTAGAGCTGGCGCAGCACCCGGGAGGTGCCGGCCGAGTGCCCGCCGGTGCCGACGCTGCACACCAGGACGTCCAGGTGGCCCAGCTGGGCGGCGAGTTCGAGCGCCAGCGGGGTGTAGGCGGTGGTGTTGTCGGGGTTGTTGTACTGGTCGGGGCACCACGAGCCGGGGTGGCGGGCCAGCAGCTCGGCCACCCGGTCGCGCCGGGCCTGCTGCCAGCCGCCGCTCGGGTGCGGGCTGGTGACCGCCTGCACCTCGGCGCCGTACGCGGTGAGCAGCCTGGTCATGGCCGGCTCCAGCCCCGGGTCGGTGACCAGCGTTACCGGGTGTCGGTACACCATGCCGGCCAGCGCGAGGCCCAGGCCCAGGGTGCCGCTGGTGGACTCCACGATCCGGCCGCCCGGGATCAACTCGCCCCGGGCCCTGGCCCGCTGGACCATGTGCAGGGCCGGGCGGTCCTTGATGCCGCCGGGGTTGAAGCCCTCCAGCTTGGCCCAGAAGCCGCGGCCCGCCGGGGCGAGCGGCTCGCCGATCCGCAGGACCGGGGTGTTGCCGACCAGGCCGCCGAGGGCCGGGTGGTCGTCCGTGTGATGGGTGAGGGACGTCATGTCTCGTCTCCTGTCGGGGGGTTGGCGGAAGTTCGACGGTTCGGGCGAACACCGAACCGCCTATATCCGCCACCGACCGGTGACCAGCAGCGGGCCTCTCGGCCCGGGCGTACGGGTGCCGCGCACGACGGCCGCCGCCGCGTGCCGCGCCGGGAGAGCCGCCCGGCCTTCGCCGCTGACGGCGACGGGGGAGGGCGCGGGAACGGAGACGGAGCGGACGGACCGGGACGGGCGCTGCGCGGGAACGGCGGCCTCCCCGGCCGCGCAGTGCGGCTCCGGGGATCCGGTGGAGGACTCGTGCGGGTCGACCGGGGCGGTCACCCCGGCCGGATGGAACTGCCGGGCGTCGAGGTGCTGCTGGGCGCAGCCGACGGGCAGCAGGGAGAACAGGCCGAGCAACAGCGCGGCCAGGAGCCTGATCGGCATGACGGGACTCCGCGCGGCCGCGCGAGGGCGGCAGCGGATCGGCGAGGACGGGGGAGCGGACCCGGGCAGCGCGCACCGGCCCGCACCGCGAGGCAGGCGTGGCGGGGCGCGGCCCGGTGGCGGGTCTAGATCCTCAGCAGGGCGATCCGGTGCGGGAGTTCGGGCGCGCCGGACTCGGCACTTCCGACTGTCCGGCCCACCCGGCCGGGCGCCGGCGCGGCGCCGCCGAGGGCGGGCTGGACGGCGACGGCCGACCGGGCGGCGTCGGTGCGGGGAGCGTCCTCGGGCTTGCCGGACAGGCACTCGCCGCCCGGGTGGTCGGCGTCCTCGTCGTGCTCCTGGTGCTGCGCGGGCAGGGTGGGCTGCGGGGCCCGTGGGGCCTGCTGGGCCTGTGAGCCGCCGTCCGCCGTCACGGCCTGTTCGGTCTGGGCGGACCAGACGATCCGGATCGGATCGGTGTGCCCGGCGCCGTTCTCGACGCCGAACCCGTGTGCCGCGAACACGGCCGCCAGCAGGGCGCCCAGCCAGAACAGCCGCGCCGCCACCCCTCGGGGGCGGGCGCGTCGTGTGCGCAACGGAGACCGGGCGGTGGCCATGCCGTGATCCTAGCCCGACTTCCCGCTCCGCCATAGCGTGCCTCAGTTGATGTGATGAACCGTCAACTGACGTCGCCGTGACGGGGAGGAGGGCGTCGGGTCACCCGGTCGAGGTCCGCTCCGACTGTTCTCCGGTGGGTGCCTGCTCCCAGGCGAGCGCCTGGTCCCTGGTGAGCCGCCACACCAGCTCCTCGCCGGTCTCGCCGGGGGCGAGCGCCTCGGCGGGGCGGCGCCGGTGCTCGGTGAAGCCGAGACGGGCCGGGACGGCGCCGCTGGCCCGGTTGGCCGGGTCGTGGACGATCTCGACGCACTCCACCCCGGGCAGGCGGAAGGCCTCGACGGCCAGGGCCCGTGCGGCCCGGGTGACCAGCCCGCGCCCGGTCGCGGCGGGGTGCAGCCAGTAGCCGATCTCGCGGGCCTCGGCCGGGGTGTCGTCGCGGCGGAACAGGCTGCAGGTGCCGACGATCGCGCCGTCCCGCACGATCGCGTAGGTGAATTCCCGTCCGATCTCCCAGAGTTCGGCGCGGCCGGCGAGGAACTCGGCGGTCTTGGCGCGGCTGTGCTCGGCCACCCACGGCATCCAGGGCCGCAGGTGCTCCAGTGACTCCTCGATGACGGCGAAGAACTCGGGCAGGTCCGACTCGCCGTCGAAACGGCGCAGGACGCCCCCGTCCAGGGCGATGACGTGCGGTGGATGGTTCATGGCGGAAGGATGGTCCGTACGCCCTTCGTCCGGCAACGGGTTTGGCGGGGCCCGGCAACCGGCCGTGACGGGGACGAATGTCGCTCAGCTCCGGGCCGCGTGCCTCGGCGCGCGGCCGGCCAGGGGGCGGTCGCCCGGCGGGGTGCGCCGATGCAGGAGGACCGCCGCCTCGCGGTCGGTGACCTCGTGGAACTCGCCGTACCAGGGACCGGCGGCGTGCGCGTAGCGGGGCAGGTGGAGGCAGACCACCGCGTCCGCGTCGTGGCGCAGGTCGGCCGCGACCCGGGCGTCGCCGACCGGCGCGGCGACGATCAGCCGCTCCGGCCGGTCGGCGGCGAGGGCGTGCAGAGCCGCCCGGGTGGTGAGGGCGTCGGTCAGTCCGTCGGAGACCAGGACGGCGGTGCGCCCCTGCACCGGCAGCCGGTCCCGGCCCTGGCGGTACAGCGCCTCGCGGCGGTGGACCTCGACCCGCTCGCGCTTGACGCTCGCGCCCAGCTCGGCCGCGGTGACGCCCAGGCTCCGCAGGGTGTCCCGGTCGACCAGCGGCGGGTCGCCGTCGGCGATCGCGCCGACCGGACGGTCGTGGCCGCGCACCGCCAGCGGCCGGACCACGGCGGCGTCGAGCGGCGCGCCCAGGGCCTCGGCGACCTCGGCGGCCACCGGCAGCCCGCCGGGCGCGAGCCCGAGGACCACCACCGCGCCATCGGGCGGCCCGTTCAGCAGCGGGGCGAGCGTGCGGGCCAGCTGGTGTCCGGCGGTGCTGCGGTCGAGGAATCTCACGGGCCTGTCCTTGTCCTCCATGTGTCCGAGCGCCCCGGTCGGGGCCAGGGCCTGGCTCTGGGGGCGGCACGAACCGGCGAGCGGCCTTCGGCCCCGCCACAGGGCGACTGCCCCGTCACGGCGGGCTCTAACATCCGGGAGGCGAACCGGGGTGAACCCGGGCGATCCGGGGCGCGAACCGGGCCCTGCGGCGCGGTGCGTCCGTGCCGGCGGGTGTGTCCCGGCGGCGTTCGGGCAGGCGCGCAGGCATGGACGGTCGAGGAACGGCGCTCCCGACCGTACCCGCGGTGCTCACGGGTACGGTCGTCCGCGCGGCCCGGCACGGTGCGCGCGATGATGGTCGGGACGGCGCCCCGCCGTCCCCACCGTCCCCGTCGGACCGGGAGCGAGCCATGGCAGGGTCACCCGAGCAGCCCCGCGAGCCCGCCGGCCGGGACGGCCCGGAGTGGGACGGACCGGGTGGGGACGGACCGGAGCGGGACGGACCGGGTGGGGACGGCCCCAGTGGCGGCGGCGAGTTCGCGTCCGGCGATCTGAGCGTCGCGGTGGGCGACCGAGGCCCGGTACGGGTCGTCACCGTCGCCGGGGAGCTGGACCACGACAGCGCCGACGGGCTGCGCGCCGCGCTGGCCCGCCCGCCGTCGTCGGCCGGCATCGAGCGGATCGTGGTCGACCTCGCCGGCCTGCGGTTCTGCGACTCGACCGGGCTGAACGTCCTGCTGCGCGCCCGGCTGGACACCCAGGCGGCCGGGCTGCGGCTGGAAGTGGCCGGTCCCGGCCCGCTGGTGGCACGGCTGTTCGCGATCACCGGGGCCGACGACGTGCTGCGCGTCCACCCCGACCTCCGCGCGGCGCTGGCGGCCTCCGGCGAGGGCCCCGCCGGGCCCGGCGCCCCGGCCGGGCCGAGATGAGGAGGCAGGCCGTGGACCGCCCCGGGAACTGTGGCCCGCCAGGCCGGGAGCAGACCAGACGGCTGGTGCTGGGCGGTAGCGCCGGCGCGGTGCAGCGCAGCCGCGAGTTCAGCCGCCGGGCGCTGGTGTCCTGGCACTGGTTGCCGGCCGTCGACGAGGACCGGCGGGCCGCGGCCGAGGACGTCCTGCTGATGGTCTCCGAGCTGGTCACCAACGCCTGTCTGCACGCCCCCGGTGGCCCGCGCGAGCTGCGGCTCCACTGGGACGGCGCCCGGCTGCGTGTGGAGGTCGCGGACGCCAGCCCCGTCCCGCCGCGGCTGCGCCCGTCCGCCACGACGGGGCGGCCGGGCGGGCACGGGCTGCGGGTGGTGGACCGGCTCGCCGCCGCCTGGGGCTCCCGGCCCGAGGACGGCGGGAAGCAGGTCTGGCTGGAGGTGGCGCGCCCGCCCGCCCTGACGGCCGCCGGTGCGGACGGGGACGGGGGCTGATCGCCGCCCTCCCCGCCGCGTCCTTTCCCGGCGACCGAAAGGGGTTTCCGGCGCCCCGCAGCGGATAGCCGCGTGGATGTGAGAGCGCCGACCGCCGACCTGCGCGGGATCCGCGCGGAGCGAGCGGCCGGACGGAGCGAGAGGAGCGCGCAGCCATGACGCAGCGCCCGTCGAAGTACGTGGGTCCGGCCGTCGACCGGTCCGAGGGGCTCACCATCGAGATCCGGCCGTGGGCCCTGGGCACCGTACTGGTGCTTTTCGGCGAGCTGGACCTCGACTCGGCCGCCGAGCTGCGGGCCGCGCTCGACCGGGCCGTCGCCGAGCCGGCCAGCGTGGTGGTGGTGGACTGCGCCGGGCTGGAGTTCTGCGACTCCACCGGGCTCAACGCCCTGCTGCGCGCCAAGGCCCGGGCCGCGGTGGACGACAGCCGGATCGAGCTGGCCCGGCCCCGGCCGCTGATCCTGCGGATGCTCGAACTCACCGGCGCCACCGACGCCTTCCCGATCCGCGAGACCGTCCCGGGCTGAGGCACTGACACACTGCGGCGCGGGGTCCGCCGGCGCAGGGGCCGGGGCGGGGCCTCCTCCCCGCGTGCTCCCCGCGTGTCACCCCCGGCCCGCGGTGGCACAGTGGGAGCAGGGCGGCGGCCCGCCGCCCTCGGTGCCGAGGTGCCCGGAGGGTGCACCCCGGCCGTGCGAGCGATCCGGACGGTGGACGGATGGACGAGCACCACCCGGTAGCCGGAGCCCCCGCGTCCGACCCGGCCGAGCAGGCGCTGCGGCAGCTGCTCGCCGGGCTGACCGCCGTGCGCGACGGGGACTTCCGCACCCGGCTCTCCCCGGACCGGCCGGGGGTACTGGGGGAGATCGCCGCGGTCTTCAACGGCATGGCCGACCAGCTGGCCCGGGTGACCTCCGAGGTGACGCGGGTGGCCCGGGAGGTCGGCACCGACGGGCGGCTCGGCGGCCAGGCGCAGGTGCCGGACGCGACCGGGACCTGGCTGGAGCTGACCGACGCGGTCAACGCGATGGCCGGCAACCTGACCTGGCAGGTGCGCAACATCGCCCAGGTCACCACGGCGGTGGCCCGCGGCGACCTCACCCAGAAGATCGAGGTGGACGCGCGCGGCGAGATCCTGGAGCTCAAGAGCACCGTCAACACCATGGTGGACACCCTGTCCTCGTTCGCGGACGAGGTGACGCGGGTGGCCCGGGAGGTCGGCACCGAGGGCCGGCTCGGCGGCCAGGCGCAGGTGCCGGGCGTCGCCGGGACGTGGCGCGACCTGACCGACTCGGTGAACGCGATGGCCGGCAACCTGACCTGGCAGGTGCGCAACATCGCGCAGGTGGCGACCGCCGTCGCCGAGGGGGACCTCACCCAGAAGATCTCGGTGGCCGCCCGCGGGGAGATCCTGGAGCTCAAGACGACCATCAACACGATGGTCGACCAGCTGTCCTCGTTCGCGGACGAGGTGACGCGGGTGGCCAGGGAGGTCGGCACCGAGGGCCGACTCGGCGGCCAGGCGGACGTCCGGGACGTCTCCGGCACCTGGCGGGCGCTGACCGAGTCCGTCAACGTCATGGCCGACAACCTCACCGCCCAGGTCCGCTCGATCGCCGAGGTGACCACCGCCGTCGCGGAGGGCGACCTGACCCAGAAGATCCGGGTCGACGCGCGCGGCGAGATCCTGGACCTGAAGGAGACCATCAACACGATGGTCGACCAGCTGTCCTCGTTCGCGGACGAGGTGACCAGGGTGGCCCGGGAGGTCGGCACCGCCGGGAACCTGGGTGGCCAGGCCACCGTCCGGGGCGTCTCCGGGACGTGGAAGGACCTCACCGACAACGTCAACGTGATGGCCTCCAACCTGACCGGCCAGGTCCGCTCGATGTCCGAGGTGGCGACGGCGGTGGCGCGCGGCGACCTCTCCCGGAGGATCACCGTCGAGGCCAAGGGCGAGGTGGCGGCCCTCGCCGACGCCATCAACACCATGGTGGACACCCTCTCCGTCTTCGCCGACGAGGTGACCAGGGTGGCCCGCGAGGTCGGCACCGAGGGCATCCTGGGCGGCCAGGCCCGGGTGCCCAACGTCGCCGGGACGTGGAAGGCGCTCACCGACAACGTCAACTTCATGGCGCACAACCTGACCAGCCAGGTGCGCAACATCGCCCAGGTCACCACCGCCGTCGCCGACGGCGACCTGACCCGCAAGATCGACGTGGACGCGCGCGGCGAGATCCTGGAGCTCAAGACCACCGTCAACACCATGGTCGACCAGCTGTCCTCCTTCGCCGCCGAGGTGACGCGGGTGGCCCGGGAGGTCGGCAGCGAGGGCCGGCTCGGCGGGCAGGCCCGGGTGGAGGGCGTCTCCGGCACCTGGAAGCGGCTCACCGAGAACGTCAACGAGCTGGCCGGCAACCTGACCCGGCAGGTCCGGGCGATCGCCGAGGTCACCAGCGCCGTCGCGGCAGGGGACCTGACCCGCTCGATCAGCGTGGACGCCTCCGGGGAGGTCGCCGACCTCAAGGACAACATCAACGCCATGGTCGGATCGCTGCGCGAGACCACCCGGGCCAACCTGGAGCAGGACTGGCTCAAGAGCAACCTGGCCCGCTTCTCCGCCGCCATCCAGGCCCGGCGGGACATCCGCGCCGTCGCCCGGATGATCACCGACGAGCTGACCCCGCTGGTCGGCGCCCAGTACGGCGCGTTCTTCCTCGCCGAGGAGGCCGCGGACGGCACCGAGCTCGTCCTGATCAGCGCCTACGGCCGCCCGGCGGGGGAGCACCTGCGGCTGCGCCTGGGGGAGTCCCTGGTCGGCCAGGCCGCCCGGACCCGGCGGACCGTCGCCGTCGACGACCTGCCGCCCGGCTACGCCACCGTCTCCTCCGGCACGGGCGGCACCGACGCCCGCTCGGTGGTCATCCTGCCGATCGCCCTGGAGGAGTGGCTGATCGGCGTGATGGAGTTCGCCTCCGTCCACCCGTTCACCCAGGTGCACCGCGACTTCCTGGGCCAGTTCGCCGAGGCCTGCGGGGTCAACCTCGGCAACCTGCTGGCCAACGCCCGCACCGACGAACTGCTCGGCGAATCCCAGCGGCTCACCGCCGAACTCCAGGCCAGGTCCGAGGAGTTGCAGGACGGACAGGAGGAACTGCGGCGCTCCAACGCCGAGTTGGAGGAGAAGGCCGCACTGCTCGCCCAGCGCAACCGGGACATCGAGGCGAAGAACCTGGAGATCGAGCAGGCCCGTCAGGAACTGGAGGAACGCGCACGGGAGTTGACCCGTACCTCGATGTACAAGTCGGACTTCCTGGCCAACATGAGCCACGAGCTGCGCACCCCGCTGAACAGCCTGCTCATCCTCGCCCAACTACTCGCCGAGAACAGCGGCGGCAACCTCACCCCCAAGCAGGTCGAGTACGCGGGCGTGATCCACTCGGCCGGCACCGACCTGCTCCAGCTCATCAACGACATCCTCGACCTCTCCAAGGTGGAGGCCGGGAAGATGGAACTCGCCATCGAGTCCTTCACGCTGCGGGAACTGCTGGAGTACGTGGAGTCCGGGTTCCGGCCGCTGGCCGACCAGAAGGGGCTCGCCTTCGAGGTGTCCGTCGACCGGGCCGTGCCGGAGCGGATCGTCACCGACCAGGCGCGGCTGCGCCAGGTCCTGCGCAACCTGCTCTCCAACGCCGTCAAGTTCACCGACACCGGCCGGGTCGAGCTGCGGATCGAACGCGTCGAGGAGGCGGAACTGCCGCCCGGACTCGGCCGGACCCACGCCGCGGTGGCCTTCCACGTGGACGACACCGGGATCGGCATCGACCCGGCCCACCTGGACACCATCTTCGGCGCCTTCCAGCAGGCCGACGGCTCCACCGCGCGGCGCTACGGCGGCACCGGCCTCGGGCTGTCGATCAGCCGGGAGCTCGCCCGGCTGCTCGGCGGCACCATCACCGTCCGCTCCGCGGCGGGGCAGGGCAGCCGGTTCACGCTGTACCTGCCGCTCGGCGAGCAGGCGACGGCGGGCGGGGACTCCCCGGATGGCGGGGCCGAGGCGCGGGTCCTGGTGGTGGAGCCCGACCCGCCGGGGCTGCTCACCCAGCTTGCCCGGGCGGCGGTCGGGGCTCTGACGACCTCGCCGGACGGCGCGTCGCTGTCGGGCGGCGTGTCCCCGTCGGGGAGCGCGTCGGGGAGCGCGTCGGAGGGCGGGACGGCGGGCGGGACGGCGACGGCGGTGCGGGTCGACGGAGTGGGCGACGAGGCCGGGCTGCGGGCCGCGCTCACCAGCGGGCCGTACCGGTGCGTACTGCTGGACCTGGTCGGCTCCGCGGACCTCGCCCCGCTGCTCGGCGAACTCGCGGCGGGCGGCACACCGGTGCTCGGGTACGGGCCCGGCGGCGCGCCGCCCGAGGGCGTGGAGCAGGTCGGCGGACTGGACGAGCTGCGGGGGCGGGTGATCCGGGCACTGGGCGGCGAGAGCCCCGCGCCCGTCGAACGGCCCCCCACGGCCCCGGCGCCGGCCCCGGCGGGACCGCTCGCCGGACGGACCGTACTGATCGTCGACGACGACATCCGCAACGTCTTCGCGCTCACCGCCGCCCTGGAACGGCACGGGCTCAGCATCCTGCACGCCGCCGACGGCCGCGCCGGGCTCGACCTGCTGCGCGGCCACCCGGAGACCGACCTGGTGCTGATGGACGTCATGATGCCCGGACTGGACGGCTACGCGGCCATCGCGGCGATCCGCGCCGACGCGCGCTTCGAGCGGCTGCCGGTCGTCGCCGTCACCGCCAAGGCCATGCCCGGCGACCGGGACCGCAGCCTGGCCGCCGGTGCGGACGACCACGTCACCAAGCCGGTCGACACCGGCCGGCTGCTGGAGCGGATGCGGGACTGGCTGGGCGCGTCATGACCGCTCCTCGGTGCGGGGGAACCGTGGCCCGGCGCGCAGGTGCCGCCGCCCGGCGTGCGGCCGGTACCGATCGGCGTGCCGCTGGTCCGGATCGGCGCCCCGGCACCCTGTCCAGGCCCCGGGGCACGCCGTGACCGCCGGGCCGGAGTCCTCCGCCCAGGAGGCCGCGGAACGCACCGCCCGGGCCCTGGCCGAGACCGTCCGCCGCCTCCGGGCTGCCGCCGCCCGGGCCCACGCCGAGGCGCGGACCAGGGCCGCCGTCGACCTCGCCACCGGCATCCTGGCCGAGCGGCTCGGCCTGCCGGTCACCGAGGCCGCCGTACACCTCGCCCGGCTGGCCCGGGAGGCCGGCGTGCCGGTGCTCGCGCTGGCGGCGGACATCGCGGGGCTGCCGGAGCCGGAGCGGGAGCCGGGGCCGGGGTTCGACGCGGGCACCGGGCCCGGGCCCTCGGCCCTCGGCCTTCCCGTCGCCCAGCCATCCGAGGCCGGCCCGCCCGTCGCGCCCGCGCTCGCCGCCGCGCCCGACCTCCAGCACGCCGCCGGGGCCGTGCTGGACCAGGCCGCGGCGGCGTTCGGCGTCCGCGCCGTGGCCGTCTGGCAGCGCCTGCCCGGCGGCGCGCTCGCCCTCGCCGCGCACGCCGGGCTCTCCGCCGAGGAGGCCGCCGACTGGGCCAGGGTGCCGCCCGGCGTCCCCACCCCGGCGCAGCGGGTCGTCGGCGGCGCGGCCGAGCTGTGGCCCGGCGAGCCGGAGACGGCCGGCCCCTCGGTGGGCGCCGGCGCCGCCCGGGCGGTCCTCCCGCTGCTCGACCGGCGCCGCCGCCGGGGCGCGCTGGAGCTGCTCTGGCCGGCCGCCGGCCCGGACCCCGCCGCCGGCTGCTCCGTCCCCGCGCTCGGCCCGGCCCAGCGCCGCGCGCTGTACGCCCTCGCCGACCTCTGCACGACCCTGCTCGGCCGGCCCCCCGAGCCCGTCGCCCCCGAGCAGGCCGGCGCCCTCCTGGACGGGCTGCTCACCCCCGCGCTGCTGCTGGCCCCCGTCGTCCGGGCCGACCGGATCGCCGACTTCACGGTGCTGCGGGTCAACGCCAGGTTCCGCGACCCGCTCGGCCGGCCCCGCGAGGCGGTGGAGGGCGCCTCGCTGGTGGAGACGTACCCCGTCGCCTGCGCCGCCGGGCTGCTCGACCGCCTGCTGCGCGCCTACGAGACGGGCGTGCCGTCGACCGCCGAACGGGTCCGGCTGGCCTTCCGCGACCAGGGCCCGGCCGTCCCGGTGGCCGTCCTGCTCTCGGCCGTCCCGGTCGGCGGCCGGCTGCTGGCGTGCTGGCGGCTGGACGACGAACGGGAGGAGGACGAGCGCGTCGCCCTGCTGCGCCAGGCCCAGCGGCTGGCCCGGGTGGCCGGGTTCGAGGAGCGCCCCGCCGAGGGCCGGATCCGCTGGAGCGACGGGCTGCGCGAGCTGTACGGGCTGCCGCCGGACGCGCCGCCCGTCCCGCTGGACCGCCTCGCGCGGCACACCCACCCGGACGACCGGCCGGCGATCCGGCGCCTGCTCGACACCGTCCGGCACCACCACCGCACCGCCTCCGCGGTGGTCCGGCTGGACCGTCCCGACGGCACCCACCGCTTCACCCGGGTGATCGCCGAGCCGGAGGTCGACGAGACCGGCCGGCTGGTCGCCGTCCGCGGTGCCTACCACGACGTCTCCGCCCAGCACTGGACGGAGGTCGCGCTCGGCGCCACCCGGGAGCGGCTGGCCGACAGCGAGCAGGAGTCGGCCGAGCGGGAGCAGCTGGCACTGCGGCTGCAGCAGGCGATCCTGCCCGCCGCGCCGCCGCCGCTCGGGGTCACCGGCCTGCATGCCGCCGTCCGCTACCGGCCCGCGGCCAAGCGCGACCGGGTCGGCGGGGACTGGTACGACGTGCTGGTGCTGCCCGACCGGCGGGTGCTGCTCGCGGTCGGGGACGTGGCCGGGCACGGCGTCGGCGCGGCCACCGGGATGGTCGCGCTGCGGCACGCGCTGCGCGGCCTCGCCGTCACCGGCGCCGGCCCCGGCCGGCTGCTGGCCTGGGCCAACACCGTCGCCCTGCGCGAACCCGGCCAGGTCACCGCGACCGCCGTGTGCGTGCTGCTGGACCCGCTCGGCGGCGAACTGCGCTGGGCCAGGGCCGGGCACCTGCCGCCGATCCGGCTCGGCGCGGACGGAGCCCAGGTGCTGCCCCTGCCGCACGGCGTGCTGCTCGGCGCGCTGGACGACGCCGAGTACGAGGAGCACACCGCCCGGCTCGACCCGGGGGACGTCCTGTTGCTCTACACCGACGGACTGGTCGAACGCCGGGACCGCCCGGTGGAGGAGTCGGTGGAGCAGCTGCTCCGGGCGGCCGGCGCCCCCGGCCCGGACCTGGAGCTGTACCTCGACCGGCTGCTGGAACTCAGCCCCGCCGACACCGACGACGACACCTGCCTGATCGCCGTCCAGACCGAGTAGGCCGGCGCCCCGCCGCCGGGCACGACCGGGGCGAGGGCCCCGACGTCGACGACCCCGACCGGATCGGCGCCGGGACGGCACGGCGGGAAAGCGCGCCGGGGCGGGTGACCGCGGGAGGACGGGCGGGACGGCGCCGTGCCGGGCCCCGTGCGCTGCCCGGGCCCGTCTCCTGGATTTCGTCGCGCCCCGGCAAGGATCCAGGAGACAGGCCCTCGCCGTCCCGCGCGGCCGGAGGCCCGACCGCGCGGGACGACGGGGGTTTCAGCCCCGCGCGTCCCGCGCGAGGCGGGCACCGGCGCGGACCAGCCACGTGCGGGCGTGCTCCCGGGCGGAGGCCGGGTCGCCCGCGAGCGCGCTGAGGGTCAGGACCCGGTCGTCGGCCGACTCGCCCGCGACGACCCGGGCGGGCACACCGGCCAGGGCGGCCCGGGCGAGGACCTCCCCGACCGCCTTGCCGCGCAGGCTGGTCGCGTCGTACCGGCCCTCACCGGTGATCACCAGGTCCGCCGTGGCGATGGCCCGGTCGAGGCCGAGGAGGTCGGCGACGGCGGCGGCGCCGGACCGGATGACGGCGCCCCAGGCAGCCGCCAGGCCGTAGGCGGTGCCGCCCGCCGCACCGGAGCCGGGCCGCGCCGGGTCCGCGCCGAGGAGCGCGGCGAGCCGGGAGAGGCCCTGGTCGAGCAGCGCGACCTCGTCCGGGTCCGCGCCCTTCTGCGGGCCGTAGACGGCGGCGGCGCCGTCCGGGCCGAGCAGCGGATTCGTGACGTCGGTGAGCAGCACCACGCCCTCGGGCGGCGCCGGTCGCAGGCCGGTGGCGTCGACCCGGTGGGCCCGCGCCAGCGCCCCGCCGCCGTCCGGCAGTTCGCTGCCCCGGACGTCGGTCAGCCGCAGGCCGAGCGCCGTGAGCAGGCCGGTGCCGCCGTCCGTGGAGGCGGAGCCGCCGAGGGCGACCGTCAGCCGGCGCGCGCCCGCGTCGAGGGCCGCCGCGACGGTCTCGCCGGTGCCCCGGGTGGTCGCGGTGAGCGGTGCGGGGCGGGACATCAGGGGCAGTCCGCTGGCGACGGCGAGCTCCACCAGCGCGGTGCCGTCGGGGAGGAGGGCGTACCGTCCGGTGACCGGTCGCCCGTCGGGGCCGGTGCAGCGGGGGACGTCGTGCTCGGTGGTGCCGGGCAGGGCGGCCGCGACGGCGGCGAGGGTGCCCTCGCCGCCGTCCGCCATCGGACGCGCGACCAGCTCGTCGTCCGGCCGCACCGAGCGCCAGCCGTCCGCCAGCGCCCGGGCGGCGTCCGTCGCCGTGATCGTCCCCTTGAAGGAGTCCGGGGCGAGGACGACCCTCATCCGCCCACCACGTGCGCGTGGTGGCGCTCGACGACCGTCGCGAG
The DNA here is from genome assembly GCF_044763205.1 of Kitasatospora sp. NPDC096204. Taxonomy (NCBI): domain Bacteria; kingdom Bacillati; phylum Actinomycetota; class Actinomycetes; order Kitasatosporales; family Streptomycetaceae; genus Kitasatospora; species Kitasatospora sp. NPDC096204. The sequence goes on from NZ_JBIWFT010000004.1 coordinate 123,193, forward strand.
GGTCTCCTCCCCGGGGGTGTCCCAGATCTCCTGGTTGAAGATCTCGGTCTCGATCCAGCCGGTGTAGCCGGCGGCCGTGACCATCCCCGTCAGCGCGCCGAAGTCGATGTGGCCGTCGCCCACGTGGCCCCGGCCGAGCAGGACGTCGGCGGGCAGCGGCAGCGTCCAGTCGCACACCTGGTACGAGGCGATCCGGGTGCCCGCGCGGGCGATCTGCGCGGCGAGGTCCGGATCCCACCACACGTGGTAGCTGTCGACGACGACGCCGACCTGCTCGACGGGGTGGCGCTCGGCCAGGTCGAGGGCCTGGCCGAGGGTGGAGACCACGGCCCGGTCGGCGCAGAACATCGGGTGCAGCGGCTCGATCGCCAGCCGTACGCCCAGGTCGCCGGCGTACGGGGCGAGTTCGGCCAGCCGGTCGGCGACCCGCTCCCGCGCCCCGGCCAGGTCGCGGCTGCCCGCGGGCACCCCGCCGACGACCATGACCAGGGTGTCGGTGCCGAGTTCGGCCGCCTCCTCCAGGGCGAGGAGGTTGTCGGCGAGCGCCGCCCGGTGGGCCTCGGGCCCCTCGGCGGTGAGGAAGCCGCCCCGGCACAGGCTGCTGACGGCGAGTCCCGCCTCGCGGACCAGCCTCGCCGCCGTGGCGACGCCGACCTCCTCGACCTTGTCGCGCCAGAGTCCTATCGCCGGGACGCCGGCCGCCGCGCAGCCGCGCACCGCCTCCGGCAGGCTCCAGCCCCTGGTGGTGATCTGGTTCAGCGAGAGCCGGTTCACGCCTCCACCCCCGCCACCGCGAGGAACCGCCGCATCCGGTGCGCCGCCAGGTCGGGGTCGGGCAGCACCCCGGCGGCGTCCGCCAGCCGGAACAGCTCCACCAGATGGACGACGGAGCGGCCGCTCTGCGCCCCGCCGACCATGGTGAAGTGGCTCTGGTGGCCGGCCAGCCAGGCGAGGAACACGATGCCCGTCTTGTAGTGGTACGTCGGTGCCGCGAACAGGTGGCGGGCGAGCGGGAGGGTGGGGGCGAGCAGCGCGTCGTACCGGTCGAGGTCGCCGGCGTCCAGGGCGTGCAGCGCGGCCGTGGCGCGGGTGGCGATCGGGTCGAAGACGCCCAGCAGCGCGTGGCTGTGGCCGAGTTCGTCACCGCGGATGAGTCGCGGGTAGTCGAAGTCGTCGCCGGTGTACAGCCGGACGCCCTCGGGCAGGGCGCGGCGCAGCGCGATCTCCCGCTCGGCGTCGAGCAGCGAGACCTTGATGCCGTCGATGCCCGCGCGGTGTTCGCGGATCAGCGCGAGCACGGTCTCGGCGGCGGTGTCCGGGTCGGCGGAACCCCAGTAGCCCGCCAGCGCCGGGTCGAACATCTCGCCGAGCCAGTGCAGGATGACCGGCCGACCGGCCTGGGCGATCAGCCGGCCGTAGACCCGCAGGTAGTCCTCCGGTCCGCGGGCCCGCGCGGCCAGGGCGCGGCTGGCCATCAGGACGGGCTGGGCACCGGCCTCCTCGACCACCGCGAGCTGCTCCTCGTAGGCGGCCGTGATGTCGGCGAGGCCCGCGGCCGGGTCGGTGAGCTGGTCCGTGCCCACGCCGCAGGCGAGCCGGCCTCCCTCCCGTCGCCCGCCACCACCCTCGTCCGGAGCGCTTCGCGCTGACTCCCTGAAGGCACGGGCCTCCGCGCCGGAGCGGACGATCAGCTCCCGGGTGGCGGCCCAGTCCAGGCCCATGCCGCGCTGGGCGGTGTCCATGGCGTCGGCGATGCCGAGCCCCAGGGACCAGAGGTGGTGGCGGAACGCGAGGGTGGCGTCCCAGTCGACGGCCGCCGGGGCGCCGGGGGCGTTGCCGCCGAGCGGGTCGGCGACGACGTGCGCGGCGGCGAAGGCCGTGCGGTTCCGCGGCGGGTGCGCCGGGAGGTCCAGCGGTTCCGGGGTGCTCAGCCGGTGGCGGCCGAGGCCGGGGAGGTTCAGCTCGGTCATCGGATCTCCAGCGGGGGGACGTCCAGTCGGCGGCCCTCGCGGGCGGAGCGCAGGCCGAGTTCGGCCAGCTGGACGCCCTTGGCGCCCTCCAGCAGGTCCCAGGTGTACGGGGAGCCGGTGACGACGTGTCGCAGGAAGAGCTCCCATTGCGCCTTGAAGCCGTTGTCGAACTCGCCGTTGTCCGGGACCTGCTGCCACTGCTCGCGGAACCGCTCGGTGGCCGGCAGGTCCGGGTTCCACACCGGCTTCGGGGTGGCGGCCCGGTGCTGGATCCGGCAGTTGCGCAGCCCGGCGACCGCGCTGCCCTCGGTGCCGTCGACCTGGAACTCCACCAGCTCGTCGCGGTCGACCCGGACGGCCCAGGAGGAGTTGATCTGGGCGGTGATCCCGCCCTCCAGTTCGAAGACGCCGTAGGCGGCGTCGTCGGCCGTCGCCGGGTAGCGGCGGCCCAGTTCGTCGACCCGCTCGGGGATGTGGGTGGCGGTGTGCGCGTACACCGAGCGGACGGGCGCGATCACCTGGTCCAGCACGTACCGCCAGTGCGGGAACATGTCGAGGATCATGCCGCCGCCGTCCTGGGCGCGGTAGTTCCAGGAGGGGCGCTGCGCCTCCTGCCAGTCGCCCTCGAACACCCAGTAGCCGAACTCGCCGCGCACCGACAGGATGCGGCCGAAGAAGCCGCCGTCCACCAGCCGCTTGAGCTTGCGCAGGCCGGGCAGGAAGAGCTTGTCCTGCACCGCGCCGTTGCACACCCCGGCCTCCCGGGCCAGCCGGGCCAGTTCGAGCGCGGCGTCGAGGGACTCGGCGGTCGGCTTCTCGGTGTAGACGTGCTTGCCGGCCGCGATGGCGGCGCGCAGGGCCGGCTCGCGGGCCGGGGTGACCTGGGCGTCGAAGTAGATCTCGGCGAGCGGATGGGCCAGCGCCTCGTCCAGTGACGTCGTCCAGTGGGTGAGGCCGTGGCGGTCCGCCAGGTCCCGGAGCTTCCCGGCGTCGCGGCCGACCAGGATCGGCTCGGGCCACAGGGTGTCGCCGCCCTCCAGGGCGAGGCCGCCCTGCTCGCGGATGGCCAGGATCGAGCGCACCAGGTGCTGGCGGTAGCCCATCCGGCCGGTGACGCCGTTCATCACGACGCCGATCGTCCTCTGAGTCATGCGTGGTCCTCCGCTGCTTGCGCGGTCAATGGGAAAGCGCTTTCCCGGAGGTTATGGAGATATGCTTCGCACGTCAATGCAGGTGGCGGAGGAAAGCGGGGAACGGTCGATGGGTGTCACCCTCAGTGAGGTCGCCCGTCACGCCGGGGTCTCGCTCGCGACGGCCTCCCGGGCGCTCAACGGCTCGGCCCGCACGGTCGGCGAGGAACTGGCCGCGAAGGTCCGCGCCAGCGCCGACGCCCTCGGGTACCTGCCGAACGCCCCCGCCCAGGCACTCGCCCGGGCCGCCACGGCCAACGTCGGCGTGCTGCTGCACGACGTGGCCGACCCGTACTTCGCGGCCATCGCCCGCGGGGTCTCCGACGCCGCCGGGCGGGCCGGGCTGCTCCCGCTGGTGATCAACACGGACGGGGAGCCGCAGACGCAGGTGCGGGGCATCCGCATGCTGCACGGCCAGCGCGTGCGGGCCATCGTGCTGGCCGGCTCCGCCCACACCGACCCGGCCGCCGTCCGGGCCGTCGACGCGGCGCTCGCCGACTACCGGGCGGACGGCGGGCGGATCGCGACCGTCACCGACCACGGCCCCGCCTACGACGCCGTCCTGCCGGACAACCGCGGCGGCGCGGCCGACCTGACCCGGGCTCTTCTGACCCTGGGGCACCGCGAGTTCGCGGTGATCACGGGGCCGGAGCGGCTGCGGGTCCCGATGGAACGGCTCGCCGGGGTCCGCGAGGCCCTCGCCGAGGCGGGCGTCGAGCCGGCCGAAGGGGCCGTCCAGTACGTGGAGTTCACCCGTGCCGGGGGCCGTGAGGCGGTGCGGCGGCTGCTCGACCGCCCGCGGGCCGACTGGCCGACCGCCGTGCTGGCGCTGTCCGACGTCTGCGCGATCGGCGCGCTCGGCGAACTCCGCGCGCGCGGGATCGACGTGCCGGGCCGGATGTCCGTGGCCGGCTTCGACGACATCCCGTTCGCCGCGGACGTGGCGCCGGCGCTCTCGACGGTGCGGATGCCGCTGGAGCGACTCGGCGCGAGTGCCGTCACCCTGGCGCTGGAGTCCGACGGGGGCGGGCGGCCCGTCCGACTGGCCCTGCCGACCGAGGTCGTGCTGCGGGGGAGTACCGGGACGCCGCCCCCGCGGGCCCGGTGAACCGGGGCCGGCCGACCACGCGACGGTGACCGGACGCACCGGTGACCGGACCGTCCGGGAGCTCGGGCGGGCAGGGAGCTCGGACGGGCAGGGCGATCATGGCCGTCCGGGAGGGGTTTCCGCAGGCCGGGAACGCGGGAGGACCTGACCGGACGATCGTGCGACCGGTACGGTGGTTCTGATCGACTCGGCACATCTGTGTTCGTTCGATCGAATTTCGATTGAACGAGCCAGATTGATCAGTTGCCGTGCGGCACGGGGCACGCAGGAGGAAGCCATGACCATCACGGCCGAGGAGCGTCGGTCCCAGATCCTCGAGGTCGTGCGCGACCTCAGGACGGTACGCGTGGTGGACCTCGCCGCCCGGATGGGCCTCTCCGCCGTCACCGTCCGCCGGGACGTGGCGGTGCTCGCCGACGACGGGCTGCTGCAACGCTCGCACGGCGCCGTCTCGCTGCCGCGCCCCAAGCCCACCGCGGCCGAGGGCGCCGACCGGGTCCTGGGCATGCTCGTGCCCACGGTCGGCTCGTACTTCGACGAGGTGATCGGCGGTGCCCGGGCGGCCGCCGCGGACGCCGGTGCGCGCCTGGTGCTCGCCATCGCCCCGTACGAGTCGGCCGACGACCGCGCCCAGGTCGGGCAACTGCTCGACTCCGGGGTGGACGGCCTGCTGCTGACCCCCAACTGGCGTCCGGCCGGCGGCGAGAGCGGCCTGTGGACCGGAGGGCTGCCGGTGCCCGCAGTGCTCGTCGAGCGCCGCCCGCCCGCCGACGGCGAGGGCGCGCCGCTGGACTCCGTCGGCTCGGACCACCGGCACGGCGTGCTGCTCGCCCTGCGCCACCTGGCCGCGCTCGGGCACGGCTCGGTGCTGCTGGTCGCCCGGGCGGACACCTGGACGGCGCACCAGGTCCGGGCCGGCTATGCCGAGGGGACGGCGCTGCTGGGGCTGGAACCGCAACCGGTGATCGACATCCGCCGCCCCGGCGTGGACTCCGAGGCCGTCGCCGAGCGGATCGCCGAGGCCGCCGCCCGGGGCGTGCGGGCGGTGCTGGTCCACAACGACCAGGACGCCATCCAGCTGCCGCCGCTGCTGCGGGCCCGGGGCCTCCAGGTGCCGGACGACGTGGCGCTGATCGCGTACGACGACGTCTTCGCGGCCCTCGCCGCGCCGCCGCTGACCGCCGTCGCGCCGCCGAAGCGGGCGGTGGGCGCGGCCGCCGTGGAGCTGCTGCTGCGCCGCCTGGACCTCGGCTCCTCGCTGCCCGTCCACCGCCTCGAACTGCTGCCCTCCCTGGAGGTCCGCACCTCCTGCGGGGGCGCGGGCGAGGCCGGCTGAGCCGCGGGCGGGCCGGGCGGGTGGGCTTCCCCGCCGTCCGGCCCGCCTGGTCCGGGTGGCGTGCTCGCCTGCTCGACCGTCCGGCTTGCCCGCCGCGGCCCCGGCGGGCGAGCCGCACGGTCCGGCCTCAGGCCGCGAGCCGGGCGAGGTGGGCCGCGCCGGGCCCCAGCAGCCCGGGCAGCGGGGCCGCCGCCGGGTACCAGGGGGCCTCGTACTCCCAGGACACCCAGCAGTCCGCGGGCAGGGCGCGCACGCACGCACCGATCGGCAGCACGCCCGCCCCGAGCGCGATCGGGGTGAGGTCCTCGTCGCTCGCGACGTCCTTGACCTGGACGTAGCCGAGGTGGGGCGTGAGCGCGGCCAGGCTCTGCGCCGGGGCCTCGCCGGCCAGGTGGGTGTGCAGCAGGTCCCACAGCGCGCCGACGGCCGGGTGCCCGACGAGGTCGAGCACCCGCGCCACGTCGCGCCCCGAGCGGTGCGAGTCGTGGGTCTCCAGCAGGATGCGGACGCCGAGGGAACGGGCGGTGTCGGCCGCGGCGGCCAGCCGCCGGGCGGCCCGCCGGTCGGCCGCGTCCGGCGGGGACCCGGTGCCGTGCGGGAAGACGCGAAGGTGGCTCGCCCCGAGGTCGGCGGTCAGCCGCAGGTGGTCGGCCAGGTCGGCGGCCGACCGGTCGTCGTCGCCCGGGGCGGCGACGCCGAGGTACGACGCCACGGAGAGCGGGGTGATGCCGTGGGCGGTGAACTGCCGCCGGATGCTGCTCCGTTCCGCGGCCGTCAGCGCGGGGTGCACCGGTTCGCCGGGCGCGCACCGCAGTTCGAGTCCCTGCCAGTGGTGTTCGGCCGCGAGCCGGAGGAGCTCGTCGAGCGGGCGGCCGGGCAGGCCCAGGGTGGAGAGGGCGAGTCGCACGGTGGTCAGTCCTCCCGGCGGACGGTGACGGAGCCGGTGGCGAGCAGGGCGGTGTGCCGCCCGCCGTCCGGCCAGCCGACGTGGAGCAGGTGGCCCTGCGGGGTCTGCCCGGTGCGGACCTCGACGGTCGTGCGGGGCGGTCGTGCCGTGCCCCGGGCGAGCCGTGCGGTGCTGACGAACAGTGCGGTCCCGCCGGTGGTCCGCCCGGAGACCCGGGGCACCGCGCCGACCGGGCCGAAGGCGGTGCCCGAGGGCAGCGGGTCGGTGTCGGCCGTGGTGAAGCCCGCCACGTGCCGCAGCAGCGAGACGAGCCGCCCGCCGTCCGGGCCGGTGGTGGCGATCGCGGTGGCGAGCGGCCCGTCCACGGCGGTGTCGACGCGGTCGCCCGCCACCGCCCAGCCGCTGTGCCGGACCTCGGTGCCGGGATCGGCCCCGGTGACCAGGTGGGCGTGCACCTCCTCGGCGCCCGCGACGAGGACGAGCGAGGTCACGACGACCCCGGGGAGCTCCTCGCCACCGGCCCGGGGCCGGTGCTCGGAGGCGGCCCAGCCGTCGCCGGCGCCGAGCGGCCGGATCCGGCCGCGCCCGGTGAGGGTGCCGCCGACCACCAGGCCGAGGTGGTTGTCCGGTGGCCCGTCCAGCACCGGGCCGGTCGCGGTGGAGTGGGCGAGGCGCGCGTAGAGCGGGTCGTCGGGCAGGACCTCGTCCGCGGGCTGGTCGTCGCTGCCGTGGTTGTGCAGCCGGACGAGGCCGTCGGCGACGGTGGACTGGATCAGCCAGCCGGGCCGGGGGAGCGGCCGGACGGCGTCCCCGAGCTCCGCGGGCCCGGGCTGCTCGACGGCCGTCCACACCGGGTGGTCCGGAGGCAGCAGCAGCCCGAGGAAGCCCTTGCTCGCCCAGTACGGGGAGGCGGGGCCGGAGTACGGCTGGACCATCGGCGGATGGGGCCCGTGCCAGCCGGAGGTCAGCAGCCCCTCGGCGTCGAGCGCGCCGCGGTCGAGGAAGTGGCGCAGGACGCCGGAGGCGAGGCGGCGGGTGGTGCCCGGGGACAGCGGGGTACGGCCGCAGAGCGCTCCGGCCCACAGCGGGGCCGCGGCGGCGAAGCGGTAGGTGAGCGAGCGGCCCTGGTGGACGGGGGCGCCGTCGGCGCCGAAGGCGTGGGCGCAGGCGTCGAGGTAGGCGGCGAGCCGGCCGCCGTACAGGTCGAGCAGCTGCCGGTCGCCGCCGAGGTGGGCGTGGAGGACGGGGTAGAGGTGGAAGGCCCAGCCGTTGTAGTGGTCGAAGGCGCGCGGGCGCCCGTCGGTGTACCAGCCGTCGCCCCGGTACCAGGTCTCGATCCTCGCCAGACCGCGTTCCACGGCCTGTTCCGCGGCCGCGCCGTCGACGCCCGCCTCGGCGAGGAAGCCGCCGACGGTCAGCGGGAAGAGCCACCAGTTGTTGTCCACCGGGGCCCGGTACAGGGCGCGGGCCAGCCAGGCGCCGGCCCGCTCCCGGACGTCCTGGTCCAGGCGGTCCCAGAGCCAGGGGCGGGTGATCCGCAGCGCCAGGGCGATCGAGGCGGCCTCGACCATGGCCTGGCCCCGGTCGGTGATCTCCGGCCAGGAGACGGGGTCGGCCCCGGAGAGTCCACGTTCGGTGGTCGGGCGGCGGGTGCCGGCGGCGAGCCCCTCGGCGTAGGCCGGGAGCAGCCCGTGCGGGTCGTCGCCGCCGGCGCCCGCGACGCGGAAGGCGGCCAGCAGGAACGTCCGGGCGTAGCCCTCCAGGCCGTCCGAGCGGGGGCCCGACCAGCTGGGGCGGGATCCGGGCAGCCCGATCAGCGCGTGTTCGGGGCCGGCGTGGCGGCGGACGGCGGCCAGCAGGCCGTCCGCGGCGGCCTCCCAGTGGGCCCTGGTCCAGCCGGTGAGGGGGCTGAGCGAGCGGTCTTCGGGCGGTGGCTCGATCGGGGGCATGCCGGGCTCCTCGGTCGTGGCGGCGGGATCGGATCCGGGCGGAACCCAGATCGATCAGCCATAGTATTGATCAAATGATCTGCTTCGGCAGGGGTAAAACATCACGGAAAGGGCGCTTTCCCATAAAGAAACCTGGATGGCGCGGGGTATGTCGGATCGAAGCGGATCATTTGATCCAGAACCCTTGACTTCGATCGAAGTGCGGTCCCAGGATGGCCACACCCCTCACACCCCCTCCAACGGGAGACGAGCCATGTCCACCACCCCCACCCGTGTCCGCAGAGCCCCCCGCGTGGCCGCCGCCCTCGTCGCGTCGGCGCTCTGCGTGACGTCCCTCGCGGCCTGCGGCAGCGACTCGTCGAGCGGTGGCTCCGAGGACGGCAAGCCCGTCGCCCTCACCTTCTGGGGCTGGGCGAAGGGCACCAAGGACGTGGTGGCCGCCTTCAACGCCACCCACCCGAACATCCAGGTGACCTACGAGGAGATCCCCTCCGGCGTCGCCGGCGGCTACGCGAAGATCTCCAACGCGGTCAAGGCGGGCAACGCGCCCGACGTGTTCAACGTCGAGTACGCGCAGCTGCCGGACTTCGTCAGCCAGGGCGCCGTCCAGGACATCGGCAAGCTCGTCACCGACGGCGTCAAGGCCAAGTACCTGAACCAGGCCATGGAGCTGACCACCCTCGGCGGAACCACCTGGGCCCTGCCGCTCGACGTCTCGCCGCAGGCCTTCTACTACCGCAAGGACCTCTTCGACAAGGCCGGCATCACCGCGCCGAAGACCTGGGACGAGTTCCGCACCGCCGCCCGGAAGCTGAAGGAGGCCCAGCCGGACGCCCGGATCGCCACCTTCTTCCCCGACGACCCGACCACCTTCGAGGCCCTGGCCTGGCAGGCCGACGCCCACTGGTTCAAGAGCTCCGGCGACGCCTGGAAGCTCGACGCCACCGGCCCGGAGAGCAAGAAGGTCGGCGACTACTGGCAGCAGCTCGTCAACGACGACCTCGTCCGGGTCATGCCGTCCTTCAGCCAGCAGTGGACGGCCTCCCTGCAGAAGGGCGAGACGGCCGGCTACCTGGGCGCCTCCTGGGGCGGCGGCGTGCTCAAGGGCACCGTCCCCGACGCCTCCGGCAAGTGGGCCGTCGCCCCCGTCCCCAGCTGGGACGGCAACCCCGCCAGCGGCATGGTCGGCGGCACCACCTTCGCGGTCTCCAAGGACAGCAAGAAGGCCAAGGCCGCGGTGGAGTTCGCCACCTGGGCGACCAGCACGCCCGAGGGCTTCGACGCCCGCATCGCCTCCGGCACCTCCTCGGCCTACCCGGCCGCCCCGGCCCTGGTCCCCGGCGCCCAGGCCGCCTTCAAGACCGACTTCTACGGCGGCCAGGACGTCTACGCGGTCTACGCCGACGCCGCCAAGTCCATCAAGCCCGGCTGGCAGTGGGGCCCGGCCATGGGCGCCACCAACACCTCCCTCAAGGACGCCTTCGGCAAGCTCACCCAGGGCGGCACCATCCCGTCCGCGGTGGACGCCGCCCAGCAGGCCACCGTCGCCGAGCTGAAGAACCGCGGAATCAAGGTCGCCCAGTGACCACCGCTCCAACCGACCGCGCCGTCCCCACCGCGCCCGCCCGCCCCACCCGCGGGCGGCGCCGGTCCGGGCGGTACGGCGCGCCCGCCGTGCTCCTCGCGCCGTTCCTGATCCTCTTCACCGCCTGCACGCTCGTCCCGATCGGATACGCCGTCCACCTCAGCCTCTACACGGAGCACCGCTCCGGCCTCGGCTTCGGCGGCATCGAGACGGTCTTCACCGGCCTCGGCAACTACACCCGCGCCCTCGGCGACCCGGCCTTCCTCGACGGCTTCCGGACCACGGCCCTGTACTGCCTGGCGTACATCCCGCTGATGGTCGGCCTGTCCCTGGTGTTCGCGCTGCTCCTGGACTCCACGCTGGCCCGCGCCCGCCGCTTCTTCCAGCTCGCGCTGTTCCTGCCGCACGCGGTGCCAGGCATCATCGCCGCCCTGATCTGGATGTACCTGTACACCCCCGGCATCAGCCCGGTCATCGAGGCGCTGAACTCCGCCGGGAGCAGCCCCGACCTGCTCGGCAACCCGCTGCCCGCCGTGGTCAACATCGCGCTCTGGGAGTGGGTCGGCTACAACACCGTCATCTTCTACGCCGCGCTCCAGGCCGTCCCGCGCGAGGTGCTGGAGGCCGCGATCGTGGACGGCGCCGGCCCGCTGCGCACCGTCCTCAGCATCAAGATCCCGCTGATCCGCGCCTCGATCGTGATGGTCGGACTGTTCACCGTGATCGGATCCCTGCAGCTGTTCACCGAACCGATGATCCTGCACGGCGCCTCACCCGGCGTCGTCAGCACCTGGACCCCCAACATGTACGCCTACACCGCCGCCTTCGACCGCGGCGACTACGGCCTCGCCGCCGCCTCCTCGGTGCTGCTCGCCATCACCGCGGCCGTCCTGTCCTTCGCCGTCACCTGGGCGACCCGCACCCGCCCCGCACGCCGGACGGAGGACTCGGCATGACCACCCTCGCCCCCGAACAAGACACCCGCCCGCGCCCGCGCCCGCGCCCGCGCACCGCCCGGGCCGGCCGCGACCGCGCCCCGCGCACGCCCTGGACGCTGTCCAAGGCCGTCGTCAACGGCGCCCTCGTGCTGGCGGCCGCCTACACGCTGCTGCCGCTCGGCTGGCTGCTCACCGCCGCCGCCAAGAACACCGGTGACCTCCTCGGCGGCCACGGCCTCACGCCGTCCAACTGGAACCTCGGCGCCAACCTGCACGCCCTCGCCACCACCGGCGACGGCATCTACTTCCGCTGGTACCTCAACTCGCTGCTCTACGCGGGCATCGGGGCCCTGCTCTGCGCCCTCGTCTGCGTCGGCGCCGGCTACGCCTTCCACGTGTACGCCTTCCCGGGCAAGGAGAAGCTGTTCGGGCTGGTCCTGCTCGGCGTGCTGGTGCCGACCACGGCCCTGGCCCTGCCGATGTACCTGCTCGCCTCCGAACTCGGGCTCGCCAACACCTTCTGGGCGGTCTTCCTGCCCTCCCTGGTGAACCCCTTCGGCGTCTACCTCGCCCGGGTGTTCTGCGCCGGCTACATCCCCGGCGAGGTGCTGGAGGCCGCCCGCACGGACGGCGCGAGCGAGCTGCGCGCCTTCTGGTCGATCGGGCTCCGGATGGTGATGCCCGGCTTCGTCACGGTGTTCCTGTTCCAGTTCACCGCGATCTGGAACAACTTCTTCCTGCCGCTGGTGATGCTCTCCGACAACCGGCTCTTCCCGGTCAGTCTCGGCCTCTACTCGTGGAACACCCAGACCCACGCGTTCCCCGAGTTCTACCCGCTGGTCGTCACCGGCTCGCTGCTGGCCGTCGTGCCGCTGGTCGTCGCCTTCGTCGCCCTCCAGCGCCACTGGAAGGCCGGCCTGACCGCGGGAAGCGTCAAGTGACCCACCAGACCGCCACCTCCACGACCGCGCCGGAGAACCACGTGTCCAACCCGCCGAACCCGACCGCCGCGAACGGGAGTTCACCCGCCTCTCCGCGCCGGCGCCCGCGCGCCCTGCTGGCCATGACCCCGGACCTCGTCGGCCGGCTGGTCGACGACGAGACCATGGACCGGCTCACCACCCTCGCCGAGCTCGACCCGGTGCTCGTCGTCGACGACTTCACCGGCCCCGAGGCGGCGGCCGTGCTCGCCGAGACCGAGGTGATCGTCAGCAGCTGGGGCTGCCCGCCGCTCGACGAGGCCGTCCTCGCCGCCGCGCCCCGGCTGCGCGCCGTCGTCCACGCCGCCGGATCGGTCAAGCACCACGTCACCGAGGCCTGCTGGGAGCGCGGCATCCAGGTCTCCTCGGCCGCCTGGGCCAACGCGCTGCCCGTCGCCGAGTACACCGTCGCCAACGTGCTGTTCGCCAACAAGCGGGTGTTGCGGCTCAGCGCCGACTACCGCGAGCGGCGGGCCCCGCACGACTGGCAGGCCTCCTACCCCGACGCCGGCAACTACCGGCGCACCACGGGCATCGTCGGCGCCTCCCGGATCGGGCGGCGCGTCCTCGAACTGCTCCGGCCCTTCGACCTGGAACTGCTGCTCCACGACCCGTACGTGGACGAGGCCGAGGCGGCCGCGCTGGGCGCCCGCTCGGTGACGCTGGACGAACTGTGCGAGCGCAGCGACGTGGTGAGCGTGCACGCGCCCGAACTGCCCGGCACCCGGCACATGATCGACCGCCGCAGGCTCGCCCTGATGCGCGACGGGGCGACGCTGGTGAACACCTCCCGCGGGTCGCTGATCGACCAGGACGCCCTGGTCGAGGAGCTGGTCGCGGGCCGCCTCGACGCGGTCCTGGACGTCACCGTCCCGGAGGTGCTGCCCGAGGACTCGCCGCTCTACGACCTGCCCAACGTCCTGCTCACCCCGCACGTCGCCGGCTCGCTCGGTGGCGAGCTGCGGCGGATGGCGGCCGCGGCGGCGGACGAGCTGGCCCGTTACGCGGACGGCAGCCCCTTCGCCCACCCGGTCCTGCGGGGCGACCTGGACCGCACCGCCTGACCGGGCGACAGCCCCGTCCGGCGGGGATCCGCAAGAAGCGCCCGAGGGCCGCAGGAGTTCCCCGACTCCCGCGGCCCTCGGGCGCTTCGTCGCGAAGTCCCGTGCCCGGAAGGGAAGTCGGCGGCCGTGTCCTCGTGCCCGGAAGGGAAGTCGGCGGCCGTGTCCTCGTGCCCGGAACGGCGGTCGGCGGCCGTGCTCCCGGGAGGGGCACGGCCGCCGACGGGCCGGTGGAGAGAGCCGGGGGCTCGCCGGACTCAGTACTCGGAGCTGGGGGCGGCGGCCCGCGGCCCGAGGTCGGGCTCGTCGCGGAGCTCGATCTCCTCGCCGTGGACGTCCAGTTCGAGTAGCAGGAGTTCGTTGACGCCCTCCCGCCACAGCGGGGCCGGGGCGTAGAGGGTCCGCTGCGGGCCCTGCGCGGAGTAGCGGCCGAGCAGGAAGCCGTTGAGCCAGAGGAGTCCGCGGCCCCATCCGGGCAGGGCGACGAAGGCGTCGGCGGGTGCGGTGAGCGAGGCCTCGAAGCGGTGGAAGGCCGGGTCCGCGTCGAGCGCCGGGCCCGACTCCTCGTAACGGAGCCCGTCCCGGTCGGAGAGCGGCAGGGGGCGGATCTCCCAGTCGAACAGCCGCTGGTGGCCGTGCGACACGCCGCGGACGATGCCCTTGCGGTCGTCCAGCAGCGGGCCGTAGTTCACCCGGCCGAGCGCCTCGACCAGGACGTCGAGCACGACGCCCTCCGGCCCGACCTCCAGCGGCAGGGTCTCGGCCGGGGCGTCGCGGTGCAGGACGCCGAGCGGCCGGCCGTCCGCGAAGACGTGGGCGCGGTCGCCGATGCCGTCGACGCGCAGCGGCATGGACGGCCGCGGGCCGGAGATCCGGGTGCGGTAGTGGATGAGGCCGAGGGACTGGCCGACCTTCTCCATGGGCTCGGGCGTGGGGCGGCGCACCGGCGCGGACAGGACGTCGAGGTTCGCCAGCAGCCGGGCGCGGGCCGCGCGGCGCCGGACGCGCTGCGGGGTGACGCGCGGGGCGGGCTCGGGCAGCTCGCCCTCGGGCAGCGGGACGTACTTGCCGATGACGGCGCGGAAGGCGTGGAACTTCTCGGTGAGTTCGCCGGCCTCGCCGATCGGGGCGTCGTAGTCGTAGCTGGTGACGGTCGGCTGGTACCCGGTGTCGAACGGCCGGGTGCCGGTGTGGTTGGCGCCGGCCCAGAAGCCGAAGTTGGTGCCGCCGTGGGCCATGTAGAGGTTGACGGAGGCCCCGGTGGCGAGCAGGTCGTCCAGTGCCCGGGCGGACTCGCCGGCGTCGCGCACGTGGTGCGGCTCGCCCCAGTGGTCGAACCAGCCGATCCAGAACTCCATGGCCGTCAGCGGGCCCTCGGGCTGGTAGCGCCGCAGCACCTCGAAGCGCTCGGCCGGCCGGGAGCCGAAGGTCGCCGTGGCGAGGTGGCCCGGAACGCCGCCGCCCTGCTGCATCGCGTCCTCCGCGCCGTCCGCCGTGAACAGCAGGCAGTCGACGCCGCGGGCCAGCAGGCCGTCGCGCAGGTGGAGGAGGTAGGCGCGGTCGTCGCCGAAGCTGCCGTACTCGTTCTCGATCTGCACCGCCACCACCGGGCCGCCCCGGCTCGCCAGCAGCGGCAGGATCTCCGGCACGACGGCGTCGAACCAGCCGTCCACCTCGGCCAGGTAGGCCGGGTCGGCGCAGCGCAGCCGCATCCCCTCGGCGGCGAGCAGCCGGGCCGGCAGGCCGCCGAACTCCCACTCCGCGCAGATGTAGGGGCCGGGCCGCAGGATGACGTCGAGGCCCTGGTCCCGGGCGATGCGGCAGAACCGGGCGAGGTCGCGCCAGCCGGTGAAGTCGAAGGCACCGGAGGGCAGTTCGTGGAAGTTCCAGGGGATGTAGGTGTCGACGGTGTTGGCGCCCAGCGCGCGCAGCCGGCGCAGGCGGTCCTCCCAGAGGTCGGGATGGACGCGGAAGTAGTGCAGGGCACCGGAGACGACGCGGTGCGGCGCCCCGTCCCGGAGGTACCCGGTTTCGTCGTGGTCGAGCATCAGGGGCCAGCTTTCGGAGGGTTTCCAGGGGAGTGAGTGGCCGTCCGCCGGCCGGTTCCGCCGACGGGCGGGTCGGCGGCGCGGCGCACTGCGGGAAGGCGGGCAGGGGGCCGGCCGCGATGGCTGAGCCTACCCAGTCCGGGGCTGCTTGGAAAGCGCTTTCCAGCAAGCTCGCGGGACCCGCTCCGCATCCGCGCCCCGACCCCGGCCCAGGGCCCGGTCTCGGCTCCGGCCCCGACCACGGCCCCCGGGCGATCCGCGCGGGGTCTGCCCGACAGGGCCCGTTCACCTGGCCGCCCACTTGATCGCTTATTGATAACGGGTCTGGTCCGAACCGCGCGGCCGAAGCCCCCTCGATCCCGCGCGACAGCCGAAGGGAAAGCCCATGGAACGCAGGAGCCTGCTCGGTGCCACCGCCGGAGCACTGGTACTCGGAGGTCTCGCCCAGGGGACCGCCGAGGCGGACTCCTCCGACGGCGGCGGGCTGGTGACCACGTTCAACGTCATCAGTGACATCCAGGGCGACCTCGGCGACTTCGCCCAGGCGCTGAAGGACATCAGGACCACCAACCCGCGGTCGTCCGGCCTGGCCGTCGCCGGGGACATCACGCCGCGCGGCTACGACTTCGAGTACGCCGACGTCCAGAAGGTGCTGGACCAGGGCCCGAAGCCGCGTGAGGTGGCCTGGGCCATCGGCAACCACGAGTTCTACGTCCCGAAGTGGTCCGATCCCGACACCCTCGCCCAGAGCACCTGGCCCAACGGCACCACCGAGGATTCCCTCTTCCGCAGCTTCCACCGGTTCGCCAAGCGGTCCACGATCTACGCGGAGACCACCTTCGGGGGCATCCCGGTCCTGACCCTCGGCACCGAGCGCTACATGAAGTACCACGACAACTCCCTGTGGGACGAGGTGTGGATCAGCGAGGCGCAGTTCCAGTGGCTGGAGGACCGCCTGCAGTACTGGGCGCGGCGTCGGAAGCCGGTCATGGTGATCACCCACCACCCGCTGCCCGACACCGTCTCCGGTACCCGGAGCAAGATCTACAGGAGCGACTACCTCCAGCCCGACCGCCTGCTCGGCATCCTCGGGCGGTACCGCGACGTGTTCCTCTTCAGCGGGCACACCCACTGGGACCTGACCCTCTCCGACTGGTACGTGCGCCGCATCGTGCCGGGCACCGCCAACCTCGACGGCTTCTCGGTGATCAACACCGGTGCCGTGCAGACCGGATTCGCCGACAACGGGCAGGGCGGCGAGGTCACGGTCCCCGGGCACTTCAACCAGGGGCTCCAGGTGGACGTGTACCGCGACCGCGTCGTCATCAGCGCGCGTGACTTCGCCACGGGCGCCTGGATGAAGCGGATGTCCGTGCCGCTGTCCACGCGGATCTGACCGTCGGGGCCTGCGGCTCCTCGGGCCTTCGGGTCCGCGGGTCCTCGGGAGCGGTCGTTGCGGCACGCCGCGCCGTCCGCTCCCGGCCCGAGCAGCCGGATCCGGGGTTCGCGCGCTGTTCGTCGGCTTCCGTTACGGTCCGGCCGGGACGGGTAGGCGCAGGCGGACAAGGGGGGCCGAGACCAGGACGGAAGGGATCCCCATGTTGCTGCTGGGACTTCTGCTGATGGCGGCGTCCGGCGCGTTCGTCGGACTGCTGATCGCGGACAACCTCGTCGGCGGGCCCGACTACCAGGTGACGATCCTCGGCAACGACCTGGTGGTGCTGAACAGCCTGAGCATCTTCCTCGCCGGGGTCGCGCTGGCACTGCTGTTCTGCCTCGGCCTCGCGATGATCCGGCTGTCCGGGCGGGTCCGGCGGTCGTCACGCGCGTCGCGCGTCGCGCACTCCGAGCGTACGGACCTCGCCGGATACCCGGACCTCACCGAGCGTACGGACCTCACAGGCCGTACGGACCTCACCGAGCCGGAGCAGCGCGCCGCCGCCCAGGGCGGCCGGATGCGGCACCGGCCCGGACACTGAGCACCGGCCGGGGCCGACGGGGCGCTCCCGTCGGCCCCGCCCACCGACCCCGCACCCCGTCCCGGGAGGCCACCATGGACCTCGCCGTCCTCACCCCGCTGCTCGACCGCCCCGGCCCCTGGGCCTCCGTCTACCTCGACACCTCCCGCGCCACCGAGGACGCCGCCAGGCGCCGGGCGCTGCTCGACCGCGCCGCCGTCCAGCGGCTGGCCGACGCCGGGGCCGACGACTCCGCCCGCGCGGCCGTCCGCGACCACCTGGCGGCGGCACCCGCCGCAGGGTCCCCGCCCGGGC
Organism: Kitasatospora sp. NPDC096204; assembly: GCF_044763205.1. Taxonomy (NCBI): domain Bacteria; kingdom Bacillati; phylum Actinomycetota; class Actinomycetes; order Kitasatosporales; family Streptomycetaceae; genus Kitasatospora; species Kitasatospora sp. NPDC096204. Next base: position 140,538 of record NZ_JBIWFT010000004.1, read on the forward strand.
GGGCGCTGTTCGCGGCGGACGGCGAGGTGGCGCTGGACGTCCCGCTCGCCGTCTCCCCGCCCGACGTCGCCGCCACCTGGGCCCCGCTCCCGCACACCGGCCCACTGCTCGGCCTGCTGGACGAAGCGGTGCCCGCCTGCCTGGTCGCCGCCGTCGACCGCACCGGGGCGGACCTGGAGCGCTACGAACTCGGGCGCGGCGAGCCGATGGGCACCGTCGAGGGCCCGCGGTGGCAGGGCCGGGGGCACCGCGCCCCGCCCGCCGACCGCTACGAGTGGCACTACCGGCACCGGGTCGAGGACACCTGGGAACGCACCGCGGGGATCGTCGCCGAACATCTCGTCCGGACCTGGCCGCGCAGCGGCGCCCAGCTGCTCGTCCTCACCGGCGGAACCAGGGAACGCCGGGCCGTCCACGACCGGCTGCCACCCCGACTCCGGGCGGCAACCGTCGAGTCGGACGGCGGCACCGGAGCCACGGGCGCCTCCCGGGAGGCCTTCGACCGCCGCCTCGGCGAGGCCTGGGCCGGGTACCGCGCCCGGCACCTGGCCGAGCTGCTCGACGCCTTCCACACCGGTGTCGGCCGCCCCGGCGAACACCGCACCGACGCCGCCGGCACCCAGACGGCGCCCGGCCAGGCCGCCCAGGGCATCCCCGCCGTACTGAGTGCCGCCAGGCAGCACCAGCTCGCCGCGCTGCTCCTCCAGACCGGTGGCCACGACCCCGGGCGTCCGGTGTGGACCGGCCCCGAGCCCGAGCACCTCGGCGTCCACCGGGCCGACCTGCGGGACATGGGCGTCCGCCACCCGGCCCAGGCTCCCGCCGCCGACGCCCTGCTGCGCTCCGCCACGGCCTGCGGCGCCGAGGCCGTCCTCGTCCCGGAACTCGCCGACGGCCCACCCGGCGGCCTCGGCGCGGTGCTGCGCTGGCCCGCCTGAGCCGCGCCGCCTGACGCCCGGTCCGGTGGTCAGGCCCGCCGTGGCGCCACGTGAGCACCGCGAACCGGCGGCCACGCGCCTCGCCTCGCCGCCCGCGGTCCGATCGGGGCGGGGGCCGGTGACCGCGGCCGCTCGCCTCCGTCGGAGCGGACGCCTGGCCACGGCCTGTCACCGGTGGGTGGCACACTCGCCCGCATGAAGATGATCGAAGCCATCGAGGAAGTCCTGCGGGCGAACGACTCGCACGACTACCAGGGCGAGTTCACCCCGGCGGGGCGACTGCTGAGCCGTGGGGGCATCGCCGTGTGCGGGCTCGACGGCGCCGAGTTCTACACGTTCTCCGTCGTCGCCGACGGGGCGCACGAGGTGTACCTGGCGTACGACCGGGACGACGAACGGGGCGCCGACGTCACCGCGGTCGCGCTGGTGGCCGCCGGCACCACGCCCCGGGCGCTGGTGGACGCGAGCTGGGACGAGGCGTCCGACGACGTCAACATGCTGAGCGAGGACGCCTCGGCGATCTACTCCGGCACCCCGGGGAACCTGGGCATCGGCGCCGCGCTGCGCCGGACCGCCGGCTTCGCCGAGGCCGCGACGCCCGAGGCCCATGCCGTGGCCGAGTTCCGCGCCCAGCGGGAGAGCGGCTCCCGGACCCCGGTGCTCGACGTCGTCGTCGACCCGGCCAGTGGCGCGAACGCCCTGGTCTTCCCCACCTGTCACTCCACCGCGAACAGCATCCTGGTCGGCCGGGACGAGAACGGCGCGGGCGTCGGGATCTTCTGGTCCAACTTCGACGGATGAGGCGCGACCGCGGCCCGGGCGGCCGCCCTTCCCGTGGCGGGCGCTCGGCGGGCAGCGGGCGCCCGCCGCTCACCGGAACTCCGCGGCCGGAGGCTCGGGCATGACGCGCCAGGTCGGTTCGAGGGGGAGCAGGTGGCCCGTCAGCGTTCGGACGTCGGCGGGGACGTCGGCGCGGGCGAGGAGGGCGGGGAGGTGGTGGACGGTGTAGGCGTGGTGGGCGGCGGGGGTGGTCCAGAGGGTGGTGACGAGGTAGCGGTCGGCGGCGAGGCGGGTGACGGTGCCGCCGAGCATGCCGCCCGCCGCCGCCATGCCCGGGGCCCAGAGTTCGCGTTGGACGTCGAGGAAGTGGTCGGCGCGGCCGGGGCGGAGCCGGCAGTCGGCGGCGCGCAGGGTGGTGGCCCGGGCGAGGGCGGCGGGGAGGGAGGGGGCCGCGCCGGGCATGGTGAGCACGACCGGGCCGGTGGCGACCGCGATCTCCGTGTGGCCGGAGCGCTGGTCGGCGTGGGCGGCGGCCAGGTCGTGGCGCTCGCGCATGAAGCGGGCGTACGCGGGCTCGTCGTTCCACAGGGCGAGCAGGAGGGCCCGGTCACCGTCGGGCGCCCAGCCGCCGGTCTGGCCGATCAGGCCCGGCTGGTCGGAGATCGCCGACCAGCGGCGCTGGCCGGCGGCGAACGCCTCGCGTGCTCCGGGTCGCACCCGGCAGTCGATCCACTTGCCGTACATGCGGGTCATCATGCTGCGGGGAGGCGGTGGGGCGTCAATCGGGCGCTGGTCCGGGGGAGGGCCGGGCCACAGACGTAGGGCCGTGGCCCAGCAGCGGCGAGGGCGCCGGCCGGCGGTGTCCGGATCCTGCAGAGTCCCGTCATTGCCGCCATCGCCGCCGCCGGGCGAGGGTAGGGGCATGAACGACGCACCCCGCCTGCCGCATCTGGTCGTGATCCCGGTGTTCCCCGGAGTGAACGCGCTGGACGTGACCGGGCCCGCCGAGATCCTCGCGCTGGCCGGACGGCTGCTGCCGCCCGGCCAGCCGGGGTACGAGGTGCGGGTGTGTGCGGAGCGGCGCGGGCCGGTGGCGACCTTCTCGGGGGTTCCGCTGTACGTGACCGACACCCTGGCCGAGCAGCGGGTGGGGCCGGACACGGTGCTGGTGCCGGGGCGGGTGGACCTGGGGCCGGACGGGCCGGTGCCGCAGGTGGATCCGGCGGTGGTCGGCTGGCTGAGGGAGGTCGGGTCACGGGGCGGGCGGATCGCCTCGGTGTGTGCGGGCGCGCACGTGACGGCGGCGGCCGGGCTGCTGGACGGGCACCGCGCGACCACCCACTGGGCGACCGCCGAGCTGCTGGCCGCCGACCACCCGGCCGTCGAGGTGGACGCCGACCCGGTGTTCATCCGCTCCGGGCGGATGTGGACCAGCGCCGGCCTGACCACCTCGATGGACCTCACCCTCGCCCTGGTCGCCGAGGACCACGGCGACGACCTGGCCCTGGAGATCGCCAGGGTGATGGTGATGTACCTCCAACGCCCGGGCGGGCAGAGCCAGTTCAGCGTCCCGCTGGCCCACCGTACGGGCGGCCGGGCGGACCTGGGCGATCTGCGCCGCTGGATCGCCGATCACCTGGAGGCCGATCTGTCGGTGCCCGTGCTCGCCGAGCGACTCGCCATGAGCGAGCGGCACTTCGCCCGGGTCTTCCGCGCCGAGACCGGGACCACGCCCGGGATGTACGTGGAGGCGCTGCGCGTGGAGGCGGCCCGCAGGCTGCTGGAGCGCAGTGACCACCCGCTGCCGGGTGTCGCCCGGGCCTGCGGCTTCGGCTCCGTGGAGACCCTGCACCGGGTGTTCAGGGAGCGGCTCTCCACCACGCCGGGGGACTACCGGCGTCGCTTCAGACTCTCTGTCCAAAATACTGACTGACCGTCAATTCACCATCGAAGAAGGACCACTGTGAAGATCCAGGCGACCCACATCGGCACCGCGACCGTCCTGCTGGAGGTCGGCGGCCTGCGGCTGCTCACCGACCCGGTCTTCGACCGGGCCCCCGCCGAGTACCGGCACGACCCGGTCGTGCTGCGCAGCACCGGCGGCCCGGCGCTGGGCTTGCACGATCTGCCGCCGGTGGACGCCGTGCTGCTCAGCCACGACGAGCATCCGGACAACCTGGACGCCACCGGCCGCACCCTGCTCGCCGGGCGTCCGGTGCTGACCACGGTCAGCGGTGCGGCCCGGCTCGGCGGCGGCGCGCTCGGCCTGACGCCGTGGCAGACCCGCGAGCTCACCGTGGACGGCCGCACCCTGCGGGTGACCGGCACGCCCGGCCTGCACGGGCCGGTCGGGGACGTCACCGGCTTCGTGGTCGAGGTGCCGGGCGAGCAGGAGGCGCTGTACGTCTCCGGGGACACCGTCCACATCCCCGAACTGGACGAGGTGGGGCGGCGGTTCCGGATCGGTACGGCGCTGCTGCACCTCGGGGCCGCCCGGATCGAGGCCTTCGGCGGCGGTGAGCTGATCACCATGGACGCGGCGCAGGCCGCCGCGCTCACCGCCTCGCTCGGCGCCCGCCGGGTGGTGCCCGTCCACTACACCTCGTGGGAGCACTTCACCGAGGGGCGGGCGGAGACCACCGCGCGGTTCGCGGCGGCGGGCCTGGCCGACCGGCTGCACTGGCTCACCCCGGGCGTCGCCGAACAGCTGGACTGATGGGCCGATGGACTGACGGGCCCGTTCAGACCGCGGCGACCGGGGGCAGGCGGTCCAGGATGCGCTCCATGCCGCTGGTCCAGTTGGCCTCCAGCGCGGTGACGGCCTGGTCGATGTCGCCGTCCAGCAGGCACTGGGCGATCCGCTCGTGCTCCTCGGCGGCGCGTTCCAGGATCTCGTGGTCGCCGACCACCACCCGCTCGTAGCGGTGCAGGGTGAGCTTCAGCGAGTCGATCATCTCGCGCAGCCGGGCGTTGGCGCAGCCGGAGAGCAGCAGGGCGTGCCAGGCGTCGTCGTAGCGCTCTATCGTGCCGTGCGGGGCCTGGGGGGCGGAGAAGGCACGGGCCTGGGCGAGCAGCCGGGGGGCGATCTCGGCCAGGTGGGCCGGGTCGGAGGTGCGCAGGGCCAGCGACTCCAGGGCGATCACGATCGCGGTGAGGTCGAGGAACTCCTGTTTGCCGGTGGGGGCGAAGCGGAAGCCCTTGCCGCGCTCGCTGGTGATGATGCCCTCGCGCTCCAGGCTGATCAGGGCCTCGCGCAGGGGCGTCCGGCTGACGCCCAGTTCCTCGGCGAGCTGGACCTCGTTGATCGACTCGCCGGGGGTGAACCGGCCGCGGCCGAGCTGCTCCAGCAGTTCGTCCTTCACCTGCTCGCGCAGCGGACGCCGCTCGATCGCCATCAGGCTTCCCTTCTTCCCTCGGTCCGTAGCGTACCGGCCGGGCGACGCACGCCGTCGCCCGGCCGCCGTACGGGGCTGCGGTGCTGTACGGTGTGCGGTCGTCAGGCGGTGCCGGCGCCGTCCACGGCGATGACCGCGCCGCTGACGAAGGCGGCGGCGTCGCTGGCCAGGAAGGCCACGGTCTGGGCGATGTCCCGGGGTTGGCCGATCCGGCCGAGCGGGCGGTCGGCGGCGTCGGTGTAGAAGGCGTCCGGGTTCTCGCCGAGCTGGCGGGCCTCCTCGGCGAGCATGCCGGTGTCGGTGTCGCCCGGGCAGACGCAGTTGACCCGGATGTTGTCCGGGCCGTGGTCGATGGCCATCGCCCTGGTCATGTTGACCACCGCGCCCTTGGAGGCGCAGTAGGAGACGGCCCGGCCGCCGCCCTTGATGCCCCAGCCGGAACCGGTGTTGACGATGCTGCCGCCGCCGTTCGCGGCCATCAGCGGCACCACCAGCCCGCTGAGCAGCATGATCGAGCGGACGTTGACGGCCATCACCAGGTCCCAGTCCTCGTCGGTGATCTCGGTGACGGTGGAGCGGCGGATGATGCCGGCGTTGTTGAACAGCACGTCCACGCCGCCGTGTTGTTCGACGGCGGTGCGGACGGCGTGCTCGCAGTCGGGGCGCCGGGAGACGTCGCAGCGGACGAAGGTGCCGCCGATCTCCTTGGCGGCCCGTTCGCCGCGCTCGGCGTCGAGGTCGAGGAGGACGACGGCGGCGCCGAGTTCGGCGAGCAGGGCGGCGGTGGCCCGGCCGATGCCGGAGGCGGCGCCGGTGACGATCGCGCGCTTGCCGTGCAGGTCGATCATGGGGACTCCTTCAACTGGCCAGAGGGAGACTGGGGTTCGGGCGGAAAGGCGGGAGGGCGGTGGCCGGGCTCAGACGGAGAGGCGGTAGACGGCGCCGGAGCGGCGGCCGGTGATCACCCGGACGTGGCCGGCCAGGGCGTCGTCCAGTTCCGGGTCGCCGGTGTCCAGCAGCAGGGGCCGCCCTGCCAGAGCGGCGAGCTTCGCCTCGGTGGCGAGCACCAGCAGCCGCTCCCGGCCCGCGGCGCGCAGCAGTTCGGGGGTGAGCTGCTGGTTGCCGCGGCCGAGCAGGAAGCCCTGGCCGCCGATCGGGGAGAGCGCGATGTGCGGGGTGGTGGGCAGGGTGCGCAGCTGGTCGGCGCGGGCGTCGCGGATCAGCACCCGGGCGGCGGTGGCGAGGCCGTCGGCATGGCGGGCCCCGAGCGCGCCCTCGGGGCCGAGCCGCAGCAGGTCGACGCCGGTCAGGCTGGCGCCCGGTGCGCCGAGCGCGGTGGCCACCGCGTAGGTGGTGCTGCCGGGCCCGAGGAGCAGCAGCCCGCCGGGGCCGACCCGTTCGGCGACCTCGGCGGCGATGCCGGCCGGCGCCCCCGGGCCGGGCCCGGAGCTGCCGGTCTTGCGCTGCTGCACCCGGGCGGGCAGCACCGGGACGGTCAGCCGGCCGTACAGCCGGGCGGAGACCCTGCCGGCCCGCAGCGCGGCCTCGTCCCGGTCCACCACCTCGGCGGCCTCCAGGCGCACGCCCCGGCCGACCGCCCAGGCCGCCGTGACCTCGGCGGCGGCCCGGGGGTGCACGGCGAACACGGCGGAGTGCATCTTGACCCCGGCCGGGATGCCGAGCGCCGGCAGGCGGGGCTCGGGCCCGAGCGCGTCCAGGACGTCGCGGGCGGTGCCGTCGCCGCCGCAGAACAGCAGCAGTCCGGCGCCGGCCGCGACCAGGGCGCGCACCGCGGCCCGGGTGTCGGCGGCGGTGGTCCGCGCCCCGGCGGGCCGGTGGACGATCCGTGCGGTCCGGCCGGCCGCCCGGGCGGCGTCCCCGCCCATCCGGCCTTCGGCCGTGATCAGCTCGATGTCCGAAGGAAGTTGACGAAGCGTCAGTTCGGCCCGGGCGAGGGCCTGGGGGTGGGCCCCGAGCGCCAGCGCCCGCTGCTGGACCTCGGCGCCGTCGCTGCCCTGGAGGCCGACCCGGCCGCCGAGGCCGGCCACCGGGTTGACCACGAGCCCGATCCGGGTGCCCGGGGCGGGCGTCACGGCTGCTCGCCGAGGACCTTGCGGCGGTAGGCGCGCCAGCTGACCGCCCAGACCGCCGGATCGTCCAGCGGTTCGTGCCGGATCCGGTGCACGGTGGAGTTGTGCGGCGCGGTGCGGACGGTCTCCGGGTCCTCGTACGCCTCGCGGGCGACCTCGGTCAGGATCGCCGCGTACTCGTCCAGGTCGGCCCGGGAGTAGGACTCGGTGGGCTCCAGGGTCATCGGCTCGGGGACGACGTACGGGTGGTGGCTGGTCCAGTAGTGGGTGCCGAAGTCGGCGGCGCGGTAGCCGAGGTCCTCGCTGTGCAGGCCGGTGTCCTCGTTGAGCTGCTGCCAGCTGTAGCGGACCTGCTCGACCCGGGGGCGGCCCTCGGCGTAGGGGACGGAGACGCCGCGGATCCGCCGGACCCGGTGCAGCAGGTAGTTGTTGTTGAGGACGGCGGTCTCGGCGGCCTCGCGCAGCCCCTCGGCGCCCAGCGACATGATCCAGGCGTAGGCGCGCACCAGGTTCGGCACGACGCCCAGGTACGGGCGGATCTTGCCGATCGAGTCGGGCCGGTCGTCGTCCAGGACGTACCGCTCGCCGTCGAACTCGACGGTGGGGCGCGGCAGGTAGGGCGCCAGCTCGGCGGTGACGCCGCAGGCACCGGCCGCCGGGCCGCCGCAGGCGTGCGGGGTGGAGAAGGTCTTGTGCAGGTTGAAGTGGCACAGGTCGAAGCCGGCCTCGCGGGCCCGGGTGATGCCGAGGATGCCGTTGGCGTTGGCCTGGTCGTAGGCGCACAGGCCGCCGGCCTCGTGGACGATCCGGACGAACTCGGCGATCCGCGGGTTGTAGATGCCGGTGTCCTCGGGGTTGGTGATGAGCAGCGCGGCGGTGCGCGGGCCGACGGCGGCGCGCAGCGCCTCGATGTCGGGGTAGCCGTCGGCGTCCGGGTGCAGGGTGATCACCCGGAACCCGGCGGTCTTGGCGCAGGCGGCGTTGGAGGGGTGGGAGAAGGCGGTGGTGATGATCTCGTCGCGCTGCTCCAGCTCGCCGCGGGCGGCGTGGTGGGCGCGGATCACCGAGACGTTGGTCCAGATCGCCGCCGAGCCCGCGCCGGGCTGGAGGCTGACCCGGTCCATGCCGGAGATCTCCCTGAGCAACTGCTCCAGCCGGTGGACGAGTTCGAGCACCCCTTGGACGGTGGAGGGGTCCTGCGCCGGGTGCAGGGCGGCGATCCTGGGGTCGCGGACGAAGGTGTCGTTGACCTTGGGGCTGTACTTCATGGTGCAGGTGCCCTGGCCGACGTCCACGTTGAGGTCGGCGCCCAGGTTCTCCTGGGAGAGCCGCAGGTAGTGCCGGAGCACCTGCTGCTGGCCGAGTTCGGGCAGGGCGGGCGGCGTGCGGCGGCGCAGTGCGGCGGGCAGCCGCTCGGCCGGGTCGCCGACGGCGGCGGTGACGGCGGGCTCGGGCAGCGGGGGCAGGACGCCGCGCTCGCCGGGGGTGCCCAGCTCGAAGATCAGCTTCTCGTCCCAGCGGGCCTGGTGGAAGCGGCGCAGGGCGGGTTTGGGGGCGACGCGGGGGTCCACCGGGGCGGAGTCATGGCTGGTCGTCACTTGACGGTCTCCTCAAGCGCGTCGGCGAGGCGGTCGATGTCCGCCGCGGTGTGCAGCTCGGTCACGCAGTAGCGGCCCTCGTCCGCGCCGGCCGGGGTGCCGCCGTGCAGGCCGTGGGCGAGCAGGGCGTCGGCGATCTCGGCGGCGCCGCGTTCGCCGGTGTAGCGGACGGTGAAGTCGGCGAAGTGCACGGCGTCCGGGTCGGCCAGTTCCACGCCGGGGACGCGGGCCAGGCGCTGCCGGGCGTAGGCGGTGTTGGCGAGGATCGTCTCACCGATCTCGCGCATGCCGTGCGGGCCCATCAGGGCGAGGTAGACCCCGGCGGCGATGCCGTGCAGGGCGGCGGCGGTGCCGACCCACTCCTTGCCCTCCTCGCGCAGCGCGAAGGAGGTGCGCTCGTAGGCGACGTCGCCGAAGCCGTACTCGCCGGGGACGTCGGTGGGGGTGATGCCGAACAGCCGGCTCGGGTACTCGGCGACCAGGCGCTCGTCGTCCGGGCTGCCGATGAAGCCGGCGTTGCCGCCGCCGAAGCCCGGGTGGATGCCGAGCGGCTGGAGGTCGCCGCAGGTGAGGTCGGCGCCGAGTTCGGCGGGCGGGGTGAGCACGCCGAGGCTGAGCGGGTTGACGTGGGCCACCGCCAGCGCCCCGGCCCGGTGGGCGAGTTCGACGTACTGCGCCAGTTCCTGGTCCACCCTCCCGCAGTGGTCGGTCAGTTGGGCGTAGACGGCGGCCACGTCGCCCTCGGCCAGCGCGGCCCGGACGGCGGCGGGCTCGGCCGGGACCGGCACCAGCTCGTGGACGCCCCGGACGTAGTCGCGGATCCGGGAGAGCCGGTCCGGGTCGATCGCGCCGACCAGCACCAGCCGGCGCCGCCCGGTGGCCCGTCCGGCCATCCGCAGGGCCGTCGCGGCGGCCTGGAAGCCGTCGTACGTCGGCACGTTGACGACCTCGACGGCCAGCAGCTCGGCCATCAGCGACTGGTACTCCCACAGCGCCTGGAAGCGGCCGTGGTCCTCGTACGGCTCTCCCGCGTAGGCGGTGAGGAACTCGCTGCGGTTGACGATCTCGTCCACCACGGCGGGCACGTGGTGGCGGTAGCAGCCGGCGCCGAGGAAGCTGCGGCCGGGCGGGACGGCGGTGTTGCGGGAGAGCAGCTCCTCCATGTGCGCGACCAGCCGGGCCTCGGAGCCGAGCGGTTCGGGCAGTCGCAGCGGGCGGTCCAGCCGGAGGGCGGCGGGGATGTCGGCGTAGAACTCCTCGACGTCCTGGGCGCCGACCGCCGCCAGCATCGCTTTCCTCACCTGCGGCGCGGAGTTGGGGATGTACGGGTGGGTTCGGGGGACGCGTGTGCTCATGCTGGCACCTTCCGCGATTTCAGTCACAAGCCTTGACGGGGTTGTGAATGCTGAGTTCTGTATACAGCATTCGGCATCCACCAGTCGGGAGGCAAGATGTCCGCACCAACCCGGCCCGAAAAACATCCCCAACTACCAAGTGACCAGGGCGAATTCGTGAAAGGTCCGACCCGCCGGCGGATCCTCTCCGCCGGACTCGCGGGCGGCGCTCTGCTGATGACCGGCGCCACCGGCTGCGCGACCGGCGGGGCCGGCGGCACCAGCGCCAAGCAGCTCGCCGGCAGTCCGGGCGCCGCCCTCGCCGGGAAGGTCACCATCTGGTCCTGGGACGTCGCCGCCAAGGCCATGCAGCGGCTCGGCAAGGCCTTCGAGCAGGCCCACCCGGGAACGACCGTCGACGTGGTGGACATCGGCTACGACAACGCCTACGACAAGATCACCGTCGGGCTCGGCGCCGGCAGCGGCCTGCCCGACATCCTCACCGTCGAGGGCAGCAAACTGCCCACCTACATCGGCAACTTCCCGAACGGCCTGGTCGACCTCACCAGCCGCTCCGCCGACCTCAGGTCCCAGTACGCGGACGCCTCCTGGCGCACCGTGACGGACGCCAAGGGCAAGGTCTTCGCCCTGCCCTGGGACAGCGGGCCGTGCGCCCTGTTCTACCGGCGCGACCTCTTCCAACAGGCCGGCATCGACCCGGCGAACCTCAACACCTGGGACGACTACCTCACCGCCGGCACCACCCTGAAGGCCGCCACCGGGAAGAAGCTGCTCATCCTGGACTCCAAACAGGACAGCCTCTTCGCCATGCTCCTCCAACAACAGGGCCAGCGCTGGTTCACCGACGGCAAGGTGGCCGTCGCCACCCCCGCCGCCGAACGCGCCCTCACCCTGATGAAACAGCTCGTCGACCGCGACCTGGTGGACTTCGAGAACGGCTGGGACGGCTTCGTCTCCGGGACCCACGACGGCAAGGCCGCCACCACCCCCACCGCGGCCTGGTGGGACGGCACCCTCACCGCCGAAATGGCCGACCTCGGCGGGAAGTTCGGCGTCGTCCCGCTGCCCGCCTTCACCCCCGGCGGCACCCGCACCTCCAACAGCGGCGGCTCCACCCTCTGCGTCACCGCGCAGAGCCGCAACCCGGAGACGGCATGGGCGTTCCTCTCCTTCCTGCTCGCCGACAAGGCCAACCAGGCCTCGATGATGCAGCACGAAGGACTCTTCCCCGCCTACCTCCCCGCCCTGGACGACCCGTACTTCCAGCAGCCCTCGCCCTACTACGGCGGCCAGCCCACCATGCAGCTGTTCGCCGGGCTCACCCGGAGCGTCCCCACCGTCGAGTTCACCGCGGACGACTCCAAGGCCGGCGACATCGTCAACTCCGCCGTCAACCAGGTGCTGCACAACGGCGCCGACCCGGGCACCGTCCTGCGCTCCGCGGCCCGCCAGATCGCCACCGCGACCGGCCGCCAAACGGTCGCGTAGGGGCGGGCCCGATGACCAGTCCTCCGGCGTCCCTGCGCAAACCGGCGGTCACGGCCCGAGCCGCCCCCGCCCGCCGCCGGCGCTCCCCACGGACCGCGGCCTGGCTGTTCGCCGGGCCCACCACCGCACTCTTCGTCGCCTTCTTCGCCTACCCGCTCGGCGCCAGCCTCTACCAGAGCTTCACCGCCCGCCGCGACGGCGTCGACGTCTGGGTCGGCCTGGACCAGTACCGGCGGATGCTCCACGACCCCGCCTTCCTGCACTCCCTGGTCAACACCGGCCTGATCCTCGCCGTCCAGGTGCCCGTGATGATCGGCCTCGCCCTGGTGCTCGCCGTCCTGCTCAACCAGTCCTGGCTGCGCTTCCGGGCCGGCTGGCGGGCGGTGTTCTTCCTGCCCGCCATCACCACCCTGGTCGCCTACGCCGTGGTCTTCCAGGTCCTGCTGCGCACCGACGGCGGCCTCGCCAACCAGCTCCTCCAGGCGCTCGGCCTCGGCCCGGTCGACTGGCTCAACTCGCCCACCTGGGCCCGGATCTCGCTGATCGGCTCGGTCACCTGGCGGTGGACCGGCTACAACGCGGTGATCCTGCTCGCCGGGCTGCACGCCATCGGCCGCGACCAGTACGAGGCCGCCTCGCTCGACGGCGCCGGCACCGTACGCACCTACACCGGCGTCATCCTGCCGCAGCTGCGCCCGGTGGTGCTGTTCTGCGTCATCACCTCCACCATCGGCACCCTCCAACTCTTCGACGAGAACTACGTGCTGACCCGTGGCGGCCCCGGCGACGCGACGCTCACCCCGGTGGTCTACCTCTACAAGGTCGGCTTCCAGCAGCTCGACTTCGGCTACGCGGCCGCCATCGCCTGGGTGGTGGTGCTGATCATCGCGGCGGTCTCGCTGATCCAGTTCCGGTTCTACGGAAGGGAACGACGCCGATGAACCGCATCTCGACGACAAGCCTGCCCGCCAGGCCCGGCCGCACCCCGCTGCCCGCCAGAATCGGCCGCACCGCCGTCCTCGCCGCCCTCACCCTCGGCGCCGTCGTCAGCCTGGTGCCCTTCGCCTGGATGCTGATCGCCAGCACCCACAGCAGCTCCGAACTCTTCCACTCCCCACCGCCGTTCCTCCCCGGCGGCAGCCTGCTGCGCAACCTGGCGCACCTCCAGGAGACCATCGGCTTCGGCCGGGTGCTGCTCAACAGCCTCGGCATCGCCGTCGTCTACACCGCGCTCAGCTCGCTGCTGTCCGCGATGTGCGGCTACGGGCTCGCCAAGTACCGCTTCCGCGGCCGGGGGCTGCTGCTCGGCCTGGTACTGGCGACCATGATGATCCCCCTGCAGGTGCTGCTGGTCCCGCTGTTCCAGATGATGGCCAGCCTCGGCTGGATCGACAGCTACCAGGCCGTGATCGTGCCCTTCCTGGCCAACTCCTTCGGCATCCTGCTGATGCGCCAGGGCTTCCTCGACTTCCCCGACGAACTGCTGGAGTCCGCCCGGATCGACGGCTCCGGCGAGCTGCGCACCTTCTACCGGGTCGTCCTGCCCTGCGTGCGGCCGCAGCTGGGCGCACTGGTGATCTTCACCTTCATGGGCCAGTGGAACAGCTTCATCTGGCCGCTGCTGATGCTCAACACCGAGGACAGGTACACCGTGCCGGTCGCGCTCAACACGCTGACCGGACTGACCCACGTCGACTACTCCGGCCTGATGCTCGGCTCCTTCCTGGCCACGCTCCCGCTGATGGTGCTCTTCCTGCTCTTCCAGCGGCAGTTCGTGGCCGGCCTGCTGGGCGGAGCCCTGAAGGGATGACCACGACCGTGACCACGGACCGCCTCACCCGGGTGCCCGGCCTGCTGTACGGCGGGGACTGGAACCCCGAGCAGTGGCCCGAGCAGGTGTGGGCCGAGGACGTGAAGCTGATGGCCGAGGCCGGGGTCAACCTGGTCACCGTCGGCGTGTTCTCCTGGGCCCGGCTCCAACCGGACGCCGACAGCTGGGACTTCGGCTGGCTGGACCGGCTCCTCGACCTCGTCCACCGGCACGGCATCGCCGTCGACCTGGCCACCGCCACCGCCTCCCCGCCCGCCTGGCTGGTCCGCGCCCACCCCGAGCTGCTGCCCGTCACCGCCGACGGCGTACGGCTGGAGTTCGGCTCGCGCCAGCACTACTGCCCCTCCTCACCCGCCTACCGACAGGCCGCCGTCCGCCTCACCCGGGCACTCGCCGAGCGCTACCGCGACCACCCCGCGCTCGCCCTGTGGCACATCCACAACGAGTACGGCGACCACGTCCAGGAGTGCTTCTGCCCCGCCTCGGCCGCCGACTTCCGCCACTGGCTGCGCGAACGGCACGGCGACATCGAGGAGTTGAACCGCTCCTGGGGCACCGCCTTCTGGTCCCAGCGCTACAACTCCTTCGAGCAGATCGAGCCTCCGCGCACCGCGCCCGGCCCGGTCAACCCCACCCAGCTGCTGGACTGGCGCCGGTTCTGCTCGGACGCGCTGCTCGCCCTGCACCGCGCCGAGAAGGCCGTCCTGGACGAGGTCTCGCCCGGCGTCCCCGTCACCACCAACTTCATGTCGATGCTCAAGGCCCTCGACTACTGGGAGTGGAGCCGGCACGAGGACTTCGTCTCCGACGACGCCTACCCCGACCCGGCCGACCCGCGCGCCCACGTCAACGCCGCGATGAACTACGACCTGATGCGCTCGCTCAAGGGCGGCCGCCCCTGGCTGCTGATGGAACAGGCCCCCTCCGCGGTCAGCTGGCGGCCGGTCAACGTGCCCAAGACCCCCGGCCTGTACCGCCTGTGGTCGCTCCAGGCGCTGGCCCGCGGCGCCGACGGCGTCCTGCACTTCCAGTGGCGCGCCTCGGTGGCCGGAGCCGAGAAGTTCCACAGCGCGATGCTCCCGCACCGGGGCACCGCCGCACGCGGCTGGCAGCAGACCGTCCGCCTCGGTACGGAACTGCGCCGCCTCGGCGAACTCGCCGGCACCCGGCTGCGCGGGCAGGTGGCCGTCCTGCTCGACTGGGACAGCTGGTGGGCGCTGGAACTGGACGACCACCCCTCCGCCCGGATGCGCTGGCTCGACCTGCTCCGCCCCTGGTACGCGGCGCTGTACGAGCGCGGCGTCACCGTCGACTTCGTCCCGCCCACCGCCGACCCCGGCGGCTACCCGCTGCTGCTCGCCCCCAACCTCTACCTGCTCGACACCGCCACCGCCGACCGGCTCACCGCCTACGTGCGCGGCGGCGGCCGCCTGGTCTGCGGCCCGTTCAGCGGCATCACCGACCGGCACGACCACATCCACCCCGGCGGCCACCCCGGGCCGCTGCGCGAGCTGCTGGGGATCGTGGTGGACGAGCACTGGCCGATCCCGGACGGCGCGACCACCACCCTCACCCCGGCGGGCCCCGAACCGGGCGCCGAACCACGTACCCGCCTGCGCGCCGAACGCTGGAGCGAGTGGATCGAGGCCGAGACCGCCGAGACCCTCGCCCACTACGCCTCCGGCGCACTCGCCGGCCGCCCGGCCGTCACCCGCAACCGCCTGGGCGCCGGCAGCGCCTGGTACCTGAGCTGCCACCTCGGCGCCGACCTCGGCCCGGTGCTCGACCCGGTGCTCGCCGAAGCCGGGGTGGGCGCCGAACTCCCCGGCCTGCCGGAGGGCGTCGAGGCCACCCGCCGGCACGCCGCCGACGGCACCGGCTACCTCTTCCTGCTCAACCACGGCCCCGTCGAGCGCCGGGTGCCGCTCGACGCGCCCTGCACCGACCTGCTCACCGGCACCGAGGCCGCCACGGCCGTCACCCTCGCGCCGCTCGGCGCCGCCGTCCTCCGACTCCCCGCCGCCCAGGAGCGCGCATGAACCCGCTGACCCGCCGCCACGTCCTGGCCGGCTCCGCCGCCCTCGCCGCGGCCGGCGTCCTCGCCGCCACCCCGGCCGCCGCCGCACAACCCCCGGACCCGGCAGACCTCCAGGACCGCTACGCCGACCTCCTCGACCTCCACGGCACCCCCGCCAGCGCCTACCCCGGCGACGCCCACGGCAACAACCCGATCAACGTCCTCGCCGACCTCGGCGCCTGGCACGCCTACGCCCTGCCCCGCCCCGCCGACCCGCAAGGAGGCTTCACCGGCCCGCTGTACCTCGCCCAGGAGTACCCCTGGTGGCTCAGCGACGGCCTGACCCGCCTCCAGCTCACCGAACAGGGCCGCCCCCTGGACCTCACCGCGGGCGCCCCCGCGCGCGGCACCTCGCTGCCCGGCCTGCTGCGCCTGACCCACGACCTCGGCGCCGGCCTCGCCCTCACCCTGGAACTTCGCTTCGCCGGCAACCGCACCGCCCTGCTCCGCGCCCGCCTCGCCAACACCGGCCCGGCCGTACGCACCCTGGCCGTCGCCTGGACGGGCCGGCTGCTGCGCCCCGCCACCGGCCCCCAGCGCGAGGCCCCGCGACTGGTCGCCGCCGAACGCGGCGTGGAGGTGCGCTTCGCCGAGGTCCGGCAGACCTGGGACTACCTCACCGACGGCACCGAGCGCTTCGCCGTCCGCCACGCGCGGCCCGTCCGGGTGGTGCTGAGCGCCGACGGCGACGGCCACCGCACCGAACTCGCCGAGCCCGTACGGCTGGCGCCGGGGGAGAGCCGCAGCCTGGACTGGACCGAGAGCTACACCTTCACCGACGCCGAGTACGCCCGGGCCGCGCGGGAGGCCGACGCCGCGCTGCGCGCCCCGGAGCGGGTCGCCGCCGAGGGCACCGCCCGCTGGCACGGGTACCTGACCCGGGCCACCGAGGGCGTCCCGGCCGCCCGCCGCCGCACCGCCGCCAAGTGCGTGCAGACCCTGGTCACCAACTGGCGCAGCCCGGCCGGGCGGATCCGGCACGACGCCGTCACCCCGACGCTCTCCTACAAGTGGTTCAGCGGGGTCTGGGCCTGGGACACCTGGAAGCAGGCCGTCGGCACCGCCGCCTTCGCCCCCGCGCTGGCCGCCGACCAGATCCGGGCGGTCTTCGACCACCAGGTCCCGGCGGGCTCCGCCGACCGCCCCCAGGACGCCGGCATGGTCCCCGACTGCGTCTTCTACAACGACCCGAGCACCGGCGGCGGCAACTGGAACGAGCGCAACTCCAAGCCCCCGCTGGCCTCCTGGGCGGTCTGGGAGGTCTACCGGCGCAGCGGCGACCGCGCCTTCCTGCGGGAACTGCTGCCCAAGCTGACCGCCTACCAGGACTGGTGGTACCGCACCCGCGACCACCTCGGCGAGGGCCTGTGCGAGTACGGCGCCACCGTGGACCCGGCCAACGCCACCACCCAGGACCGCGTGGAGGCGGCGGCCTGGGAGTCCGGCATGGACAACGCCCCGCGCTTCGACGCCGCCGGGGTGGTCCCCAACCGGGACGCGAACGGGACACTGCTCGGCTGGTCGCTCGACCAGCGCTCCGTCGACCTCAACGCCTACCTGGCCGCCGACCACCGCCACCTGGCGCTGATCGCCGCCGAACTGGGCGACCGGCCCGCCGCCGAGCGGCTGCGCGCCCGTGCCGAGCGGATCGACGCCGCCGTGCGCGACACCATGTACGACCCGGCCGGCGGCTGGTTCCACGACACCGAGCTGGCCACCGGCGCCCGGCTCACCGCCCGGGGCCGCGGCATCGAGGGCGCGATCCCGCTCTGGTCCGGCACCGCGAGCTCCGCCCAGGCCCGTACCGTCCGCCGGCTGCTGCTCGACCCGGCGGAGTTCGGCACCGTCATGCCGTTCCCGACCGTGGCCCGCAGCTCGCCGTCCTTCGACCCGGCCGGCTACTGGCGCGGCCTGGCCTGGCTCGACCAGACCTACTTCGCGATCGAGGGCCTGCGCCGCTACGGCTGGGAGCAGGACGCCCGGCGGACGGTCGAGCGGCTGCTGGCCACCGCCGCCGGGCTGGCCGGGGACGGCCCGGTGCGCGAGAACTACGACCCGTTGACGGGGGAGGGGCACAGCTCGACCAACTTCAGCTGGTCGGCGGCGCTGCTGCTGCTCCTGCTGCGCGGCTGAGCGGCCTTGGCTCCGGGCCCCGCGACCAGGCATCATCGAGGCATGGTCGAACGAGTCATTGCAGCGTGTGACGGAGCAGCCAAGGGCAACCCCGGTCCGGCGGGCTGGGCGTACGTGGTCGCGGACGCCGCCGGGGTGCCCCAGCGGTGGCAGGCCGGCGCGCTCGGGCACAGCACCAACAACGTGGGAGAGCTGACGGCGCTGCGGCAGCTGCTGGCCTCGACGGACCCGGCGGTCCCGCTGGAGGTGCGGCTGGACAGCACCTACACCCGCGACTCGGTGACCAAGTGGCTGAAGGGCTGGAAGCGCAACGGCTGGAAGACGGCGGCGGGCAAGCCGGTCGCCAACCAGGAGCTGATCCAGGCGATCGACGCGCTGCTGGAGGGCCGGGACGTCACCTTCGTGTACGTGCCGGCCCACCAGGTCGACGGCGACCCGCTGAACGCCATCGCCGACAAGGCCGCCAGCGACGCCGCCCGCACCCAGCAGGACGCCTCCGGCACCGCCGCCGACCTGCCGGTCCCCGACCCGGCCGCCGCCACCAAGGCCCCCAGGGCGCGCGCCGCCCGCACCGCCTCGGCCGGCTCCTCCGCCGGGTCCGCCTCCGCCGGGTCCGCCTCCGCCGGGAGTGGCGGCACCGCCAGGCGGAGCGGCGGCTCACGCACCCTGAACGCCCGCTTCCCCGGCACCTGCCCGTGCAGCCGCCCGTACGCCAAGGGCGACAAGATCACCAAGGTCGGCAGCTCCTGGGGCCACCCGGAGTGCGCCGCGGCCCACGCCTGACGAGCGGCTCCGCGCGAGCGGGCGGGAAAGCGCGACCGGCCGACCGCTGATGCGCGGTCGGCCGGTCGCCGGTCGGTGGTACGTGGACGTCAGGCCTTGGCCGGGGCGTCCTTGAGGGCGATCTCCTTGATCTCCTCGAAGGTGAAGCCCGCCCGGTTGAAGGCGCGCGCCTCGATCTCCGTGAAGCCGAGCCCGGCGAGCTCCTTGAGCTGGGCGTCGGTCAGCGGCGGGGCGGTCGGGGCGTCCGGGACGCCGCCGGCCAGGTCCTCGGGGTCGAGGTCGTCCTCGGCACCCGCGGTGGCCAGGCCGAGCACCGCGGCCATCAGCTGGTCGTCGGTCACCTTGACCGCGTCGGCCGGCACCTGGACGTTCGGGGCCGACTGGCTGAAGGCGAGCTTCACCGGGAAGTTGACGCCCGGCTCGACCTTGTCGGCCAGCTGCGCGAGGTCGAAGGTGGCGGAGGAGAAGGCGCCGTTCTTCAGGTAGAGGTCGACGCCGATCCTGCGGTCCGGCACGTCGCTCGGAGCCCGGTCGGGGAAGTCGCCCAGCTGCTTGGGGAACTTGGCGGACAGCGGCTTGACGGCCTTGTACATCTCGTCGACCAGCTGCCGGGCCGGGGCGCTGACCCAGAGGTGCTCGGCGCCGTCCTTCTTGCCCTTGTCCTCGTACGTGACGGTGCGGCCGATCACGTCCTTGACCGAGTTGAGGAGCTGGTTGGCGAGCTCCGGGTCGGCGGTGGGCGTGGCGCTCGGGGCGGCCTTCTTGCCGTCGGACTCCTTGGCCTGGTCCGCGAGCGACTGGAGGTCGAAGGACACCCACTTGCCGGCCAGCACGTCGCCGAGCGGCTTCATCTCCTCGGGCAGGTCCTTGCGCATCTCGTCGACCGTGGACGGGTCCTCGCCGACCAGCTTCACCAGGCCCTTGGCGTCGGCGTGCAGGTACCCCGTGGCGTCGACCTGGCGGTACTCCAGCAGCGCGGTGCCGCTGCGGTCGGAGAGCAGGTAGGAGACGCGCACCGACTTGTCGAGCGTCAGGTCGGTGTTCTTGGCGGCGTCGCCGCCCTTGCCGGCGTTCCTGAAGGCCTCGATGTCCTTGAGCGGCTTGTCCGCGGAGATCGAGACCGAGACGGAGAGGCCGGAGATCGCCTTGGCGGACTTCTCGTCCATCGGGTGGTCGCCGCCCCGGGCGGAGCCGATCAGGCCGCTGCCGGCCTTGTGCTCGCCGGAGTTGGCGAAGGCGGCGACCTGCTCGGGGGTGGCGTCGATGGAGAGGGTGAAGCCGGCCGCCTTGCCGTCACGGACCTTGTCGAAGGCCTTCGACACCTTCTGCGCGGCGGACAGCTGCTGGACGGTGCCGCAGGCGGTGAGGCCGGTGGCGAGCACGGAGGCGGTGACGGCGACGGGCATCGCCCCACGGGCGGCCTTGCGGATGGCGGTGTTGATGGTACGACTCCTGTTGATCGGGCCCGCTCGGTGAAGCGGACCGCTCCCTCCCCTGCGGCGCGCGAACGCCACAGTGCCTGCACATGTGATCACATTATCGGCAAGGGGGCAGGCGAATTTTTGGCCCGGTCTTTAACCACATTGGCCAAAACCATGACCAAAAGCCATAAATCCCCCACCGGAACCCCCGTCGAGTGGTCACGATCCCGCCGGGGAATTCCCGGATTCCCCCACGCGAACCGGCCGCCGTCCCTACGATCGGCTCGGTCCGGGCCCGCTGGAGTGGCTGCCGGACCGGTGGGTCCGCGGGAGGGGATCGATGGGACCTGTGGGCTGGATCGCGGTGATCGTCCTGGCGCTCGCCGCAGGGGTGGTCTGGCTGATGCTGCGCTACCCCGGGGGATGGCGGTACGCCTTCACCGCGCAGTACGCCGAGAACCGGCGCGACCTGGACGCCGCCCGTGCCAAGCTCCGCGCACTGGAGCGCGAGGCCGGACGCGAACGGGACCGGGCCAGGGCCGACGTCACGGCGGCCGAACAGGCCCAGCAGGAGCGGGTCGGTCGGGCCGAAGCGCACCTGGAACGGCTCCGCTCGCCGGGCCGGGGCGAGTTGCGGTCCTCGCTCGGGGGCGGCCTGCGGCTGTACGACCACGCGCTGGAGGTGACGGCGGAGGGCCGCACCGCCGAGTACCCGCTGCACGAGGTCTCGGTCCGCGACGAGTACTCGCGCGAGCAGGGCCACGTCTACGTGGCGCTGCCGACCGGCCGTCAGCAGATGGTGACCGTCGCGCTGGAGGAGACGCCCGAGGCCGAGGTGCGGAAGTTCGTCGTCGAGGTGTTCAACGCCGGCGCCGACGCCAAGGCGTCCGCGGTCGAGCGCCAGGCGCTCGTGCCCGAGGCCGAGGCCGAACTGCGCGACGCGCAGGCGGACACGACCGGCCAGGAGGAGGCCCGGCAGCGGCTCACCGAACTCCTGGCCCGCCAGGAGGCGGACCCGCGCATCCCGCAGGCCCGTCACGAGCTGGAGGCGGCGAAGGACCGCTGGCAACACCTCACCGGCAGCCGACCGGCGTAACACGGACGGAGAGTGGTGGGGGCGCTCCTCTGCCGACGGCGAAGACCGGCCCGACCGGGGCCCGGCCGGCCGTACGGTCCTGTCCCATGACGATGGTCACGACCCGCACGGTCGCATACCCCGCCGACGGACTGACGATGATCGGGCACCTCGCACTGCCCGGCGGCGCCGGCCGCCGGCCCGCGGTGCTGATCGGCCCCGAGGGGCCGGGCCTGAACGACTTCCAGCGCCGCCGGGCCGACGCCCTCGCCGAACTGGGGTACGTGGCCCTGGCCTTCGACCTCCACGGCGGGCGCTGGTTCGACGACCCGCAGGAGATGCTGGCCCGGGTGCTGCCGCTGCTCGACGACCCCGACCGGATGCGGGACATCGGCGGTGCGGCCCTCGACGTGCTGCGCGCCGAACCCCGGACCGACCCCGACCGGATCGCCGCCGTCGGCTACGGCACCGGCGGCGCCATCGCCCTGGAACTCGGGCGGGCCGGCGTCGACCTGCGGGCGATCGGGACGGTCAACGGACTCGTCACGGGCCGGCCGGGCGAGGCGGCCCGCATCCGGTGTCCGGTCTGGGCCGGGGTCGGCTCCGAGGACCCGATCATGCCCGCCGGGCGGCGGGACGCCTTCGCCGCCGAGATGCAGGCCGCGGGCGTCGACTGGCGCCTCGTGGTCTACGGCGGCGCCGAGCACGCCTTCCACCACCCGTCGGTCGAGCACACCGTCCTGCCCGGGGTCCGCCACCACCCGCTGCACGCCGAGCGGGCCTGGCGCGACGTCCTCGCCCTGCTCGCCGAGTGCCTGCCCGTGGCGGACTGAGCGCGGGCCCCGGCTCCCACCCCGGGAGCCCGGGGCCCGGCCCGCTACAGGTACACGTCGGAGACCTCGAAGGTCTGCACGGTACGGGCGTTGAAGTAGGACCAGAACCGGTTGCCGCGCACCCGGGTGTCCGCGTAGTACTGGTAGCGCTCGCCGCCGGCGCCCGTCCCGGTGGCCCAGCGGTCGATCACGGCGTCGTCCTTCCCGGGCTGGGTGAACCTGGACAGGTCGAAGTCGATCCACTGTCCTTCCCCGTGGTTCACGGCGACGACGACCAGCTTGTGGTTCACGCTGTCGTAGGCCGCGACCGCGTCGGGGTGGCCGGCGTCGATGATCCGCATCCCCGGTCGGATGTGCCGCATGTACTGGGCGAGCACGAAGTACTTGGCGTTGACCGCGCCGAGCACCCCGTTGGTGAGGGTGATGGCCCCGTAGTTCTCCCAGTCGAGGATCTGCCAGATGACCCACGCCGTGGGGTGCAGCCAGCGCAGGTCGAAGTTGAGGTTCCGGGCCAGCTGCAGACCACTGGTGTCGCCGTCGCCGTACTCGGACATCCAGATGTTCTTGCCGTCCGCGGCCACGGCCTTGTGGAGCGCGTCGCGGTCGCCGTCGAAGTCGTAGCCGTGGACGTTCACCCGGCCCACGGCCGCGCGGGTGGCGGCGTCGAAGTCGGAGTTGTCCTTCCAGTTGTACAGGGCGCTGCCGACGCCCCAGTCGTCGAGGCCCGCCACCATCATCCAGTGCAGGTCCCGGGCGTCCAGCTGGGTGCGGGTCTGCCGGATGATCTCGGCCAGCTGGGCCCGGTCGTAGTGGCAGCCCTCCTGCGCGCCGTCATTCGGCCCGAACCCGCCCCACTTGGCCCCTGGCTCGTTGACCGGCTGGACGGAGGTGAAGTCGATGCCCCAGTGGTCGTGGGCGTAGCGGGCCACCGTCGCCAGGTAGGCCGCGTGCCGGCCGAAGTTCCCGTCGGCCAGGTTGCAGGTGTACGGGTCCGCGGCCCCGCGCGGGTCGTCGTTCTTGAGCATCCACCACATCGGCGAGTTGCTGAAGAGTTCGAACCGGTCGGCGCCCCGGTCCCTGGCCAGCCACATCATGTCGCGCTGATGGGCGTCGGCGTTCCAGTTCCAGCTCGCCGACCGCGGGTCCGCCGAGTACCAGTCGAGCTGGTAGCCCTCGATCTGCTTGAAGCCGTCGAGCGTCGGCGCGGGCTGCATCGTCCTGCCGCCGATGCTGTTCGTCCCCGAGCCCCCGGCGTTGTACCGGACCACGTTCATCCCCAGGCCGGGCAGCGTCTGTCCGTTGAACCGGACGGACTTCCGGCTGAACAGCACGTCCGCCAGGTCCTCCCGGGGGCCCAGCTGGTTCGCCCACCAGGCCAGCGAGGTCCCCCAGCCCTCCCACGTCCCCCAGTCGACCGAGGGGTTCACCGTGGTGGAGAAGTCCGCCCGGGCCGGCCCGGCGGCGGAGAGGGCCGCCATCGCACCGACCGGAAGTCCCACCAACCCGCGCAGAACCGTACGACGTTCCATCAGACCCCCTGTGAGTTCGCACGCCCGGAGCGGGGCGGGCACGAACGGAAGTGTGCACGAGCCGTGAACGGTGGGCCAGTATGACGTCGATCACTCGCGCCGGGCTCCGACAGGAGGTCGACCGGAACTCCCGGCGCCACGGGTCACGCGTCACGCGTCACGGGTCACGGCAGGTTGTACGTCAGCAGGTCGGAGGTCAGCGGCGGGAACAGCGCCCGGTACGGCTCGGCCTCCCCGCGCACGTACACGTCCGGCCGGACGCGGCTCAACCCCTCGATCCCGTACGGCCCGAAGAGCAGCGCCGCCAGCTGGTCCGGCGCCACGGCCACGCCGCCGTCCGCGCCCGGGTGCTGCAGCGTGCCACCCGTGACCACCTCGCCCGACTCCTGCGCGCCGACGGGGATCCGGTAGTGCGCGCGGTAGGTGGAGAGCAGCAGGTCCCGGCCGCAGTGGTCCAGGCCGGCGCCGGCGAGGCGCTCCCGGAACAGCGGGCGCAGCCGGTCGAGCAGCACGGCCGGGTCGGGGATGCGGACGTAGTACTGCTCCGCCTCGGGGCGCGGCGTGTGGTCCAGCAGCTCGTGCCAGACGGCGGCGGGCAGGGTGCCGGGCCGGTGCACCACGTGGAGCCGCGCCTCCGGCGCCAAAGCGGCCACGCCGGCGAGCAGTTCGCGCGCCGCCCGCTCGTCCGCGGCGGCCGCCTCGGCGAGGTGGAACTCGCCGTCCTTCACCGGGGTGGTGCGCCCCACGGCCACCACCTCGCCGGCGCGTTCGACCACCCGGAGGGTGCTCGCGTCGTGCGCCAGCAGCCAGCGCCAGCGGGCGGGGGAGTGGCCCATCGCGAGGTCGAAGCCGCGCTGCGCCCGCTCCTGGAGAGCGGCCAGCGCGGGCAGGTCCGCGGCCCGGGCGGTGCGCAGCGCGGGCGTGCCCTCGGTGGGCGGGGTGCCGCGCACCGGCCGCGAGACCGGGATGTCGATCGCGTACTCGTAGCCGAACAGCCGGTAGAAGTAGGGGATTCCGATCACCACCTGGACCACGTGCCCGCGGGCCGCGGAGCGGGCGTGCGCCCACTGCAGCAGCGCCCGGACCAGGCCGCGGCCCTCGAACTCCGCATCGGTGGCGACGAGTTCGAGCTGCCCGGCGGGCAGCCGGACGCCGCCGAGGCGCAGCTCCTCGTCGAGCAGGGTGGCCGTGGAGACCACCCGGTCGCCGTCGACCACCACCGCGCAGGCCGACCAGCCCGCGTCCGGGTCCTCGACCACCAGGCGGTGGTCGAGCGCGTCGTGCGGGGCGCCGCGCTCGGCGAGCAGCGCGCCGATCTGCTCCAGATCGGCCGGCCCGGACTCGCGCAGGACCAGGCCGCCGGGCAGCGGGACGGGCAGGACGGGAAGTTCGTCGACGGTCATTCCCGGACCTTCGCACCGGCGGCCGACCCTGTCCACGGATTTTTGCCGCTCCGGCATGGTCGGCGCGGCAACCGCGGCAACCGCGGCAACCGCGGCAACCGCGGCAACCGCGGGGCCTGCGGGCTACACGGTGCTCGCGATCCAGCCGATGGTCTCGAAGGTGTGCGGCCCGTCGGACAACGCCCTGCCCCTGCCGACGAGTTCGTTGAACCGGATCTTGAAGCCGGTGGTGGTGACGTCGGCGATCCGCAGCCCCGGGGTGTCGGGGCCGTTGAACGTCTGGACGAACGGCACCACGATCACCGCCGCGTTGTCGGGGAAGGGCGTGGGAAAGGTGACCTGGGTGAAGGTCGTCGTGGCTCCGCCGGTCAACTCCGAGGCGTTGGTGGAGTTCAGCTCCAGCTTGCCGGTCTGGATCATGCTCATCGCTGCTGCCTTCCGCTCGATGGTACGGGCGCCGCCTCTCCGCGAGGCAGCCATGGGTGAGATGCCCGTATTGGTCCATGTTTAGCGCGGATGCCACCGGTTCGGGGCTCCCGTGACGGGTGGGGTCGGACGACGTGGGGTCGGTGAGGCCGACCGGGCCGAGCGGTTCCCCGGCCGGTCTGTGCGCACGGTGCGGGCCTGTTGTGTGGGGGAGTTGGCGAAATCGTGCCCATGCCGGGACGGTCGGGTTGACCGCGGCCCCGACCCGGCGGTTGGCTCGGCCGCAGTGACGGGGAGCGGACGGGGGCCAAGGGGAGGGGAACCCATGAAGAGGACGGTACGGGCGGCCTGGGCACTGGCAGCCGCGCTGCTGGCGGGCACCGGCGTACCGGCGGCGCACGCCCGGCCCGCGCCCGCGTCCGCACCCGCGTCCACGCCCGCGCTCGCGGCTACCGGCGGCGACACGGTGCGGGTGAACGTGAGCCCCGACGGCGCGCCCGCCGACGACTGGTCCGAGCCGCTCGGTCTGAGCGCCGACGGCCGGTACGCCCTGTTCACCTCGCTGGCCTCGAACCTGGTGCCCAGCGACACCAACCGCCTCTACGACGTCTTCGTCCGCGACCTGTGGACGCACCGGACGGAGCGGGTCAGCCTCGCCGACGACGGCGCCCAGCTGGACGGCTCCAGCAGCCAGGCGGCGATCAGCGCCGACGGCCGGTACGTCGCCTTCAGCAGCGACGCCGCCAACGCCGTCCCCGGGCAGGACAGCGGGCGCACCGACGTCTACGTCCGCGACCGCGGCACCGGCCGCACCGAACTGCTCACCGCCGGCACCGGCGTCGGGAACTCCGTCAGCCCCGCGATCAGCGCCGACGGCCGCTTCGTCGCCTACTCCTCGGACCGCGCCGACCTCGCCCTCGGCACCGGGGCGGGCACCGCCAACATCTACCTGACCGACCGCCGGACCGGCACCACCCGGCTGGTCACCGCCGGGCAGGGCGGGGCCCCCGCCGACGGCGGCTCGGTGGAGCCCTCGCTCAGCGCCGACGGCCGGACCGTCGCCTTCCGCTCGAAGGCGGCCAACCTCCTGGCCCCGGCCGCGACGGCCCCCGCGGTGAATGCCGCGGCCGCGACGGCCCCCGCTATAACGGCCCCCGCCACGACGGCCCCCGCCCCGACCGCCCTGAAGCCGCCGCCCACCCGTCAGCTCTTCCCGCTCTACGTCTACGACGCCGCCACCGGCCGGATCGAGGGCGCGAGCATCGACCCGAGCGGCACCCTGCGCGACGCCGCCCGCCAGGGGCGGCTGAGCCCCGACGGCAGGTTCGCGCTGTTCCGGGTGTTCCAGCCGGACCAGGGCGGCGGCTCCCGGGTCGCGCTCTACGCCCGCGACCTGCGGACGGGCACGGTGACGGAGGTGGCCCCCGCCGGCACCCAGCCCGCCGTCATGACGGCGGACGACCGCTGGGTCCACTTCGCCTCGGACGACGCCGGGCTGGTGCCCGGCGACACCAACGGCGCCACGGACGTCTTCCGGCGGGACCTGTGGACCGGCCGGGTGGAGCGGGTCGCCGAGGCCGTCGGCCCGTCCTTCGCGCCCGCCGTGGACGCGCTCGGCACCACCCTGCTGTACGGCGCCCTGGACGGCACCCGCGCCGACGTCCTGGTGCGCCACCCGCTGCCCTTCTGACCGCCCGTCCGACCGCCCGCCGCACCCGCCTTCCGCGGGGTGCGGCGGGTGGCGGCCCCGGTCGTCGGGAGTTCGCCGAGGGAGTTACCAGCGAGTTCACCAATTGCTCGCCGGATGTCTTGCGGGCCGTGTCGGCAGCCGAGTTGGATACACAACATCCCTCGACCCGACGGGTCCACGACAACGCCCTCACGGAGGTCCCATGCCCCTGTCGTCCGTCCGCCGCGCCCTCGCCGCCGGCGCCGCCGCCACCGTCCTGGCCGTGCTCGGCGCCGTCCCGGCCTCGGCCGAGACCGCCCCGGCGACCGCGCCCCCGCTCGACGTGCTGACCTACAACACGTTCCTGATGAGCACCTCGCTCTACCCCAACTGGGGCCAGCAGTACCGGGCGCAGGCCATCGCCTCGGCGGACTTCTTCCAGGGCCACGACGTGGTCGTGCTGGAGGAGGCCTTCGACAACGCGGCCTCCGACGCGCTGACCGCCAAGGCCTCGGCGGCCTACCCGTACCACACGCCGGTGGTCGGCCGCTCCACCAGCGGCTGGGACGCCACCTCCGGCAGCTACAGCTCCACCAACCCCGAGGACGGCGGCGTCACCCTGCTCAGCAAGTGGCCGATCCTGCGCAAGGAGCAGTACGTCTACAAGGACGCCTGCGGCTCGGACTGGTTCTCCAACAAGGGCTTCGTCTACGCGGTGCTGGACGTCAACGGCCGCCGCACCCACGTGGTCGGCACCCACCTCCAGTCCACCGACTCGGGCTGCGCGAGCGGCCAGGCGGCGGACATCCGGGCCAGGCAGCTCACCGCGATGCGCTCCTTCCTGGACGCCAAGCGGATCCCGGCGGACGAGCCGGTCCTGGTCGCGGGCGACCTCAACATCGACTCGCACGGCGCCGAGTACCAGGCGCTGCTGGCCAACGGCAACCTCGCCCCGGCCTCCGCCCGCACCGGCTGGCCGTACTCCTTCGACACCGTCGACAACTCCGTCGCCGCCTACCGCTACCCGGGCGAGCCCAAGGAGGACCTCGACTACGTCCTCTACCGGGCCGACCACGCCCGCCCGCAGCAGTACACCAACGAGGTGGTCCGGGTGCACAGCGCGCCCTGGACGGTCAGCAGTTGGGGCAAGAGCTACACCTACACGGACCTCTCCGACCACTACCCGCTCGCCGCGCACTGACGGTCCGGATCCCCCCGGGGGTGTGGGATGCGTCACCCGTGACGCCACGCAGGCGGTTCGGCCCCCTACGATCCTGAACGCCGAGTTCGGCCGCCGTCGTACCACGGCGGCGGCCGAACCGGCAGCCAGCGATCCGGCCAGAGGAGAAGCGCACGTGACCACCCCCACCGCCGCGCCCGACAGCTACTACCAGCGCACCGGCGAGCGCAGCTACAAGCCCACGCTGCAGGCGCAGGGCGCCTGGCACGCGGACGAGCAGCACTTCAGTCCGCTCGGCGGCCTGATCGTGCACGCCATCGACCGCCACCGGGCCGACCGCCACGGGGCCGGGCAGGAGCGGGCCGACCGCCCCGCCGACGGCCTGGCACTGGCCAGGATCAGCTACGACATACTCGGCCTGATCGCCCTCGAGGAGTTCGAGATCACGGTGGAGACCGTTCGCCCCGGTCGCACCATCGAGCTGGTCGAGGCCACCGTGGTGATCGGCGGGCGGGCCGTCGTCCGGGCCCGCGCCTGGTTCCTCGCCGAGCTGGACACCTCCGCCGTCGCCGGCACCCACGACCAGCCGCTGCCCGGGCCCGAGGAGTTCGAGCCCTGGGCGATGGCCGGGCTGTGGGGCGGCGGCTACATCGCCTCGATCGACGTCCGCCGCCGGGAGACCGCCCCCGGCCGCGCCTCCGCCTGGATCTCCAGCCCGGTCGAGCTGGTCGCGGGGGAGCCCAGCGGCCCGCACGCCTCCTTCGTCATGAAGGTGGACACCGCCAACGGCATCGCCGTGCGGCAGGACCCGACCGAGTGGATGTTCCCCAACACCGACCTGACGATCCACTTCCACCGCCGCCCCGAGGGCCGCTGGACCGGACTGGACACCAGCGTCAGCTTCGGCCCGTCCGGGCACGGCGTCACCAGCACCGTGCTGCACGACGTCCGCGGGCCGCTGGGCCGGGCCGAGCAGATCCTCACCGTCCGCCCGATGCCGTCCGCCGGCTGAAGGTGAGCCGACGGACCCGGTGGCGCCGGCCCGCCCGGGCCGGCGCCACCGGGTCGTACCTCAGCCGGTCAGCGAGTCCATGAAGGAGCTCACCGAGAAGACCGCATTGCCCGGGCCGGCCGGGCCGTAACCGGGCGGGGAGGAGAGTCCGAACTCCTCCAGGGTCGCCCGGTAGGTCTGCAGCAGCCGGATGTGGTACTCCAGCGGCGCGCCCTGCGGGTTGGCCTTGCCGAGCGGGGTGGTGGGCTCGGGGCACCAGGTGGTGAAGCGCGGCACCACGCCGTGGGACATGAAGAAGCGCAGGCCCTCCTCGGTGGAGGCGATCGCCTCGTCCACCGTGGTGAAGCCGAAGGGCTCGGCCATCTCCACGCCCGCGACGAAGTTGGGGATCACGTTCTCCGGGCCGAACACCTCGGTGGAGTCGAGGATCCGGCGGTGCCACTCGTCCCGGCCGACGTAGCGCTCCTTGCCCGGGCAGTAGAGCTCGAACAGCCGCTTGTCCCACACCTCGAAGTTGGGGTGGTAGATCCGCACGCCGTAGTCGTGGAAGCGCTGGACGTCCTCGCGCGGCAGCGCCTGGGCCACCACCTTGCCGATCCAGCGGCCGGGGAAGCGCTCCTCGATGGCCTTGGCGTACTGCCCGTAGAAGTCGGCCTCGTCCCGGCCGCCGACGTGCGAGGTGATCGCCCCGCCGGTGAGGGTGTACGCCTGGGAGGCGCGGGCGGTGTCGTACCGGTCGATCAGCGCCAGTGCCTCCAGCACCTCCTCGACCGGCTTGACCCCGGTGTACGGGCGGCCGGCGGCCTTGTGCTGGCGCCAGTTGTGGTTGATGTCGCAGTACTGGCACTCCTCCTTGGCGCCGAAGTACTGGCAGACCCGGAACACCGTGAGGTAGATCAGGTAGCCCCACTGGATGGTCGGGGCGACCTCCATCACCGACTTCCCGTTGGCCAGGGTGTGCCGGTAGTAGTCCGGCATCGGCGGCAGGCCGACGTCGGCGATCCGGGCGCCGTCCAGGTACAGGCCGAGCGTGCCGTCGTCCCCGGCGCCGACCCGGTACGGCGAGTCCGGGTTCACCCGTACCGAGACCACCGTGCGGCGCAGCCCGTACGGCCCGCCGGTCAGCACGATCTCCTCCGGCGGCCGGTTGAGCGCGGCGGCGCCCAGCTCGGGCAGGGTGCGGTGGTCGAAGGAGAAGATGAAGTACGACTTCGGCTTGACCTCGCCGCCCCCGTCGGCGCCCGCGCTGCCACTGAGCGCGGACTCGTCGAAGGCCATACCGCCGCGCAGCAGGTCCTCCTTGATCACCGCCTCCCGGGGCACGTCGGGATAGCGCTCCATGAGCGCCTCGACGAGTGCGGTGCGACTGCGGGCCTGGCTCTCCATGCGCTGGTCTTCCTTCCTGGCCCCGTGCTCACGGCGCCGAGCCCATTCTGGTCCCCCACACAGGAGCGGTCGTGCACCGGGCCCGGAGATGGCCGACCGGTCCGTGGTGCGGGCCGAGGCCGGGCAGCGCCTCGGCCCGCGGTCCTCACGGCGTACGGGGTTCCCGGGGCGCCGGTGTCAGGCGCTCACGCCGAGCCGGGCGGCGGCGGTGCCGAGCCCGGTGGGGGAGGGCGGCAGCCGATCGGGGGAACGCAGCAGTCGGGCGGGGGAGCGCAGCAGCCGGTGGGGGTTGAGGCGGGCGGGCCACGGCATGGAGAAGTCCGGCATCGAGATCGCCGCCACTGCGCGTTCCTTCCGGGAAGTGCGGAGCTGTGAAGGGGTGGACGCGCAGCCCGTGTGGATGCGCTACCACCACGTGGCAGGCGCCGCCGGTCATTGATTTCGTATTCGAACAGCCCCCGCCGCAACGGGCACAACGCCGAAGGCCGGAGCGGGACACGGCCGGGTTTCACCGGGTTGACGCGAGCGGCGGCGGGGTCGGGCGGCCGGGTCGGGCGAGGGGCGCCAAGGCGTGGGGCGGAGCGATGCACGACTGTGGCGGGTCCAAACGCCGTCAGCAGGAACGTTCACCCTATCGGGTGAGGAAGATCGTCCGTTGCGATGCGGAACGCGCCTTCGCGCCTACGGTGGGGAACCGAGCGAGACGGGGTCCGGCAACCGGCTTTCCCCTTCGCGGCGGGCTAGCTGACGTCCCGTCATATTGTGCGACCCCTTCCAGAGGAGGCTCCATGCCCCTGCGTGCCAGACCGGACACCGCATCCGGGCCCGTCACCGCTCCGGTGGTGGGCCCATGAGCTCGCCGGCGATCGAACGGATCCTGAACGGGCCCAGTGGACTGGGCACCGCCGGGCTGCGGTTCCGGTCGCAGGTCCCGGCGCCCGAGGTCCCGGCGGCCGGGGCGCCGGAGCCCGAGGTCTCGGCTGCGGAGACCGCGGTTCCCGGCACTGCCGCGGCGCCCGAGATCGCGGCGCCCGAGGTCTCACTGCCCGAGACCCCTGGGTTCCAGGTGCCGTCCGCCCACGTCCTGCCCGTCCCGTCCGCCCTCACCGCGACCGCGCGTCCGACCGTCCACGGCCCCGCGGCCACGGCCGCGAGCGGCAAGCCGAAGAGCGGCGACCCGATCCCCGGCCTGTACCACCACCCGATCGCCGAGCCCGACCCGGTCCGGGTGGAGGCGCTCAGCGCGGAGCTCAAGGTCTGGGCGATGGAGGAGGTCGAGCTCTACCCGCCGGAGTGGGAGAAGGACTTCGACGGCTTCTCCACCGGGCGCTACATGGTGGCCTGCCACCCGGACGCGCCGAGCATCGACCACCTGATGCTCGCGGCCCGCCTGATGGTGGCCGAGAACGCGGTGGACGACTACTACTGCGAGGACCTCGGCGGTTCGCCGATCGGCCTGGGCAGCCGCCTGCTGCTCGCGCACACCGCGCTGGACCCGCTGCACACCACGACGGAGTACCACCCGGACTGGGAGGCCTCGCTCTCCTCGGACGCGCCCCGGCGCGCCTACCACTCCGCGATGGAGTACTTCACCCGGGCCGCCACGCCCTCCCAGTCGGACCGGTTCCGGCACGACATGGCGCGGCTGCACCTCGGGTACCTGGCCGAGGCCGCCTGGGACCAGGCGGACCACGTCCCGGAGGTGTGGGAGTACCTGGCCATGCGCCAGTTCAACAACTTCCGCCCCTGCCCGACGATCACCGATACCGTCGGCGGCTACGAGCTGCCGGTCGAGCTGCACGCGCTGCCCGCGATGCAGCGGGTGATCGCACTGGCGGGCAACGCCACCACAATCGTCAACGACCTGTACTCGTACACGAAGGAGCTCGCCAGCCCCGGACTGCACCTCAACCTGCCGGTGGTGATCTCCGAGCGCGAGGGCGTCTCCCGCAAGGAGGGCTACCTGAAGGCGGTCGAGGTCCACAACGAGCTGATGCTGGCCTTCGAGGCCGAGGCGGCGGCCCTCGCCGTGTCCTGCCCCGTGCCCACGCTCGTACGGTTCCTGCGCGGCGTGGCCGCGTGGCTCGACGGCAACCACTACTGGCACCAGACCAACACCTACCGCTACACGCTGCCGGACTTCTGGTGACACCACCCCTTCCGGTGGGCCCACCCCTCACCGGCGGCGCGACTGCCTTGACGGCCGATCCCCTGACCATTCGCTAGGAGCTGACCCATGTCCGTGACCGACGACATCACCACCCCCGGAAACACCATCCCCGGCCCGGCGACCCCGTACCAGGGCGACATCGCACGCTACTGGGACCACGAGGCCCGTCCGGTCAACCTCCGCCTGGGTGACGTCGACGGCCTCTACCACCACCACTACGGCATCGGTGCGATCGACCAGGCCGCGATCGGCGACCCGGCCGACAGCGAGCGCGAGAAGAAGGTGATCGCCGAGCTGCACCGCCTGGAGTCCGCTCAGGCCGACGTGCTGCTGAGCCACCTGGGAGACATCCGCGCCGAGGACACCCTGGTCGACGCCGGCTGCGGCCGCGGCGGTTCGATGGTGATGGCCCACCAGCGCTTCGGCTGCCGGGTCGAGGGCCTGACCCTCTCCACCCAGCAGGCCGACTTCGGCAACAAGCGCGCCGCCGAGCTGGGCATCGGCGAGTTCGTCCGCTCCCGGGTCGCCAACATGCTGAACATGCCGATCGAGACCGGCTCGGTCGCGGGCTCCTGGAACAACGAGTCCAGCATGTACGTCGACCTGGAGGACCTGTTCGCCGAGCACTCCCGGGTGCTGCGCGTCGGCGGCCGGTACGTCACCATCACCGGCTGCTGGAACCCGCGCTACGGCCAGCCGTCGAAGTGGGTCTCGCAGATCAACGCCCACTTCGAGTGCAACATCCACTCCCGCCGCGAGTACCTGCGGGCGATGGCCGACAACCGCCTGGTGCCGCAGGCCGTCATCGACCTGACCCCGGACACCCTGCCCTACTGGGAGCTGCGGAACACCACCTCGCTGGTGACCGGCATCGAGGAGGCGTTCATCGAGTCCTACAAGGACGGCTCCTTCCAGTACGTGCTGATCGCGGCCGACCGGGTCTGACCCGGTAGCGCCGCCGCGGAGGCTGTGATCCGGTAGCGACGCACCACGACGGCGGCGGCCTCCCCGTATCCGCGGGGTGGCCGCCGCCGTCGTTTCGCGCCCGGGCCGGCTACGGGCGGGTGAAGGTCAGGTGGGTGACGCCGCTCGGACTCGCCACCGCCTCGGTGCGGAAGCGCCGCTCCAGCCCCTCGAGTTCGGTCCAGAGCGGCTCGCCCCGGCCGAGCAGCACCGGCACCACGACCACGTGCAGGTGGTCGACCAGATCGGCCTTCAGGAAGGCCCGGACGGTGCTCGGGCCGCCGCCGATCCGCACGTCCAGGCCGCCGGCCGCCTCCCGGGCCCGGCGCAGCGCCTCCTCGGGGGAGGCGTCGAGGAAGTGGAAGACCGTCCCGCCCTCCATCTCCAGCGTGGGGCGCGGGTGGTGGGTGAGCACGAAGACCGGGGTGTGGAACGGCGGGTTCGGCCCCCACCAGCCCCGCCAGTCCTCGTCCTGCCAGGGGCCGCGCTGCGGGCCGAATTTGTTGCGGCCCATGATCTCCGCGCCGATGCCGTCGCCCCAGGTGCGGGCCAGCGCGTCGTCCACGCCGGTGTCGCCGCCGTCCTTGCCCTGCATCCGCCGGAACGCCCGGGTGCGGAAGAACCAGGTGTGCAGCCGGTCGGTGGCGTGGCCGAACGGCGCGTCGAGGCTCTGCCCCTCTCCCGTGCCGTAACCGTCCAGGGAGATCGAGAAGTTGTGGACCCGGACCAGGGACATCGCTTCCTCCGCAGCTGGTGCCGGGGTGACGGACCGGCCGCCCGCACCCCGCTCGCGGGCCACGCTAACCAGGTGTCGCGGATCACTGACGGACCGTCACCGTCCCGTGGGCGTGGCGGGTGCGGCGGGTGGGGAGCGCGTGGAGGAAGGGGAGCGGTGCGGGGGAGAAGCTGTGCATCCGTCACGCTATTGTCGTGCCTTCTTCATCCGGAGCACGCCCCGGCGGGAGATGCTTCGTCAGGCTGCCCGGGAGCAGGGCGGCCGGCATCCCACGACTTGGGGGGACCGTTCCGATGACCGTACGCCGCACCCTGACCGGATTCCTGGCCGCCGGCCTGCTCGCCGCCGCGGCGGCGCTGATCCCGACCGCCCCGGCGGACGCCACCACGGCCGGGTCGGGCGACCTGCCGTTCGGCTCCGCGACCACCGTCGGCATCCACAACACCTACGACCCGGCCGCCTTCCCGTACCTCGCCCAGGGCCTGGACACCGGCACCGGGATGATCGAGCTGGACCTGTGGCCGAACGTCATCACCAAGCAGTGGCAGGTCAGCCACTCCAACCCGTTCGGCAACTCCAACAACTGCACCGCCGCCGGCACCCCCGGGCAGCTCTACACGGGCGGCACCGACCAGAACCTGGAGAGCTGCCTGGACGACGTCCGGGTCTGGCTCGCCGCGCACCCGGGCGCCGGGCCGCTGGTGATCAAGCTGGAGCTCAAGCCCGGCTACTCGGCCAACCTCGGGATGGGCCCCGACCAGCTCGACGCGCTGGTCGCCCAGCACCTCGGCTCCGCCGTGCTGCGCCCGGCCGACCTGCTGGCCAAGCCCGGCGGCGGCTCGTACCCGAGCGTCGACGAGGCGGTGCGGGCGGGCAACTGGCCGAGCCGCTCGGCGCTGGCCGGGAAGGTGCTGCTGTACGCGATCCCGGGCACGGTCGAGCTGGGCAACCCCTTCGACACCCTGCACACCGACGTCGAGCAGGGCCGGCACCTGCGGGACCTCGCGGCGGCCGGCCGGATCGGCCAGGCCCAGGTGTTCCCGTCCGTGCTCGGCGCCGCCACCGGCGACCCGCGCGGCCAGTACACCGGTGGCGACGCGTCGATCCGGCCCTGGTTCGTGGTCTTCGACGGCGACGCCTCGACCTACGTCAGGACCATCGACACCGCCTGGTACGACAACGCCCACTACCTGCTGGTGATGACGGACTCCCACCTGGTCGCCCCGGAGATCAGTGCCACCGACCCGACCGCCGACCAGGCGCGGGCCCGCACCGAGCAGCTGGCGAAGGCGCACGCGAGCATCGTCTCCAGCGACTGGCGCCGGCTCCCGTCGGTGCAGTCGCTGGTGCTCTCCCGCGGCTGAGGCCGGCGCGGCGGCCGGGTCCGGGCCGGGCGGCTGACCGGGTCAGGACACCGGAGGGTACGCCGAGTTGACCGGAGATGAAGAATCGGAACGGGGCTTCCGAAGGCCCGGGACGATCGCCATCCTGATGGTCATGACCCGAACTCTACGCGCGTGGAAGACCCGCGTCGCCGCCACCGCCGCCGTCGCCCTGGTCACCCTCGCGCCGATCGCCGTCGCCACCGAGGCGCACGCCGCGGTGAGCGGCTCGGTGTGCCTCTCCGCGCTGCCCCCGCAGGCCCACACCACCCTCGACCTGATCGCCTCCGGGGGTCCCTTCCCGTACAGCCAGGACGGCGTCGTCTTCCAGAACCGGGAGCGCGTGCTGCCCGCGCAGACGTCCGGCTACTACCACGAGTACACCGTGGTCACCCCGGGCTCCCCGACCCGCGGCGCCCGCCGCATCGTCACCGGCAAGCAGTACCACGAGGACTACTACACCGCCGACCACTACGTGACCTTCCGCAAGGTGAACTTCGGCTGCTGACCCGGCCTCCCTCCACCGCTTGGCACCCGGGCCCCGGCGCCGCACCCCGCGCCGGGGCCCCGGGGTGTGTCCGATAGCGTCGTCGGCGTCCGGCGACGGTGTCCGGCGACGACTCCTGGAGGTTCCCGTGCCGCAGATCCTGGTCGACCACTCGGCCGGACTCGACTTCGACCGGGCGGCGCTGGCCGCCGAGTTCCACCAGGCGATCACCGAGGTGATCGACACCACGGTGGCGGACTGCAAGACCCTCTTCCGCCCCGCCGGCGGGCACCACGTCGGCGACGGCACGAGCGGCGAGGCCGCGGTGCTGGTCGAGGTGAAGATCCTGGCCGGCCGCAGCACCGAACAGCGCGCCGAACTGACCGCCCGGGTGCTCGCCGCCCTGCGCGCCCGGATCGCCGAGCCCGCCGCCATCGGCGTCCAGGTCACCGAACTCGACCGGGACACCTACCGGTTCCTCCACCACCCCGGCATCTGAGGGCCCCGGGACCCGGGAGCCCCGGACCGGGCCCGCTACCACCCGGCGGGTGCCGGCGGTATCGTGGCGGGTTCGAGGAGAGGGACAGATGGTGAGGGCTGCAGCAACGGGCGGGCCGCAGGACCCGGTCGACCGCGCCGCGGCGATCGCCCGCCGACTGGAGCGGTTGATGGCCCGGGAGGCAGCCAGATCGGGCGGGCGCCCCCCGGCGTACCGGGAGATCGCCGACCGGATCAACCGCATGGCGGGC
This sequence comes from Kitasatospora sp. NPDC096204, assembly GCF_044763205.1. Classification (NCBI taxonomy): domain Bacteria; kingdom Bacillati; phylum Actinomycetota; class Actinomycetes; order Kitasatosporales; family Streptomycetaceae; genus Kitasatospora; species Kitasatospora sp. NPDC096204. The sequence goes on from NZ_JBIWFT010000004.1 coordinate 177,427, forward strand.
CGGGACGTCATCTCGCGCGACACCGTCCGCAACCTGCACCTCGGCCTGAACCAGAAGGGCCAGGCCTCCAACCCCACCGTGGACACGCTGGACTGGCTGGGCCGGGGCTTCGGCATCAGCGCGGGCGCCGGCTACTTCCTGGACGACGCCAAGGCCTCCCTGGTCGACGAGCAGCTCGACCAGCTGGAGCGGATCGGCGAACTGCGGCGGGCCCTCGGCAACGACGGCGTGGTCAGCCTGGTCCAACGCGCCTCCGCGCTCTCGGACGGCAGCCTGCGGGTGCTGCTCGCCCTGGCCGACAACCTCCGACAGGTCGAGGAGCGCGCCGCGGGAGCGGACCCGGGCCCGAACGCCGGGGACTGAGCGGCACCCCCATACGCCCGGTCCGTCCGCCCGGTCCGTCCCCTCCCTGATGAGGAACACCCTGCCCCATGGCGTTTCCCCGCGGCCTGCGCCGCCGCTGCGAGCAGCGGCTCTCCGGGCTGAGCCTGCCCGACCCGTTCACCGTCGAGGGCTTCCGCGCACTGCTGGAGCGGGAGCGGGGGCGGCCCATCGTCCTGGAACCGCTGCCCGCGCTCGGCCCCGACCTGCCCTGCGGGCTGTGGATCGCGCTGCCCAGCGTGGACGTCGTCTACTACGAGCCGCGCACCAGCCCGGCCCACCGGGACCTGATCAAGCTGCACGAGCTCGGCCACGTCCTGTGCGGCCACACCGGCACCTTCGAACTCTCCCGGTTGTCCGCCCTGTTGCCCGATCTGACGCCCGAGCTGATCGCCGGGCTGCTCGGAGCGGGCCGGACCGGCTACCACACCGCCGAGGAGCAGGAGGCGGAGATGATCGCCCTGCTGCTGGCCGACCTGGTCGGCACGGACGACGGCCCGAGCCAGGCCTCCGGCCGGCTGGCCGCGAGCCTGCTGCACCCCGTACGCCCGCCCCGCTGGAGGAAGTCCTGATGCGCCCGCTGTTCACCTGGCTGATGCCCGCACTGGCCTGGGCCGTCGTACTCTGGCGGACGCCCACGGCCTTCGCCGGCCGGGCCAACCGGGCGCTCTGGGGCGGCTTCGTCTCGATCGCGCTTGGCGTCAGCGTCAGGCCGGAGGTCGTGGAGAGCGGGCTGGCGCAGCTGACCCACGTCCGGGACGTGACGCTGCTGCTCAAGCATCTCGCCGGAGTCGGCGCCGCCTACTTCCTGCTGGAGTACGTCCAGGCCGTCCGCCGGCCTCCGGAAGGACGGGGCGCCGCCCGGGGGCGGCTGCTGTTCACCTGCGCCGCCGCCCTCGCCCTCACCCTGCTGTTCTTCCTTGTCCTCCCGCACGACTACGACGGCGCCTTCGGCATCGACGCCCACTACGGGAACCCGGGGGTGGCGGCGTACCTCGGGGTGTACAACCTCGTCTTCGCGGTGGCCACCGCGCGGGGCGCCGCGCTCTTCTGGTCCAACCGCGCGAGCGTCCCACGCGGGGCGGTGCGGCTCGGGGTCACCCTCCTGGCGGCGGCGAGCGCCACCGGCCTGTCCTACACGCTCTACCGGGTCTACTTCGTGCTGAGCAGCGGGGACGCGACCGAGCTGGACGCGGACGGGAAGCCGGTGCCGCTCACCGACACGGTCTGCGAGCTGCTGCCCGCCCTGATGATCGTCCTGTTCGTGCTCGGCGTGACCGTCCCGCCCCTGGGCACCCTGGTCGGCTACGTACGGGACCAGTACGCCCTGTGGCGGCTGTACCCGCTCTGGGCGGACGTCATCGGGGCCGTCCCGCAGGTGGTGCTCGGCACCCCGGGCAGCCGGCTCCGGGACCTGCTGACCCCGGGGGACCGCTCGGTCGACCTCGCCCACCGGGCGTTCGCCATCCGGGACGCCGTCCTGGTGCTGCGGGAGGACACGCCGACCGGTGGAGGAGCGGTGCTGCTCGACGCGAGCGAGGACCCGGCCCGGGTCGAGGCCCGCTGGCTGCGCACGGCCGTCCTGCACCGGGCCCGCGACCTGCCCGCTCCGGCGCCCCCCGCCGTCCTCGCCGGTGCCGCCACCGGCGGCCGCACCCCGCGCGAGGAGGTCGCCTGGATGCTCACCGTCGCCGCCGCCTACCGGAGCCTCGGCGACGACTGAGAACCGCCGGGGTGGGCGGGGCCCGACGCCCGGTCAGGAGTCGGGCCCCCGGCGGTGCCACCGGGAGTCCCCTCCTGTGTCTCCCGGTCGACGGCCGCCGAATCGGGGTTCGACGCCCCCGGCCGTGACGATCATAATCGCCACCGTGATCACTGGCACCAAGTGGCCCGACCCATTGGTGACAGCCCGTACCCGTTCCCGGGGGACGTCGGAACCAGCAGGATTGTGGTCAGCGGGGAGAACAGACGGGAAGCCAACTCCCGGACCCCGCAGACCGCAGGGGCCGCATCGGCCCGCCCCACCGTTCCTGTCCCGGGAGACATCCATGTTCCGCGCCGCTCTGCTGCTGTCCGCCGGTGCCGCCGCCGTCCTGCTGCCGCTCGTCTGCGCCCCGGCCGCCGTCGCGGACGGCACTCCCGTCGCGGCCGGGGCCTCCGTCATGGCCGGGGCCCCGGGCACGGCCGACGGTGGCGCGCCCTCGGAGGTCATCGGCTGGGACGCGCCCCCGAACGTCATCGGCTGGGACGGGCCGTCGAGCGTGATCGGCTGGGACTGAACTCCGTGCGGATCGTGCTCGCCCTGCTGGAGGTCTCGGGGGTCGGCCCTCCGGCCGGATCGCCCGAACCCGCCGGCCCGGTCGTCGAGGACCTGATCTGGGCTCACACCAGACCCTGCGAGGGGCTCGAACACCTCACCGTCCGGCTCACCGCCGAGGGGATGGAGCTCTACTTCTTCGTCCGCTCCGACTCCGAGGCGGCCGCGTTCGCCACGGTGCGGGCGCTGCTGGAGCGGGTGCGCGAACCGCTCTCCCGGCACGGCCTCGCCCTGATCCACCACTGATCCACCACTGATCCCCGCTCCGGGACCGGATCGTCCCGTGCCCGACCGGCCGTCACCATCCATGTTTTGACGTGCTCACGCCACTAGCTTGCCCAGGAGGAGCCCGCCGTGGCCACCACGAAGTCGAATCTCGTCCGCGCCGCCGTCGCGCTCTGTGCCGTCACCGCAGGCGGCCTCGCCTGGGCCGGCCTCGACACCGGCACCCGGGCCTCGGCGGTGCCGCCCGCCCGGACCGAGGTCAGCGCCCCGGCCGCGTCGCCGACACCCTCGCCGCCCTCGCCGCCCTCCCCGGCCGCCGAGGCCGGGGCTCCCACCGAGGCGGCGTCCGAGACGCCGTCAGGACCGGGCAGCCCGGCGGCGCCGGCCCAGCCCTCCGCGGGGGCGACCCCGGCCGCGCCGCCTGCCCCCGCGCCCGGCACGGCCGCGCCCGCCCCCAAGGGCGGGGAGCAGGCGCCGGCGGCCCTGCTCGCTCCGCTGCCGCCCGACCGACTGCCCGCCAATGCGGCCGCCTCGTGGAAGCCGATCGCGCCGCCGAACACCCAGGCCGTCACCCATGACGTCCGCCTCAACGAGTGCGCCACCGTCAAGGGCGCCACGACCTGGCAGCAGCAGGGCTACGTCAGCACCTTCAGGACCCCCGCCATCCAGGACACCTTCAGCTACCGCGACGCCGCGGCGGCCGAGCAGGCGTACGCGGACCTCCGCGCCGCGATGGACGCCTGCCGGGACACCTCCCGCGCTCTGCAGCGGGAGGCGAAGCTGCCGCAGGACGCCGAGGTCACCACCACGGCGACCACCGACGAGGGCACGGCCTACGCCCGGCAGTGGACCGCGGTCGCCGGGCAGTCCGCCCCCGGCCCGCAGACCGGCCACGTCTACCTCGTGCACCGCGGAAACGTTGTGGCCGTCGTCCAGTTCGCCGTCCCCGCCGACGGCCCCGGTGCCTCGGGCGCCGGCGCGCCGACCGAGGCCGAGGACCGCAGCACCCTGACCGGCCTGGCCGACCGGCTGGGCACCGCGTCGGCGGCTGCGCAGCAGCACTGACAGCACGTCACCGGGCGTCATCGCGACGCCGACACCGAGAAGGAGAATCCTCATGTCCCGCTCGTCCCGCACCTCCCGCACCGCAACCCGTTCGCTGGCGGCCCTCGTCGCGGTCAGCGCCTGCGCCACCGTGTTCACGGCCGCGGCGCCGGTCCAGGCGGCGTCCAGCGCCGGCGGCACCATCACCCGCAGCGAGGTCCTGGCCCGCGCCCAGAGCTGGGTCGACCAGCACGTCCCGTACAACCAGGGCGGCTGGTGGACCGACAGCAACGGGACCTACCGCGAGGACTGCTCGGGGTACATCTCGATGGCCTGGCACCTGACCAGCAGCCTGGTCACCCAGACCCTGCCCAACGTGTCCACGAAGGTCCCGTTCTCCGACCTGAAGCCGGGTGACGCGCTCGACTACACCGCCGAGCACACCTTCCTGTTCGCCGGCTGGACCAACAAGGCCAACGGCGACTTCACGTACTACGCCGAGAGCAACCCCAACAACCCCACCCACGGCCCGACCCGCGCCAACATCAACAGCAGCAGCGTCGAGGGCTGGCCCACCAGCTACTACGTCGGCCTGCGCTACAAGAACATCGTCGACGACGCGGTGCCGGAGCCGCCCAAGCTCCGCCTCGACTTCAACGGCGACGGCAAGGCCGACATCGCGGGGAAGCTGTCGGACGGCAACCTGCTGCTGTGGACGGGCAACGGCAACGGGACGCTGAACACCGCGAGCGGGTACAGCATGTGGCCGGGCAACGGCTTCGGCCAGGTGAGCGAGATGGTGGCGGCGGACTTCAACGGTGACGGCAAGACGGACATCGCGGGGAAGCTGTCGGACGGCAACCTGCTGCTGTGGCTGGGCAACGGCAACGGCACGCTGAACACCGCGAGCGGGTACAGCATGTGGCCGGACAACGGCTTCAAGGGCGTCAGCAGCCTGGTCGCGGGCGACTTCAACGGTGACGGCAAGGCCGACATCGCGGGGAAGCTGTCGGACGGCAACCTGCTGCTGTGGACCGGTAACGGCAACGGGACGCTGAACACTGCGAGCGGGTACAGCATGTGGCCGGGCAACGGCTTCGGCCAGGTCGGCGAGATGGTGGCGGCGGACTTCAACGGTGACGGCAGGACGGACATCGCGGGCAAGCTGTCGGACGGCAACCTGCTGCTGTGGCTGGGCAACGGCAACGGCACGCTGGACACCAAGAGCGGGTACAGCATGTGGCCGGACAACGGCTTCAAGGCCGTCGACAACCTCGTCGCCGACGACTTCAACGGTGACGGCAAGGCCGACATCGCCGGGAAGCTGTCGGACGGCAACCTGCTGCTGTGGACGGGCAACGGCAACGGGACGCTGAACACCGCGAGCGGGTACAGCATGTGGCCGGGCAACGGCTTCAAGGCCGTCGACCCCCTCATCGGCTGACGCGGCACCACGAACCGCTGACCGAACCCCCTCCCACACCCGACAAGGTGATTCCCATGCGTGTCCGTCGCGCCCTGCTCGCCTCAGCAAGCTCCCTCGCCCTCTGCGCCGTCGCCGCGGGAGCGGCCGTCGCCGCCCCGACCCCGACCGCCCCCTTCGACACCCGGGCGGTGACCTACCTGGGCCACCGGTTCACCGTGCCCGCCGACTGGCAGGTGGTCGACCTCGCCACCGACCCCACCGCCTGCGTCCGCCTCGACCGGCACGCGATCTACCTCGGTACCCCCGGCGAGGGCATGAACTGCCCGTCAGGCCTGATCGGCCGCACGGAGACGCTGCGCGTGCGGCCGGCCGACGCCGACTCCGCGCCCGGCGTCACCGCCGACCCGATGAGCCACGAGTTCACCGCCACCGCGGGCGGCCTCCGGGTCACCGCCACGTACGGGGACGACGAGGCGCTGGTCCGCTCCGTCGTCGCCGACGCGGGAATTCCGTCCACGGCGGCGCCCGCCGCGGCCGCGAAGAAGCCGTCCGCCGAGGCCCCGTCCGCCGAGGCCCCGTCCACCGGGGTGCAGGCCCTCACCACCACGGTCGCCCTCCCCGCCGGCAGCACCGATTTCACCGGCAACGGCTTCGACGCCTGCACCGCCCCTTCGTCCGCGCTGATGCGGGCCTGGAAGAGTGCCTCGCCGTACGGAGCCGTCGGCATCTACATCGGCGGCGCCGAGCGGACCTGCGCCCAGGACAACCTCACCGCGGACTGGGTTCGCCAACAGGCCGGCGACGGCTGGCGGTTCCTGCCGATCTACGCGGGTGTCCAGGCCCCGCGGATCACCAACCCCGCGAGCCAGGGCGCGGCCGCCGCCGACGACGCCGTCGCCAAGGCCCAGGCGCTCGGCTTCGGCCAGGGCAGCCTGCTCCACTACGACATGGAGAGCTACGCCTCCCAGTACAGCCCGGCGGTCCTGGCCTTCGTCTCGGCCTGGACCAGCCGGCTGCACGAGCGCGGCTACAAGTCCTCGGTCTACAGCTCCTCCTCCAGCGGCATCGCCGACATCGTCCGGAACCGGGACAACGGCTACACCATCCCGGACGTGCTCTACTACGCGAACTGGAACGGGAAGGCGGACACCGCCGACCCGTACGTCCCGGGCGACCTGTGGGTCAACCACTCCCGCGTCCACCAGTACAGCGGGGACGTGACGGAGAGCTGGGGCGGCTACACCCTGAACATCGACCGGGACTACCTCGACCTGGCCGTCTCCGGATCCGCCCCGAACCCGCAGCCCACGGCCGACCCGGCCCGGGTCGACTTCAACGGCGACGGCCGGCGCGACATCGCGGGGAAGCTGTCGGACGGCAACCTGCTGCTGTGGACGGGCAACGGGAACGGCACGCTGGACACCAAGAGCGGGTACAGCATGTGGCCGGACAACGGCTTCGGCCAGGTCGGCGAGATGGTGGCGGCGGACTTCAACGGTGACGGCAGGACGGACGTCGCCGGCAAGTTGTCGGACGGCAACCTGCTGCTGTGGCTGGGCAACGGGAACGGCACGCTGGACACCAAGAGCGGGTACAGCATGTGGCCGGACAACGGTTTCAAGGACGTGTCCGATCTGGTGGCGGGTGACTTCAACGGTGACGGCAAGGCCGACATCGCGGGCAAGCTGTCGGACGGCAACCTGCTGCTGTGGACCGGTAACGGCAACGGCACGCTGAACACCGCGAGCGGGTACAGCATGTGGCCCGGCAACGGTTTCAAGGACGTGTCCGGCCTGCTCGCGGCGGACTTCAACGGTGACGGCAGGACGGACATCGCGGGGAAGTTGTCGGACGGCAACCTGCTGCTGTGGACCGGTAACGGCAACGGGACGCTGAACACCGCGAGCGGGTACAGCATGTGGCCCGGCAACGGTTTCAAGGACGTGTCCGATCTGGTGGCGGGTGACTTCAACGGTGACGGCAAGGCCGACATCGCCGGGAAGCTGTCGGACGGCAACCTGCTGCTGTGGTCGGGCAACGGCAACGGCACGCTCGACACCACGACCGGCTACAGCATGTGGCCCGACAACGGCTTCCGGCAGGTCAGCGACCTGCTCTGAGATCGGGCGCACGACCCGAGGCGAAGCCGGGAGAACACGGGAAAGGCGCCGGGAACGGCTCCGAGAACCGGCTCCGAGAACCGGGCCCCACCGCGACGCGGTGGGGCCCGGTCGGCGTTCACCCGCGGGCCGGCGGCGGGGCGGGGCGTGCCCATGGGTGGAATCGGTTGGTGCCAGGTGAAGGAATGGGGAATGGCGATTATGATCGTCATCGGTGGGGGATCGCCGACGCCGACTGTGGAGCTGGGGGATGCGAAGTGCTGGAAGCGTTCGGGCTGGACACCTGCACGGAGAAGGTCTACCGGGAGATGCTGGAAGGGGCCTCCAGTCGTCTCACCGATCTCGCGGAACAGGTCGGCGTCACCGAGTCGCAGCTCCGGGACGCCCTCGACCGACTGGTCGAACTCGGCCTGCTGGCGCCGTCCAGGGAGGCGGTCGGCGGGCTCCGGGCCGTCAGCCCCGAGGCGGGCCTGGCCCACCTGCTCCACCGCGAGGAGGAGGAACTGGCCCGGCGGCACCACGCCCTGGCGGCCGGTAAGGCGGCCGCGGCCAGGGCGGTCGCCGAGTACTCGGCGCTGCGCCCCGACACCGACCGGGACGGCAACGAACGCCTCGTCGGCCTCGACGCCATCCAGGGCCGGCTCGAGATCCTCACCCGCCGGCTCCACACCGAGTGCCTGTCGATCATCCCGGGCGGAGCCCAGTCCGAGGAGAGCCTGGCGGCCTCGCGGGTGCTCGACGAGCAGGCCCTGCGGCGGAACGTGCGGATGTGCGCCGTCTACCAGGACAGCGTCCGCAACGACCCGGCCACGCTCGCCTACGCCCAGTGGACCACCGAGCGCGGCGGCGAGGTCAGGACCAGCCCGATCCTGCCCGCCAGGGTGCTGATCTTCGACCGTGTCACGGCCCTCGTCCCGATCGATCCGGACAACTCCCGGCTGGGCGCGCTCTGCACCAGTTCGCCGGGGATGGTGGCCACCCTGGTCGCGCTCTTCGACCAGACCTGGGAGACGGCCGTTCCCCTGGGCGCCGCGCGCGAGCGGGCACCGGAGGACGGCATCGCCCCGGGGGACAAGGAACTGCTGCGGCTGCTGGCCTCCGGGATGACGGACGAGGCCGCGGGCAAGCGCCTCGGGGTGTCGATGCGCACGGTGCGGCGGCAGATGGCCGGGCTGATGGAACGCCTGGAGGCGACCAGCCGGTTCGAGGCCGGGCTGAAGGCGGCCCGACGCGGCTGGCTGTGAGCCCCTTCGTGAGCGCGAAATCGGCGGCGGCGCCGGGCCCGTGAGCCCGGCGCCGCCGCCGTTGGGTGGGCGCCGCCGCTGGTCGGGCTCGCGGGTCAGTCCGTCGGGCAGTGGATGCCGGCGGCCGGGACGGTGCCGTCCAGCAGGAAGGCGTCCACCGAGGCGCGGACGCACTTGCTCGCGCCGTACCCGGTGTGGCCCTCCCCGTCACGGCTGAGCAGGACGGCGTTGCCGAGCTCGGCGGTGAGCTTCTCGGCCCAGGCGTACGGCGTGGCCGGGTCGCCGGTGGTGCCGACGACCACGATCGGGGTGGCGGCGGCCGACTTGATCGTGTGCGGCTTCTCGGTGGCGCGGAACGGCCAGATCCGGCAGTCCGGGTCGAACAGCGCGGCCGTCGGGTCGTGCCTGCTGACCAGCGGGGCCTTGGCGGCGAGGTCGGTCAGCGCGGCCTGCAGGGCCTCTCCGGCCGGGGCGTCGGTGGCGCCGTCGGCGCAGTGGATGGCGGTGTAGGCGTCCGCCGAGGGGCTGTAGTGGCCGTCCTTGTCGCGGCCGTTGTAGCCGTCGGCGAGGTCGAGCAGGTAGTCGCCCTTGCCGCGCACCATCGCCCAGCCGATGGAGTTGCGCAGGCCGGTCCAGGCCTTCTCGCCGCCGTAGAGCCGGCTGAGCACACCGGTCCAGGCGATGCCGGAGGTCAGGGTGCGGCCCTTCTCCGTCTTGAGCGGCTTGTCCTTCAGCCCGTCGAGGAACGCGGCGAGCTTCTCCGCCGCCTGGTCGGGGTCCTTGCCGAGCGAGCAGGCGTCCTTGGTGACGCAGTCCGCGGCGAAGGCCTTCAGGGCCCGCTCGAAGCCGGCCTGCTGCTCGATGTTGTGCTGGATCAGCGAGGTGGAGGCCGAGGTGGCGCCGTCCAGGACGACCCGGCCGACCTTGTCCGGGAACTCCTCGGTGTAGAGCGAGCCGAGGTAGGTGCCGTAGGACAGGCCGAGGTAGCTGAGCTTCTGGTCGCCGAGGGCGGCGCGCAGCACGTCCATGTCCCGGGCGCTGTTGCGGGTGCTGACGAACGGCAGGACCTGGGCGTACTTGGCCTGGCAGGCGTCGGCCAGCTGCTTGCCGTGGTCGGCGGTGGCCTGGTCGGTGTTCAGCCAGCCGTCCCTGGCCTGGTCGTCCAGGCAGTTGAGCGGGCTGGTGCCGGCGGTGCCGCGCGGGTCGAAGCCGACGATGTCGTAGCGGTCGTGCACCGGGCCGTCGAAGCCCTTGGGGTCGAAGGTGACCATCTGGACGCCGGAGCCGCCCGGGCCGCCGGGGTTGATCAGCAGCGAGCCGATCCTCTGGTCGGGCCTGGTGGCCGGGTTGCGGACCACGGCGACGTCCAGGGTGCCGGTGGCCGGGGCGGTGTAGTCGAGCGGGACCTTGAGGGCGGCGCACTGCAGCGCCGAGGTGTCCGCCTCGTTCCGCGCGTCCTTCGCGCACGGGCCCCAGGCGAGTTGCTGGCCGTAGAAGGCCTTGAGCGCCGGGTCGGCGGCGCCGGTGGGCTTGACCGTCGGCGTCGGGGCCGGGGCGGCGCTCGGTGGCGTGGCGGCGGCCGAGGCGGTCGCGGGTGCGGCGGCGGTGCCGCCCCCGCTGGTGCAGCCGGCCAACAGGGCGGCGGCGGCGACGGCGGCGACGGCGGCGGGCAGGGCGCGTCGCGGGGTACGGGTGATCATGGAATGCACCGCACACAAATATCACCTGCCCGTCACGTCAGTCACATGGGATTCTCAGAGTGCCGCGCAAAGGCACCGGGCGACGCCGTGCGCCCGTGTGCGAGGAGTGATTCCCCGGGGGTCCGAACGGTGCCATGCTGAGGTCATGACAGAAAGCAGTGCGGTGGCCCCGCTCCGTCAGCAGGCGCAAGCTGACGGGCGGCGACGGGAGTTGGCCGCGGCGACGGTCGGCTCGGTGGTCGAGTCCTTCGACTGGAGCATCTACGCCGTCCTCGCGCCCTACTTCGCGGCGGACCTCTTCGGACACGGCAAGCACGGCGTCAGCGGCGTGCTCGGCGCGTACGTCACCTTCGCGGTGGGTTTCGTCGCCCGGCCGGTCGGCTCCTACCTGATCGGGCGGATCAGCGACACCCGGGGGCGGCGCTTCGCGCTGAGCCTCGGCATGGCGGTGATCGCCGTCGCCAGCCTGGGCATCGCCGTGATCCCGGGCCACGGCACCATCGGGATCTGGGCGGCGCTGCTGGCCGTGCTCGCGCGGATCGTCCAGGGCCTCGCCTTCGGCGGGGAGGCGCCCAGCGTCGCCGCGTACGTGACCGAGACCGCCCCGCCGCGGCACCGCTTCGCTTTCAGCTCGGTCTCCTACGGCGGGATCATCATCGGCTCGCTGCTCTCCTTCGGACTGCTCACCCTGCTGCTCCACACCATCGGCAAGTCCGGCCTGGAGAACGGCGGTTGGCGCTGGGGCTTCGTGGTCGCCGCGCTGCTCGGGCTGGCCGCCGTCTGGGTGCGGCGGTGGGCGCCGGAGAGCGCGGAGTTCCGCCGCGCCCGGGAGCACGCGCGCCGCGCCGCCCGGCCGTCGATCCTGCGGACCCTGCGCGAGCACCGCTGGGCGGCACTCACCGTCTTCCTCAACACCCTGGGCGGGACGGTCGGTTACTACTTCGCGCTGGCGTACCTGCCGCAGTACGCCGCCGCCTACCACGTGATCAGCAAGGAGGAGGCGGCCTCCTTCATGACCGTGGTGCTCTGCGTCGTGCTGGTCACCATGCTGCTCACCGGCGCCGCCGCCGACCGCTTCGGCCTGCTGCCGGTCGCCCGGCTCGGGTTCGGCCTGCCGATCCCGCTGGTCGGGGTGCTGCTCGCGGGGCTGCGCCAGGGCTGGCTGCCGTTCCAGGTCGTCGCCGTGGTGCTGGGGATGCTGGTGGCGACGGTGCTCGGCACGCTCAACGTCTTCACCGGACTGCTCTTCCCGACGGAGGTGCGGGCGGTCGGCCTCGGCGTGGTCAACGCGGCCACCATCGCCGTGTTCGGGGGCACCTTCCCGCTGCTCGCCGAGTGGTTGGGCGCCCGGCACCTGCTGGGCGTCATCCCGGTGTACGTCACCGTCTGCACGGCAGGCCCGGCCGTCGCGCTGCTGACGGCGATGAGGGTGCCCTCCTTCGCCGCGGCCGTCCGAGGGGCGGAGAGGGCGGTCCAGCGGACAGCGGGAACCGCCTGACGGACAGTCATCCGCTGTGGTTGAGTGGTCCGGACCATCGCTGAGCGGGGAGGGCGAGCATGGACACGGACGCATCGGGTACCGACACATCGGGTACCGCCACACCGGGTACCGCCACACCGGGTGACGACATGCCGGACTTCGACCTGTCGGACGACTGTGCGCCGGGGGCCGGCCTGTCGGAGAGCTGGCTGACCGAGCCCGGGTTCGAGGAACGGCCGCAGGTGGACCTGCACACCGACCGGGCGCACTCCGCCCGGGTCTACGACTACCTGCTCGGCGGCAAGACCAACTTCCCGGCGGACCGCGAGGTCGGCGACCGGGTCCTCGCCGAGCTGCCGGGCGTGCGCGCGGACGCCACCGCCGCCCGCGCCGTGATGCACCGGATGGTCCGCCGGCTCGCCGAGGTGCACGGCGTCCGCCAGTTCCTGGACGTCGGCACCGGTATCCCCACCGCGCCCAACCTGCACGAGGTCGTGCAGGCCGTCGACCCGGCCTGCCGGGTGGTCTACGTCGACAACGACCCGATCGTGCTCGCCCACTCGCGCGCGCTGCTCACCAGCACGCCCGAGGGCCGTACCGCCTACGCCCAGGGCGACCTGCGTGAACCGGAGCGGTTCCTCGCCGACCCGGCGGTGGCCGCCACCCTGGACCTGCGCCAGCCGGTCGCCCTGACCCTGATCAACATCGTCCACTTCCTCTCCGACGAGGCCGTGCACCCGCCCGTCCGCAAGCTCATGGACGCCCTGCCCGACGGCAGCTTCCTCGCCCTCTCCGCCGCGACGGCCGACCTCGCGCCGGAGCGTGCCGAGATCGCCTCCCGCCGCTACGCGGAGGCCGGGATCACGCTCCACTTCCGCTCGCGGGAGCGCGTCGAACGTTTCTTCACCGGGCTGGAGCCGGACGACCCGGGCGTCGTCCCGGTCAACCGCTGGCACCCGGAACCCGCCGGGGCCTCGGGCGGGGGCGAGGTCGGGGTGTACGGGGGAGTCGGTCGCAAGGCGTAGCCGGAACCCATCATTTCTGACGTTCTGTCAAATCGATCCGTCAAAACGATCGTCTTTACGTGCACATGTCATTAAAGTGACTGCCCGTCGAACCCCCCACTCGACAGGCGGAGTTTTCATGACCATTGCACGCAGGTCCATCCTCAAGGGCACCTCGGCGGCCGGAGCCGCCCTGGTGGCGGCGGGCACGACGGCGGCCGCGCAACCCGCGGCCGCCCAACCGGCCGACGACGCCCCCACCAGCCCGCTGTTGCTCACCACCCCACACCGCGCCGGAACGGCCGGAGTGGCCGGACTGCACCTCCAGTTCGGCACCGACGCCGGCACGGAGATGACCGTCTCCTGGCTCACCCCGCAGTCCGTACGCCGCCCCCAGGTGCGGTACGGCTCGCCGGACGGCGGCCTCGGCCGGGTCGTCCAGGCCGAGACCCGCACCTACCGGGACTCGATCGACAAGGTCGAGGTGTACGTCCACCACGCGCGGCTCACCGGCCTGCGCCCGGGCACCACCTACCTCTACAGCGCCGGCCACGACGGCGCCACCGCCGAGACCGGCACCTTCACCACCGCCCCGCGCGGCCGCGCCCCCTTCACCTTCACCAGCTTCGGCGACCAGGGCGCGCCCAACCTCCGCCGCCGGATCACCTTCCCCGACGGCATGCCCTCCCCGCTCGGCAAGTACCCGGTGTACATGAGCAGCCAGGTCGGCACCTCGGCCTCCGCCGACATCGTCGCCGCCGTCGAACGCGTCGGGCCGCTGTTCAACCTCGTCAACGGCGACCTCTGCTACTCCTCCTACGCCGGCCGCCACGGCCAGAGCCGCACCGCGACCTGGGCCGACTGGTTCATCAGCAACAGCCGGTCCACCCGGCTGAGGCCCTGGATGCCCTGCGTCGGCAACCATGAGAACGAGGGCGGCAACGGCCCGATCGGCGCGCTCGGCTACCAGGCCTACTTCGACCTCCCCGACTCCTCGGCCTCCTCCGACGAAGAGACCAGGGGCATGTGGTACGCCTTCACCGTCGGCTCGGTGCGGTTCATCAGCCTCGCCAACGACGACGAGGCGATCCAGAACTCCGGCGACGTCTATCTGCGCGGCTACTCCGATGGCGCCCAACGGCGCTGGCTGGAGCGGGAGTTGCGGTCGGCCCGGAACAACCGGGGGATCGACTGGATCGTCGTCTGCATGCACCACCCGATGATCTCCAGCTCGATGCACGGCTCCGGCAGCGACCTCGGCCTCCGTGAGGCCTGGGGCCCGCTGTTCGACGCCTACGGGGTCGACCTGGTGGTGTGCGGCCACGAGCACTACTACGAGCGCTCCCACCCCGTGCGCGGCACCCTGCCCAACGACACCCGCACCCCGGTGCCGACCGGTACCCGCACCGACCTCGTCGACACCGGGCGCGGCACCGTCCACATGATCATCGGTGCCGGCGGCAACACCGCCACCACCCAGGACGACCTCTTCCAGCAGCCCAAGGGCCGGGTGGTGGTCGGCCTGGAGGACCCGAAACCGGGGGCGCCGTACCGGGAGTCGATCTGGCTCACCGAGGACGCGCCCTGGGCCGCCGTCCAGGACCGCGAGCACGCCCACGGCTTCGCGGCCTTCGAGGTCGACCCGGGCGACCGGCGTGGCGGCACCACCACCATGAAGGTCACCTACTACACCTTCGACGGGCCGCACGGCGACCTCAGCCCGGTGGACACCTTCACCCTGTACCGGCGCCGCACGGACGGCTGACCGGGCCGCCGTCCCAGTCGTCTCAGCCGTCTCAGCCGTCTCAGCCGGCGCCGCCGGTCCGCCCGTACGCCCGTACGACCGCACGCCCGTACGACCGCACGACCGGGCCGCTCAGCGCCGGAACAGGCCGGTGAGCGCGTCCCACCAACTGCGGCGCTGCGCCGGGACCGTCGGGGCCGCCTGTCCCGACGGCCCGGCGCGCTCGGCACCCTGGGCCGCCCGGACGGCCGTTTCCGGCTCCGGCTCCGGCGCCGCGTCCGGCCGGTCCGTGCCCGCCCGGTCCGGCGCCGCGTCCGCCTGCTCCACCCTGGCCTGCTCCGCCTCCGCCTGCTCGGCCTCCGCCACCGAGAGCGGGTCCGGCTCGATGTCGCGGGCGGTGAACTCCACCGGCAGCGCCGTCAGATGACGGGAGATCCAGGCCGAGCTCCAGGTGAGCTCCTCCTCGGGCACCGCGAGCCGGACGTCCGGCAGCAGGGTGAGCAGGATGTCGATCCCGGCCTCGGCGACGTGCCGCCCGATGTCCTGGCCGGGGCACTCGTGCGGCCCGGCGCCGAAGGACACGTGGGAGCGGTTGCCGTACAGCGGTGCCGTCAGGTCGGGCCGGACCACCGGGTCCACGTTGCCGGCCGCGAGCCCGAGCAGCAGCAGGTCCCCGGCGCTGATCCGCCGGCCGCCCAGCTCGGTGTCGGCGGTCGCCCAGCGGCCGGCCACCAGGGACATCGGCGGGGAGTCCCAGAGCACCTGGTCCAGCGCCTCGCCCAGGGTCATCTGGCCGCCGGAGAGGTGGGCGCGGAAGCGCGGGTCGGTGAGCACCATCTTCAGCGAGTCGGCGATCAGGTTGACGGTGGTCTCGTTCGCGGCCAGCAGCACCACCCGCAGGTGCTCCATCACCTCGTCCTCGGTCAGCCCGGCCGGGTGCGCCAGCAGACGGCTGGTCAGGTCGTCGCCCGGGCTCTCCCGCTTGATGGCGATGGTCCGGCGCAGACCGGCGACCACGTACTCGTTGCTGGCGATCGCCGTCTCGGTGCCCTTCATCAGGTCCCGGGCGGCGGTCACCAGCTGCGGCCCGTACTCGTCCGGCATGCCGAGCAGCTTGGTCATCACCAGCATCGGCAGGTGCTCGGCGAACTGGGAGATCAGCTCGGCCCGCCCGGTCGGCCCGACCACCTGGACCAGGTCGGTGGTGAAGCGGCGGACGTGGCGGCGGATGCCGCGCCGGTCGAAGCCGTTCAGACCGTCCAGCAGGGCGCCGCGCAGCCGGCGGTGCTCGTCGCCGTCCGCGAACACGCAGATCGGCTGCCAGGCGACCACCGGCAGCAGCGGGGAGTCCGCCGGGACCTCGTTGTTGCGGAAGGCGCTCCACAGACGCGAGTCCCGGGAGAACAGCGAGGGGGTGCGCATCACGGTGATGTTGGCGCCGTGGCCGAGCACCAGCCAGGCCCGGTGGTCGCCGTGCAGCAGCACCGGGGCCACCTCGCCGTGCTCGGCGCGCAGCTTCTCGTACAGGCCCGCCGGGTCGGTCTCGGCCTCCGGGCCGTACAGCCGGCGCAGGCCGCCGGGGCCGGTCGGGGAGACGGCGCCGCCCGCGTGGGCCGGGCAGCCGGGCGGCGGGACGGCGGCCGACGCGTGGGCGGGGCCGGCGGGTTCGGGGAACGGGGTGGTCAAGGGGGTCTCCGGTCGCGGATGGGGTTCGGTGACGGGCGGTCGTGCGGTCGCCCGGTGGTACGGGCTACGGGGCCGGGGCCGACGGCGCCGGGACGGACGGGGCCGCGGCCGACGGGGCGGCCAGCTCGTACAGGTAGTGCATCAGGGTCATCAGGGTGTCCCGGCCGGACTCCCGGCTGCGCGCGTCGCACGTGACGATCGGCACCTCGGGCGGCAGGTCCAGCGCGCCCCGCAGCTCGTCGACCGGAACGGACGGCGCCTCCGCGAAGCCGTTGACGGCCACCACGAAGGGCACGCCGCGCTCCTCCAGCCGCCCGATCACCTCGAAGCTGACCTCCAGCCGGCGGGTGTCCACCAGCACCACCGCGCCCAGGGCGCCCTCGAACAGGCCGTTCCAGAGGAACCAGAACCGCTCCTGGCCGGGGGTGCCGAAGACGTACAGCACGAGCCGGTCGCTGATGCTGATCCGGCCGAAGTCCATGGCCACGGTGGTGGAGGTCTTCTGCTCCACCCCGGTCGGGTCGTCCACCCCGACCCCGGCCTGGGTCATGGTCTCCTCGGTGGTCAGCGGGCGGATCTCGCTGACCGAGCTGACCAGCGTCGTCTTGCCGACGCCGAAGCCGCCGACGACCACCACCTTGACCGCCGTGGTGACGGTGTCCGGCAGCACGTCCGCACCGGCCGGTCCGACCACCGTGTCAGAGCCGTTGAAGTCCATGGATCACCGCCTCCAACAGGGCACGGTCGGGGAGTTCCGCCGCGGGCACGGCGGCGCTGCGGGCCTCGATCAGCCCGTCGTCGAGCAGGTCCGCCAGCAGCACGGTGACCACGCTGACGGGCAGTTCCAGGTACGCGGAGACCTCCGCGACCGAGAGGGGGGAGCGGCACAGCCGAAGAATGGCGGCCTGCTCCGGCTGGTGGGCGGGGGTCGGCTCCGCGCGGGAGACGATCAGGGTGACCAGGTCGAAGACCCCCGGTCCGGCGGGGCCGCTGCGGCCCCGGGTGATCACGTACAGCCGGTCCGGCTCAGGGCCGTCCCAGCCACCCTGCTCGGCCGTCATGCCACCGCCTCACTGTGCTCGTTCATGTGCCCGTCCCGCCGCCGGAACCCGTCGCGGCGGGACGGGCCGGGTGCCCGTTCACGCGACCGCCTCGGGGTTGCGCGGCGGCGTGGAGAGGTGCTCGCCGATCCGGGCGACCAGATCGCGCATCTGGTGGCTCACCAGCCCGGCGTCCACGCCCTCTTCGGCGAGCACCGCGAGGTAGGCGCGGTCGCCGGCCGCCATCAGGTAGAAGTAGCCGCCGTCCACCTCGATCACCACCAGCCGCATCGAGCCGTCGCCGTGCGGGAACTCGTGGCCGATCGCGCCGGCCAGGCTCTGCAGCCCGGCGCAGGCGGCGGCGAGGCGGTCGGCGGTGTCCGGGTCGGTGCCGTACTGGGCGATCCGCAGGCCGTCGGCGGACAGCACGATGACGTGGCGCACGCACGGGACGCTGTGCGCGAGGTCGTTGAGGATCCAGTCCATGTTGCTGCGGTGCGGAATCACTGCTCGCCCTTCCCTGCCGTGTCTTCACTGGTGTCTGCGGCGCTGGTGTGTCCGGATTCCGTGCCGCGTCCGGTGCCGCCCGGCCCGGACGGGCTCGGACCGGTGCCCTTGATGCCGTTCATGAAGTCCTCCAGCCACAGGCCGGGTTGCTTCGGCTCCCTCGCGGGGCGCGACGCCTGGGCCGGCGGTCCCGCCATCGGCCCGGGCGTCGGCCCGGCCATCGGCCCGGACGGCTGGGCCATCGGCCCGGCGGGCTGGGCGGCGGCGCGCGCGGCCCCGCCGTAGCCGCCCCGGGGCACCATTGGGCGGCTGCGCCGGCGCTGCGGCAGGCCGTTGGGCGTCCACTCGGTCACGATCACCTCGTCGTCCCCGGCGCCCGGGCCGGAGGGGCCCCACGGGTTGGTCGAGCCGTAGGACGGCCCGACGCCGGCGGAGGTCGTCCGGGTGCCCCAGGGACGGCCGGGGGCCGCGTGCCGGGGCGGGTTCGCGGGGAGCGGGCGGGGGCCGGAGAACGCGCCGATCCCGTGCGCCCGCCCGGTCGGCGGCGCGGTGGTGAGCAGTTCCTGCGGCACGACCAGCACCGCCCGCACGCCGCCGTACGCGGAGCGGCGCAGCGAGATCTGGAAGCCGTATGCCTGGCAGAGCCGGCCGACGATGGCGAAGCCCAGCCGGGGGGACTCGGTGAGGTCGTCGAAGTCCTTGGAGACCATCGCCTCGCGGATCGAGCGCTCGGCGCGGAACCGGGCCTCGTCGGTGAGGCCGAGGCCGCCGTCCTCGATCTCGATCGCCATCCCGCTCTGCACCTCGGAGGCGCTCAGGTGCACGTGGGTGTGCGGCGGGGAGTAGCGGGTGGCGTTGTCGAGCAGCTCGGAGACGGCGTGGATCAGCGGTTCGACGGCCGGTCCGGTGACCGAGATCTGGGCCACCGGGTGCAGGTCCACCCGCTGGTACTCCAGGATCCGGGACATGCCGCCGCGCAGGACGCTGTAGAGCGCGATCGGGCGGGTCCACTGGCGGCCGGGGCGGGCGCCGGACAGGACGGCGATGCTGTCGGCGAGGCGGCCGGTCAGCGCGTTGCCGTGGTCCAGGCGCAGCAGGTCGTCGAAGACCGCCGGGTCGTTGCCGTGCCGGTCCTCCATCTCCCGCAGGTCCTTGGCCTGCCGGTGGATGATGGCCTGCACCCGGCGGGAGATGTTGACGAAGGCCCGCTCGGCCGAGTCGCGCCGGCTGACCTCGTCGTCGACGGCCTTGGCGACGCCCTCGGCGACGGCCACCAGGGAGCGGCGGAACCTCGGTGAGACGGGCGCGTCGCCCTCCTCCAACGGGCGGGTCAGGATGTCGAAGGAGTAGCCGTACCGGGCCCCGGCGACGATCCTGCGCATCTCGCCCCGGGCGAGCCGGTCCAGCTCGTCCTCCTGCCCGGCCAGCCGGCGTTGGAAGTCCTCGACCTGCCGGGCGTGCCGGTCGCGCGACTCACTCAGCGCCCGCCCGCGGCGGGCCGACTCGGCGGCCACCACGGCCACCAGCACGGTGCCCGTCGCCCCGCACCACAGCACCTCGGCCCGGGCCCCGGCGGACACCACCGCCGCGGCGACCGCCACGGCCGCCGCCATCACGGCCGTCGGCAACAGCCAGCCGAGCAGGGGCGCTCGGCGCCGTCTGGTGGGCGACGATCCAGCTCGAAGCATTCAGCATCCTCAGACAATCGGAACAGTACGGGGACAAACGGGGGACCGGCTCCGGAGGCGTGGTGGTGCAGCATAGCCAAGTTCAGGACATCCTGACCGAAAGTCAAAAATATCGTCCCGCAACCGACTTGTCGCAAACTGTCGGACAACACCGACATCCCGCACACCAGTCGCAACCCGGACCGGCCACCGCCGCCCCACCAGGCTTCTCGCCCCGCCGCCCGCGCGCCGCCGACCCGCCCCGGATTCGCTCATGCGGAGGGTTTCCGCGCCAAGTCCGGCCACCCGCGCCCGAGTTCGTGCTACGGCAGGAAAGCCCGGTCAACCAGCGCCCCACCAATCACCCACACGTGGGACACGCCCGCCGCGGCCGGTCCGATGGCGCATCCGAGGCAACGGATGTTGCATGCGAGGGCAATGGGTGTTGACGGCCTCCGTCGGCGGTCCGTACAGTGCCGGGCCATGGAGACGGGTGATCTCGGTCGGCGGGTGGCGGAGGATGTGGCCGGTGGCGGCGGGGTGGAGGGGTTGCGGCGGCTGTCGGGGGTGATCGAGGCGCTGGAGGAGCGGCGGACGGAGCTGGTGGAGGAGCTGCGGCGCGGGCGGGAGGCGACCTGGGAGGAGATCGGGCGGGCCTGCGGGATGACGCGGCAGGGGGCGACCAGGCGGTGGGCCGGGCGGCTGCGGGCGCGGTCGTTCGGGGCGGCGGCGGACGCGTACCAGCACGGTCGGCCGGGCTATCCGCGGGCGCTGGTCGGTTCGGCGGTGCCCCGGGAGGCCCGCCGGGTGCTAGATCTGGGCGCCGGGACGGGCAAGTTGACCGGGATGCTGGTTGAGGCGGGCCTGGACGTGGTGGCGGTCGAGCCCGACGAGGGGATGCGGGCGCGGCTGGCCGCGGCGGTGCCGAAGGCGGCCGTCCGGGCGGGCACGGCCGAGCGCATCCCGCTGCCGGACGGCAGCGTGGACGCCGTGGTGGTGGCGCAGGCCTGGCACTGGTTCGACCCGGCGGCCGCGCTGCCGGAGATCGCCCGGGTGCTCGCCCCCGGCGGGACGCTCTCGCTGGTGTGGAACGTCCGGGACGAGACCGAGCCCTGGGCCGCCGCACTCGGGGTGCTGATGCACCGTTCGGCGCGGCAGCGGATCGACACCAGGCCCGTCCTCCCGGCGCCGTTCGGCGCGCCCGAGCGGCTGGAGATCGGCTGGGAACACGTCACCACCCGGGCCGGGATCGTCGACATGGTCGCCTCGCGCAGCTACGTGATCGCGCTGCCGGAGGACGAGCGGGTCCGGCTGCTGGCCGACGTCGAGCAGCTGCTGGCCACCCACCCCGACCTGGCGGGCCGGGACGAGATCGCCCTGCCGTACG
Source organism: Kitasatospora sp. NPDC096204 (assembly GCF_044763205.1). Classification (NCBI taxonomy): domain Bacteria; kingdom Bacillati; phylum Actinomycetota; class Actinomycetes; order Kitasatosporales; family Streptomycetaceae; genus Kitasatospora; species Kitasatospora sp. NPDC096204. The sequence goes on from NZ_JBIWFT010000004.1 coordinate 198,399, forward strand.
TGACGAGGTGCACCCGTGTCCGTCTCGGCTGAGCACGACCGGCGGCCCGCGGCGCGCTCCGTGGCGCACTCCGTGGCGCACTCCGTGGCGCACTCCGTGGTGCTGCGCCGCCTGGGCGTCGCGGACGCCGAACCGTACCGGGCCTTCCGGCTCGCGGCGCTGCGCGAGACGCCGAGCGCCTTCACCTCCAGCCACGCCGAGGAGGCCGGCAAGCCGCTGTCCGCGACGCTGCGCCGGCTGGCCGGGGCCGAGGACGGTCCGGGCGCCCTGATCGGCGCCTTCGACGGCGAGGGCACGCTGGTCGGCACCGCCGGGCTGAAGGTGCCGCAGCGCAGCCAGGAGCGGCACAAGGGCACGCTGTACGGCATGGCGGTGGCCCGCGGCGCGGGCGGCCGGGGGATCGGCCGCGCCCTGGTGCGGGAGGTGCTGCGCACGGCGGCGGAGGACGCGTGGCTGCGGCAGGTGCTGCTGACCGTCTCGGAGGGCAACGAGCCGGCCCTGCGGCTCTACACCGCCTGCGGCTTCGAGGTGTGGGGGCGGGAGCCGAGAGCGGTCCTGGTGGAGGGGCGGGCGGTCGCGAAGCTGCACATGGTGTGCCTGCTGGACGGGGAGCGGGCGGCGACGGCCGGGGACTGACGATGGCCGGGGACTGGCGACGGCCGCCCGGCGCCGGCCCGCTGACAATTGTCACGGTGCACCGGTGCGCGAACACACTGCCCCGCGCGGCAGGTCCGCGACCAGCATGGACGCCATGAACTCCACCGACCTGCAGCACCCCGGCACCCGTCGGGCCTTCCGCACCGTGCGGCGGCTGGTGCTCGCCTACCTCGGCATCAGCGTCGTCACGCTGGCGGCCGCCATCGCCCTCCGTGACCACCACACGGTGGTCAACGCGCCGGTGCTGGTCCGCGGCACCATCGTCGTGGCCGGCGCCGCCCTCACCCTCCTGATGACCGTCCGGGCCGCCAACGGATCCCGCGGCGCCTTCCGGCGGCTGCGGATCCTCTCGGCCGTCATGATCGTCGCCATCGCCACGATCATCGCCCTGCCGGGGACCTTCCCGGTGTGGATGAAGGTCGAGCAGGGCGTCTGCGGGCTCGTCCTGCTGGGCGTGGCCGCGGTGGTCAACGGACGGCACCTGCGTAGCGTGTTCGCCAGGCTTTGAGGAGGGGGAGCAAGGTGACCGGCTTCGACGGCGGAGGTCGCGACCGCGACGGCGGAGGCCGAGACGGCGGGGACGGCGTCGCACCGAGCCCCGTCCAGCGCTGGAGCCGGGGCTGGCGGCGCCTCCTGCTGGGCAGCGGGATGATGGTCTTCCCCGCGCTCACCGCCGTCGCCGTGAGCGGCACCGTCTCCGGGGCGGCCGCGGTCGCCGGGTACGCCGTGGTCCTCGCCTTCTGCGTCTGCTACGTCCTGCTGGCCCTCGCCCTCGGGCTGGGCCGGCGGCGCTGGATGGCACCGCTGCTGGCGGTGATGACGGCGCTGTTCCTGGCCGCGCTGCCGTTCGCCCACGAAAGCGCCTTCTTCCTCGCCACCGTGGTCGTCTCCGCGGTGGCGATCCAGTGGCGCGAGCACGCCGCCAAGGCGGTGGCGGTCGGCGCGCCGGCCGCGCTGGTGGTGCCCTGGGCGGTGCGCCCCTGGCACACCGGGCCCGGCGGATTCCAGGCCCTCGCCCTGCTGTTCACCGCGCTCACCTGCGGCGCCTTCGCCGAGATCGCCGCCACCAACAAGGCCCTGGTCGCCGCCCGAGCCGAGGTGGCGCAACTCGCCTCGGAGGCCGAGCGCAACCGGATCGCCCGGGACCTGCACGACCTGCTGGGGCACTCGCTCACCGCGATCACCGTCAAGTCCCGCCTGGCCCAACGGCTCGCGGGCAAGGCCCCGGACCGGGCGGTGGCGGAGATGGCCGCGGTGGAGACGCTGTCCCGCCAGACGCTGTCCGACGTGCGCGCCGCCGTCAGCGGCTACCGCGAGGTGACCCTGGCCGGCGAACTCGCCCGCGGACGCGAACTGCTGCGCGCCGCAGGGGTGGTGGCCGACCTGCCCACGGCGGCGGACGTCGTCGCGCCCGGGGAGCGCGAGCTGTTCGGCTGGGTGCTGCGCGAGGGGATCACCAACGTGGTCCGGCACGCCCGGGCCGAACGCTGCTCGGTGCTGCTCGCCGCCACGTCGGTGGAGATCCGCGACGACGGGACCGGTGCCCGCAGCGGCCCCGGCCTCCGGGCGGGCCGTCCGGGCGACGGCAGGGGCCTGGCCGGACTGCGGGAACGGGTTGCCGCGGCGGGCGGTACCGTCGAGGCCGGCCCGCTCGACCCGCGCGGGTGGCGGCTGCTGGTCACCGTTCCGCCGGGCGGTCCCGGCTCCGGGGGGTCCGACCCCGGCCGGTCCGGCTCCGGCCGGTCCGACCCCGGCCACGAAGGGACGACATGACGATCCGCCCGGCCAACCCGGCCAACCCGATCCGCCTGCTGCTCGCCGAGGACCAGGAACTGGTCCGCACCGCGCTGTGCACCCTGCTCGACCTGGAGGACGACTTCGCCGTGGTCGCCGCCGTCGGCCGCGGCGACCAGGTCGCGGCGGCGGCCCTGGAGCACCGGCCGGACGTCGCCCTGCTCGACATCGAGATGCCCGGACTGGACGGCCTGGCGGCAGCCGCCGTGCTGGCCCAACAGGCGCCGTGGTGCCGGGTGGTCATCCTCACCACCTTCGGTCGCGCGGGGTACCTGCGCCGCGCCATGGAGGCGGGCGCGGTCGGCTTCGTGGTCAAGGACGCCCCGGCCGAGGTGCTCGCGGACGCGATCCGCCGGGTCGCGGCGGGGGAGCGGGTGGTGGACCCGGAGCTGGCCGCCGCCACCCTGGCGGCGGGCGCCTCCCCGCTCACCGCCCGCGAGCGCGACGTGCTGAACGCCTCCCGGCCGGGCGCCGGGGTGGCCGAGATCGCCGGCAAGCTGTACCTGTCCGAGGGGACGGTCCGTAACTACTTCTCCTCGGCCATCGCCAAGACCGGTACCCGCAACCGCACCGAGGCGCTGCGGGTCGCCGACGAGCGCGGCTGGCTCTGATCGACGGGCCGGCCGGCCGCCCGGCGGAGCCGAGCCGAGCCGCGCGGAGCCGCGCCGGGCCGCGCCGAGCCGCGCGGAGCCGCGCCGGGCCGCGCCGAGCCGCGCGAAGCCGAGCCGAGCCGAGCCGAGCCGCGCCGAGCCGCGTGGACCCGAGCCGAGCCGCGCCGGGCCCGCGTCAGCGCTGGAGGACGCGGCGCAGCCAGCGGGTGCGGGCGTCGTGGGCGTCCCGGCTGATGGCCGCGTGCGGGGCGAGGCTGTCGAAACCGTGGCAGGCACCGGGCCACACGTGCAGTTCGGCCTCGCCCCCCGCCCGCCAGATCGCGTCGGCGTAGGCGACGGCCTCGTCCCGGAACGTCTCGGCGGACCCCACCTCGACGTACGCCGCGGGCAGTCGGGACAGGTCGGTGGCGCGGGCCGGCGCGGCGTACGGCGAGAGGTCGGCGGCACCGTACCGGTGGCCGAGCACCGCCTGCCAGGCGGTGGCGTTGGACGTGCGGTCCCAGGTGTCGTGGCCGGCCAGCTGATGGCTGGAGAAGGTGTTGCCGCGGTCGTCGAGCATCGGGCTCAGCAGCAGCTGGCCGAGCGGCGCCGGACCGCCGCGATCGCGGGTCAGCAGGGCCAGCGCGGCGGCGAGCCCGCCACCGGCGCTCTTGCCGCCGACGACCACGCGGCGCGCGTCCACGCCCAGCACGCCCGCGTGCTCGGCCGCCCAGACGAGTCCGGCGTAGCAGTCCTCGACGGCGCCGGGGAAGCGGGTGTGCGGAGCCAGCCGGTACTCGACGGAGACGACCGCCAACCGCAGCGGCAGCGCCCAGCCGCGCAGCAGCCGGGGCAGGACGGACCAGGCGTTGCCGGTCACCATCCCGCCGCCGTGCAGGTAGTAGAGCAACGGCAGCTCCTCGCGGATCCCGGCGGGCCGCGCGCTGACGAGTGTGATCTCGCCCCCGCCGTCGGCCCGCGGCACGCGCAGCTCCGTCACCTCGAACCGGTCACCGTCGCGCAACTGGTCCGGCGTCGGGCGGGGACGGGCGGCGAGGTCGCGTTCCTGCCAGGCCGTCAGGCCCTCCGGGGTGAGCACCTGTCGCGCCCGGTGGCCGGCGGCGCCCAGTGCCGCCCGAAGCTGCGGATCCAGCGGAGGCACGCCCCGAGCCGTCGATCCATCCACCACCGGTACCCCCTCGCCGTGCGGCGCCGGGGCGGCGCCGACCGACCCAGCTTGCCAGCCCCACCCGCGGGACCCCGCAGCACCCCCCCCGGGCCGTCCCGGGCCGTCCCCGGGCCGTCCCCGAACCGCCCTCGCAGCGGGGGAGTTGTCGGTCCCGCCTGCGAGGATCGCGCCCATGGACCTCACCGCCGCCCTCGCCGGGCTCGACGCCCACCCCTGGGCCACCGTCTCGCACGCGTACGGCCCCGCCGACGACCTGCCCGCCCTGCTGCGCGCGCTCGCCGAGGGCGACGACGGGGCGGCCGAGGAGGCGGTCTCCGAACTGTACGGCCGCATCCTCCACCAGGGCACGGTCTACCCGGCCAGCGTGGACGCGGTGCCGTACCTGGCCGGGATCGCCGCCGCCGGGATCCGGACGGTCGAAGTCCTCTGCCTGCTGGGCGGGTTGGCCGAGAGCGAGGACGAGTGGGAGGTGCCCGAGGGTGCCGTACGGGCCGCCGTGGCCGCTCGACTCCCGCTGATGCTGCCCCTGTTGGCCCACCCGGACGAGAACGTCCGGCTGACCGCCGCCTGGGCCGTCGGTCACACCCGCGAGGGCGGCGCGGCGCTGACCGCCCTGCGGGAGCGCTGGGCCGCCGAGGACGATCCGCACGTGGCCGCCGAACTGCTCGTCGCCCTCGGCCGGTCGGACCTCGGCACGGCCGCCGCCGAGGCCCGGCTCCTGCTCGCCGAGCGGACCGAGGCGCCGCTGCGGCTGGCCGCGGTCCTGGTCTGCCTGGACAACGAGGAGCGGTGGGACGCCGCCCACCACGCGGCCGTGCTCGGCCTGCTGCCCGCCCGCGAACTCACCGTCGACCGCTACAGCATCCACCACGAGGAACTGCTGTACACGGTCGTCGACGCCCTGCTGGAACGCGACACCGACGCCGACCGTGAGGCGGCCCTCGCCCTGCTGGAGGCGGCCCTGCGCGACCCGCGCCCCGAGGTGCGGGCCGAGGCCCTGTGGGCGGCCGACCACGCCTGCCACCTCTCGCGCAGCGCCCCGCCGCGGCTGATCCCGGCCATCGCCCCGCTCGCCGCCCAGGAGCCGGCGGCGAGCCTGTTGGCCAAGCTCGGCCCGCTCGCCGCCGAAGCGGCGCCCGTACTCGCCGAACTCGCGGGCGGGCCGGACGACGAGGCGGCCGACCAGGCCCTCGCCGCACTGGTCCGGATCGCGCCCCGGCAGGCCGCCCCGCTGCTCGCCCGCGACCTGGCGCGGCGCCCGCACGCCCGCCGCGCCGCGGGTGACTCCCGGGCCCGGGCCTTCCCCTTCGACCGGGCCCTGCTCGCCGCCGCCCGCGCCCGGCTGACCGTCGACGGGCTCGGCGACGACGAGACCGCCCACCTGGTCAACCTGCTGCGCCAGTGGGGCCCGCGGGCCGCCGCCGGCCTGCCCGAACTGTGCGCCGTGCTGCCCCGCTTCCCGTACGCCGCCTCCGCCGTCGCGGCCGTCGTCGCGGGCGGCCCGCCCGAGGCGCGCGAGCGCGCCGCCGAGGCGCTGCGGGCGCAGGCCGGTCAGCTCCAGGTGGCCCGCGCCCACCACGAGGTCACCGGCGACCCGGGCCTCCTGCTCGACGCCGTCACCGAACGGCTGACGGCCTCCCGCGAACTCGCCGAGGCGGCCCAGGCGGCCGCCGACCTGGGCCCGGCCGCCACCGGACTGCTCCCGGCCCTGCTCGCGGCGGTGAGCGACGGCCCGGAACCGACCGTCCCGCGGCTGGACGCCGACATCGCGATAGCCCGCGCGCTCTGGCAGATCGACGGCGACGCCGAGGAAGCCGTCCGGATCCTGGCGTCCGTCCTCGACCGCACGGTCGGGAGCGGGCCGTGGTACCGCTGGACGGTGGTCCGCGCGCTGCGCGCCGCCGCCTCCCTCGGGGCGGCCGGCCGGGGACTGACACCCCGACTCGAAGCGCTGCTCGACGATCCCGAGAGGGCCGCCGGCGCCGCCCGCGCGCTGCTCGACATCGCCGACCCCGACACCGTCGACCTCGGCCGGCTCGCCCGGGCCGCGCTCCACTCGGCCGGGACGGGCGCCGACGCCAGGGGCGGTTGCGAGGCGCTGCACGCACTCGCCGCCGCCGCCCGGGACACCTCCCTGCTCCCGTACGTCGGCGACCTCGTCGACGGCGACCGCCGGATCGTCACCTCCGGCCTCGCGTACGACATCATCCGCGAGGACGAGCGGCTGCGCGCGCTCCTGGCCGAGCTGTACTGACCTCGGCGTTCCCGCCGCCCCTCCCGAGCCACGCCGGCCCCGGCGCTCCCGCCCCCCGCGAAGCCGATTGTCAGTGACGGGCCGTAGCTTTGGAGGTGTCGGCGGGCCGCCCCCGCCGCCCCCATCTCCGATGTCCGAAAGGGGACCGCACCGTGTCCGTCGCCGTGGAAGAGCAGGTCACGTACCTCGAACTGTCCGAGGACGAGGGGAGCGCGCACAAGTTCTACGAGGTGCGGCTCGCCGGCCAGGTGGTGACGGTGCGGTACGGGCGGATCGGCGAGCCCGGGCAGAGCAAGTCGACGACGTTCCCGAGCCCGGAGAAGGCGGCCGCGTCGGCGGCCAAGAAGATCGGCGAGAAGGTCCGCAAGGGCTACGCCCCGGCCGTCCAGGGCGTGCGCCAGCGCCGGTCGGTGACCAGGCGGCAGATCGTCAGCACCCGCTCGACGGCCAACCAGGCGCCGCTGCTGTGGCGCTTCCGCTCCGGCTCGCCCGCCTTCGGGGTCTTCGTCGGCGAGGAGCACGCCTGGGTCGGCAACGAGCGCGGCGACGTCTACACCCTCACCCACGACGGCGAGGTGACGGGTCGCTACGGCCTGCCGGACGGCGTCAAGTGCATCGTCGCCGACGACTGGTGGATCTACGCCGGCTGCGACGACGGCAAGGTGTACGACCTGGGCGGCAAGGTCCCGCGCGTCGCGTACGAGATAGCCCAGGACGTGGACATCTTCTGGCTCGACATCCACGACGGCGTGCTGGGCGTCGCCGACGAGCGCGGCGGGCTGACCACGGTCGACCACGAGGACGAGTTCCAGTGGCGCCGCCAGGCCGACGGCCGGGCCGGCTGGATGGTGCGCTGCGACGCCGACGGCGTCTACCACGGCCACTCGCGGGGCGTCGCCCGCTACGACAACCGCAGCGGCGACCAGCGCTGGCACACCCCGACCCAGGGCGAGGTGCTGTTCGGCTGGCAGGAGGCCGACGAGGTGTTCGCCGGCACCGCGCGCGGCTGGGTGCACCGGCTGCGGAAGTCGGACGGCGCCGAGGTGGCCGCCTACCGCTGCGACGCCGCCGTCTTCTCCTGCGCGGCCTCCCCGGACGGCGAGTACGTCTTCGCCGGGGACAACCACTCCTCGGTGTACTGCTTCGCCGCCGACGGCACCCGGTTGTGGAAGCTCGCCACCGGCTGCGGATCGGCGTACAGCATGCAGTACCGGGACGGCCGGCTCTACCTGGTGACCACGGACGGCTCGCTGGCCTGCCTGGACGCCGGCGAGCAGGCGGTGCGGGCGGCCGAGAACGGCACCCTGCCGAAGACCGCCGAGGTCAAGGGCGCGGGCTGGGAGCCGGTGCTGGCCGGCGCCGGGCTGGAGACGGTCACGGTGGCCACCGTCCGGAGCGGCGGCGAGGTGGAGGTCGAGTGCGTCCAGGACGGCGCCCGGCTGCGGATGCGGGTGGTCTCGCAGGGCTACGACTCGTCGTGGCGGGTGCAGTTCCCCAAGGACATCCGGATAGCCGGGGCGCGCTACCTGGTCGCCGAGGTGCGGGAGTCCGCCTCGGGCGGCTTCTACCGCGCGCGCGGCGAGATCAAGCGCCTGCTCTGAGCCTGCGGCCCGGTCACCCGCCGCCCGCGGTGACCGGGCCTCGGCCGGGCGTACGGGTGCGGCTGCCCGCGCCGTTCGGACTCGACCTCGACACCGGCGAGTTCCGAGTCAGTACCGGTCCGCGAGGTGGCCGTAGCCGCCGGCCGTCCAGACGACGCGGCGGAACTCCGGCAGGCTGAGGGCGGTGGGGGCCTGGCCGGGCGCGGGCGGGAAGTGGACGGTGCCGCAGCGGGCGCAGTACCAGGCCTGGGCCCAGAGCTGTTCGGCGCGGGCGCGACCGGACAGTTCGCGGTCCGCGGCGGCACGGAGCGCGGCCGCGGTCACCAGGAGGGCGACGGCGGCGATGACGGCGGTCACCGGGATCGCCACCGGGATCTCGAAGGCCTGGTGGTCCCGGACCGGGGTGGCGAAGGCGGGCGTGTCGTCGTTGAACTGCCGTGCGAAGGCCCCGGCGAAGAAGGTGAAGAAGGCGATCGCGAGGGCGGTCACGCCCAGGCCCGTCGCCACGCGGCCGGGTGGCTGTTCGCGGATCGGTGCGGGTGCCAGGGCCCGGGCGAGGTCGGAGACGACCTCGCGGGTCCGGTGGCTGCCGGCCCCCTGCTGCGCGGGCCGGATGATCACCCTCGTCCGCCCGGCGTGGTACACGGCCGGGACGCTGCGGACCTGGTCGGTGAGCCGGCACCTCGGACAGGGGTGCGGGGTCGGCGGCAGTACGGGTGCGGCTTGGTACGGGCCCATCACGGTCTCCCCCCGTGTCGGCGTCCGGCCGGGCGGCCGTCCGTCCGCACCGGCCCGGGGCCCTTCCGGACGCCGTGGTTGCTGCGGATTCCCTTGCCCGGTAGGCCCGTTGGGGAAACCGTGAGGCCACCCGGTCAGTGTTCCCCGGGGTCCGGTGCCGGAGCGGAAGCGGAGGCCGCAGCCGGACGCCAGCCGAGCGCGGGCCCGAGGCGGGTCGCCAGGTCGGTGAGGATCTGCACGTAGTCCTCGTGCTCGAAGGAGAACGGCAGCGCGAAGGCCACCTCGTCGACCTCGCGGTAGCCGGCGTGGGCGTGCAGCCGTTCGACGAGTTCCCCGGTCGTCCCGACCAGGTCGGGGGCGAACAGCAGCCGGGCCGGGCCCTGCGGGGCGAGGGTGCGTGGGGTGCGGGCGAGGGCGTAGGCCCGGTACTTGGCGCGCTGTTCGGGGGTGGCGCCGTCGGTGGGGATGACGACGAGGCCCGGGGAGACCCGGGCGCGTTCGCCGTCGGGGTGACGCTCGCGGAAGGCGCGGATCTGGCGGGCCTGGATGGCGGCGAAGTCGAGCGGCCCCTCCTGCTCCTCGGGCTTCACCACGCTGCTGGTGAGCAGGTTGAGGCCCTGCTCGCCGGCCCAGCGGGCCGAGCGCAGGCTGCCGGCGCCGTACCAGAGCCGGGAGGCCAGGCCGGGGGAGTGCGGCTGGACGCGGCGTGAGTACTCCTCGATGCCCTCGGTGCCGGCGAAGCCGGAGGCGTCCTCGCCGCGGACCAGGGCGAGCAGCCGTTCGGCGCGCCGGGGGCTGAAGTCCTCCTGCCCGCCGGTGTCGGGGTAGAGCGCGCCGCGCACGTGCTCGTAGTGGGTGGGCCGGCCGACGCTGAAGCCGGGGTTGAGCCGGCCGCCGGAGAGCACGTCCACGGTGGCCAGGTCCTCGGCGAGCCGCAGCGGGTTCTCCCAGCCGAGCGGGGTGACGGCGGTGCCGAGCTGGATGCGGCTGGTGCGCTGGGTGGCGGCGGCGAGCACGGCGACCGGCGAGGAGCTGCCGTACTGGAGGTGGCGGTGGCGCAGCCAGGCGCTGTCGAAGCCGAGCTGCTCGCCGAGGGTGATGAGGCCGAGGGTGGACTCGTGGCCCCGGCGGGGGTCCTTCTCGTCGAAGAGCCCGATGGTCAGGAAGCCGAGTTTCCGCAGCGGGCGAGGGGTCGGCGACATGGTGGGCTCCATGTGGTGAGGGGCGGGGCCGGTCGGGTGGTGCGTTCCGAACGTACGCAGCCGCCGCGCGGCCCGACAAGATCGACGCGCGATCCGGACACCGGCCGCCACGCGGTGCAACGCGGGTGCAACGCGGGTGTCATGTGCGGCGGCTCCCGCCCCGTCGAGCGGGGCGGGAGCCGGCGCGCCCGGAGCACCTCCGAACCGCATCCGAACCGCATCCGGACGGGCCGTCCGAACCGCATCCGGACGGGCCGTCCGAACCGCGCCCGGACCGACCGTCCGGACCGCGCCCGGCCGCGGTCAGCAGCTGCGCAGCTCCGGGCTCTGGTTGCGGATCTGGTTGTGCAGCGAGGTGAACTCGCGGTACGCCGCACCGTCCTCCGCGCCGGGGCGGAAGGCGCCGACCCGGTGGCAGTTGACGAAGGCGAGCTTCACGCCGAAGTGGTTCTCCAGGCTGCCCCGGATCGCGTTGCTGGCGAGCGCGCGCAGCAGCTGGGCCCGCTCCTCGTCGCTCGGCGTGGTGTTGTCGGTGGTGAACTCCTGCTCACCGGCGGTGAGTTCGGTGCTGAGCCCGGCGACGACCCGGTAGGCGTACGGGAGCGAGGCGCGGACGGTGTCGAGGAAGTCGGCCTCGTCGACGCGGCCCTGCTGGGCCTGGGCGAGGAGGGCGGGGGAGACGTCGAGCGACATGGGTGTCCTCTTTCGGGGATGCGTGGGGCTTCGACCCGCGGCGGGCGGCACCGGCCCACGCACGGGCGTCACTCACCCGCAACGGCTATCGAAGATGAAAACCATTGCAAGAAAGACTCTCCCGGTCATCCTGACGCCCTGTCAAGCGTCGCCCCCCGAAGGGCTGACGGCGGGCGGCACCGGCAGACGGCTGACCTTGATCACGAACACCGCGATCGTCACCGCCAGCGCCGCGAACACCAGGCCCATCTGGAACGCGCCGGCGATGCCGTGCACCAGGATCTGCGAGGAGTACGGTGCCGGGAGGCGCCCGGTGGCCCGGAACTGGGCGGCCTGCTGCGGGGTGGCCTGCCGGAGGAACACCCGGACCTGCTGCCCGGCCTCGTTGCGGCTGGCCGTGCCGAACACCGTGACCAGGATCGACAGTCCGAGCGAGCCGCCCACCTGCTGGCTGGTGTTGAGCATGCCGGTGGCGGCGCCGGTCTCGTGCGGGGAGACCTTGGAGACGACGGTGAGGGTGGCGGGGACGAAGATCGAGCCCATGCCGAGGCCGAACAGCATGGTCGGCCCGAGGATGCCGCCGACGTAGCTGCTGTCGATGTCGATCTGCGTCGCCCAGGCCACCCCGCCCAGGACCAGCAGCGAGCCGGTCACCAGGAAGGGTTTCGGCCCGAAGCGCAGCTGGGTGCGGGCGGCGAACTGGGCGGCGGCGACGATCGCGACGCTGATCGGCAGGAACGCGAAGCCGGCCCTCAGCGGGCTGAACCCGAGGATCTCCTGCACGAACAGGGTGATGAAGAAGAAGATGCTGAACATCGTCGCGGCCACGCAGAGCATCAGCCCGTACGCGCCGGAGCGGTTGCGGTCGCGGAACAGGTGCAGCGGGGTGATCGGCTGCCGCGCGCGTCGCTCGTTCGCCACGAACACCAGCATCAGGACCACCGCGAGGGCGAACGAGGTCAGCGTCACGGGGTCCGTCCAGCCGTGGTCGGAGGCGCGGATGAAGCCGTACACCAGCGAGACCATGCCGGCGGTGGCGGTGAAGGCGCCGAGCAGGTCGAAGCGGCCGGGGTGGCGCTGGGATTCGTTGATGTAGAGCGGCGCCAGCAGGGCGATCGCGATGCCGATCGGCACATTGACGAACAGCACCCAGCGCCAGGACAGCCAGGAGGTCAGCATGCCGCCGAGCAGCAGCCCGATGGCGCCGCCGGCCCCGGCGACGGCGGAGTAGACGCCGAAGGCCCGGTTGCGCTCCTGGCCCTCCTTGAAGTTGGTGGCGATCAGCGCCAGCGCCGTCGGCGAGGCGATGGCCCCGCCCATGCCCTGGAACGCCCGGGCGGCCAGCAGCCAGCCGGCGGACTGCGCGACGCCGCCGAGCAGCGAGGCCAGCGCGAACACGAGGACGCCGACGATGAACACCCGACGCCGCCCGAGGATGTCGCCCGCCCGTCCGCCGAGCAGCAGCAGCCCGCCGAAGGTGAGGGTGTAGGCGTTGATGACCCACGACAGGTCGGTGGTGTTGAACCTCAGCGCCTGCTGGATGTGCGGCAGTGCGATGTTCACGATCGTGATGTCGAGGACGACCATGAGTTGTGTCGCCGCGATGACGGTGAGTGCTACCCCCGGGTGCTGTCCCCGGCGTGCGGTCGCGGGCGAAGCCTCGGCCAGGGCGCGCGAGGTGGCCATGGCAGGTCCCCCTATGGGTGAGGGGTCAATGGCGGGCAGGGGAGACGGATTCGTTCACCACTACCGAAGGTATCCCCGGCAGATAGGGAACACAATCGTTCATTACTGGCACACGGGGGTGTTCCGGACAAGAGGCGATCAAGAGTGCGAAACCGTGCCGGGCGAAGCCGCTCGTACCCTCGGGCCGGCCCGCCGGTGCCTGGACGGGCTGTGGTCGTGCGAGCGCATATCGGAACGAACCGTAATAAGACGGGCTAAACGTGAATTCAATGTCGTATGTCGGGTACAACCTCCATGCGGCGACCGTGCTGACGGTCCGGTCGCCCCGCACCCGATTCGGGTGCCACCGGGACCGCGCTTGAAGAAGCCGGGCACTGGTCCTGGGGGAAGAAGTCCGCAGCGCGCGGGCGTTGGCCCGCAGGCGTTGCGGGGTGTTCCACCCCGATGCCCTGGAGCGATCACGTGTCCATCCACCTGGAAACCACCGACCGGGAACCACTGCCTCCGGGCCTGCCGCCCGATCTGCCGCGAAGGCCGACGGCGGCCGAACTGCGCCGCATGGGGAAGTCCGAGGCCCGGGAGCTGAGCGACGCGCTGTTCGAGCGGCTGGCCGGGCTGGCCCGGGAGAGCCACGCCTACAGCTATGTGCGCGGCACGATCATCGAGCTGAACATGCCGCTGGTGCGCTTCATCGCGGCCCGTTTCCGCCACCGCGCCGAGGACATGGAGGACATCCTCCAGGTCGGCACGATCGGCCTGATCAAGGCCGTCGACGGCTACGATCCGCTGCGGGGCGTCGAGTTCGTCACGTATGCCATCCCCACCATCACCGGTGAGGTCAAACGGTTCTTCCGTGACACCTCCTGGCCGGTGCGGGTCCCGCGCAGCATGCAGGAGCTCTACCTGTCGGTCGCCCGCGGCTCCGACCGGCTCGAGCAGGAACTCGGCCGCCTCCCGCGGCCCGGGGAGATCGCCGAGGACCTCCACCTCACCGTCGAACAGGCCACCGAGGGCCTCATGGCGAGCCGGGTCTGTCGACCGAACTCCCTGGACGCGCTGCGCGACCAGGACACCGACGAAGCCGGCAGCGCCCTGCTGGACCGCCTCGGCGGCTGCGACCCCGGCATCGAACTCGTCGACTTCCGCATCGCCGTCCGGCCGCTGCTGGCCCGGCTGCCGGAACGCGAGCAGACCGTCCTCAAGCTGCGGTTCTGGGACGGCTGGACCCAGTCCCGGATCGCCGAGCGGATCGGCGTCTCCCAGATGCACGTCTCCCGGCTGCTCAGCGCCACGCTGGCCTGGCTGCGGGAGGAGCTGGAGGACCACGACGCCCCCGGCTGGAACGACCAGCCCGCGGAGGGCTGAGGCTCCAGGGGTGGCCCACACGCGACGCGTGGGCCACCTCACCTGACCGGACGCGGCAGGCTACCGCCGGGTCGGCGCGTTAGAGGACGCGCCGACCGGGCACCCGCCCCGAACGAAGCGGGGGCGGACCACGAAGGCGGGAGGAGCCGATGAACGGGCGGGAGCGGGAGGAACTGCTCGGGATCGAACGGGAACCGCGGCGTGACCACGCGCTCGACGCCCGGTTGCGCGGCTTCGGGCTCGGGCTCGGGCTGCGCGCCAGGGCCTGGGAGCTGATGCGCGGCGTACGGCCCAGGGGCGTCCTGGGGTTCGCCCTGCTCTCGCTCGGCCTGCTGGTCGCGGGGCTGCGGACCTGGTCCGCGCCCGTCCTGTGGGCGTTCAGCGGCTGCTGGGCGCTGACGCTCGCGATCGCCTTCGCGGTGCTCTGTGCCTGCGCCGACGGGCGGGGGCAGTCGCGGTGAGCGGGCTGCCCGCTCCGCGTGGACCGCTGTCGGCGGCGGTGCTGGCCCTGCTCACCACCGGACCGCCCGGGGCCGGCCGCCCGCTCGCCGCACCCGGCTCCCTCGCCGAGCCGTGGGGTGAGGATCACCAGCTCGCCCTCCACCTGTGCTACGAGCTGCACGACCGGGGGCTGCCCGGGGTGTCGGACCTCTGGGAGTGGGACCCGGAACTCCTCCGGTTCCGCCAGGAGTTGGAGCGCCCGTTCCTGGCCGCGGTGCGCGCGGAGGCGGAACCCGTGCCGCCGTTGCGGGAAGCCCTGGAGGCGCTGCTCACCGAGCCGCCCGACGGCACCGGACCGTCGCACTTCCTGCTCGCCGAGGGCGAGCGTCGGCACGCCCGCGAGTACCTGGTGCACCGCTCGGTCTACCACCTCAAGGAAGCCGATCCGCAGCTGTGGATACTGCCGAGGATCCAGGGACCCGCCCAGGCGGTGCTGACGGCGATCCTCTACGACGAGTACGGCGCCGGACGGCCGGAACGGGCCCACGCGCTGCTGTTCGCCCGGATGATGACCGCCTTCGACCTCGACCCCGGCTACGGGCACTACCTGGACCTCGTCCCGGCACCGACCCTGGCGGTGGTCAACCTGATGACGCTCCTCGGCCTGCACCGGGCGCTGCGCGGCGCGGCCGTCGGACACTTCGCCACCGTCGAGATCACCTCCTCGCCCGGTTCGGCCCGCCTGGCGGCGGCGCTGGAGCGGCTCGGCGGGGGACCGGACGGCACGCTCTTCTACCGCGAGCACATCGAGGCGGACGCCGTCCACGAGCAGCTGGTGCGCCGCGGGGTCATCGAGGAACTGGTCGCCGCCGAGCCGGAGTTCGCCCGCGACGTGGCGTTCGGCACTGCCGCGGCCGGGGTGGTCGACGGACGCTTCGCGGACCGCCTGCTCGACCGTTGGCGGGCCGGGCGCACCTCGCTGCGCTCACCCCTGCCCGACGACCCGGTCTGAGCCCTGCCCGTCCGCCTTCCGCTCCTGCGCTCCCCGCCCTCCTGCTCCGCCCGTTCCTCCTGCTCCGCCCGTTCCGCTCGCTCCGCCTGCTCCGCGTTCCCGCGATCCCCGGGCCGGGCGGCCTTGCCGCCGGTGGCTGGTGTCGCAGAACGGGTAGATGCGGCTGCGGCGGCAGGCGCAGAGCGCCACCACCGGGCGCTCGGAGACCCGCACCGTACCGTTCGGCAGGACCACCTCCACCGGCCCCTCCACCAGCAGCGGGCCGCCGGGGACGACGACCACCCGGGTCGCCGGCCGGTCACCGTTCACGGACACCGCGGACCACCACCAGTTCCTCCTCGCGCCGGCCCGGCCGGACCAGCCCGCGCTGCTCGAACAGGGCGGCCCGGGCGGTCATCACCGGTCCGAACGCCTGCCGCCGCCGCGCCGCGACACCGGTGCGCAGCCCGCCCGCGCGCAGCTGCGAGAGCGTGGCGCGGATGTCCGCGAGCGAGGACTGCACCACCAGGAGCACGCCGCCGCGGGCGAGCAGACCGGGCACCTCGCGGCAGATCCGGTCCAGTACCAGCCGGCCGTCCGGTCCGGCGTCCCAGGCCAGGGCGGCGCCGCGGCCGGCGGTGGCCGCCGCGGCGCAGACCGGGACGTACGGCGGATTCGCGGTGATCAGGTCGTAGCTCCGCCCAGCGACCGGGGCCAGCAGGTCGCCCCGGCGCACCCGGACACGCCGGTGGTGCAGCCGGCTGTTGACCCAGGCGGTGGCGACGGCCCGGGCGGACAGGTCCACGGCGGTGACCCGCGCACCCGTCCGGGCCGCCACGAGCGCGACGGCGCCGGTTCCGGTGCAGAGGTCGAGCACCCGGCTGGAGCCGTCCAGGGCTTCCCTGAGCACGCACGAGGCCAGGAGCTCGGTGTCGCCCTGGGGCGGGTAGACCCCGGGCGGTCGGACCAGGCGCATGACGTTTCCTTCCTGGTGCGGCGGATGCGGCCCGTCACGTACGGGCCGGCAGGGCCCGGTGGATCCCGCGGTGGGACATGGCCGGCCACCGGCGCTCGGCGGCGCGGCGGACCAGGCCGGCCCGGATCCCCGAGCGGTACCGGTGCTCGGGTACGGCAGGGCGGACCGGGAGATCGGGGACGACGGTGGTCATGGCTCCTCCTGGGGTCCACGCCGGCGCGGCTGCCCCGGACGACGGGGGTGAAACGCGGGGCGGCGACGGCCGGTCGGCCGTCGGCCCACGGCGGTGCCCGGCGGCAGCGGGCCCGCCGGGCCGTTGGTTCGTTCGGTCAGCCGTTGGTCCGTCCGGTCCAGGCGAGGAGTCGTTCGCGCGGCCAGGTGGTGATCAGCCGCTCGGGTTCGAGGCCGAACCGGGCCGCGCGGGCGTAACCGGAGCCGTACCAGTGCAGCTGGTCGGGAGCGTGGGCGTCGGTGTCGACGGCGAAGAGACAGCCCATCCGCGCGGCCAGGCGCAGCAGGTCGTCGGGCGGGTCGCGGCGCTCGGGGCGGCAGTTGATCTCCACCGCCGTCGCGTTCGCGGCGCAGGCCGCGAAGACCGCGTCGGCGTCGAAGCGGGACGGCGGCCGGCCGCGCCCGGTGACGATCCGGCCGGTGCAGTGCCCCAGCACGTTGGTACGGGGGGCGCGGACCGCGGCCAGCATCCGGTCCGTCATCGGCCCCGGCTCGGAGCGCAGCTTCGAGTGCACCGAGGCCACCACCAGGTCGAGCCGGTCGAGCAGCTCCGGCTCCTGGTCGAGCGAGCCGTCGTCGAGGATGTCGCACTCGATCCCGGTCAGCAGCCGGAACGGGTCGTCGAGGGCGGCGTTCCAGGCCGCCACCTCGCCGAGCTGGCGCCGCAGGCGTTCGGGGCCGAGTCCGTGGGCGATGGTCAGCCGGGGCGAGTGGTCGGTGAGCACCGCCCAGCCGTGCCCGAGCCCGCGGGCGGCGTCGGCCATCTCCTCGAACGGGTGGCCGCCGTCGGACCAGTCGGAGTGCAGGTGGCAGTCGCCCCGGGCGGTGGCCGGCAGCTCCCAGCCGGCCGGCGCCGCAGGCCCGGCCTCGGCCTCCAGCCGGGCCAGGTACGGCGGCGTCGCACCCGTCGACGCCTGGGCGATCACCTCGGAGGTGACCGGTCCGACGCCCCGCAGGCGGCGGACGCCGGCGGCGTCCACCACGCCGGGCGGCAGGCCGCGGACGGCCTCGGCGGCCGTGTGGAACGCCCGCACCCGGTACGGGGAGGCGCCCTTCCACTCCAGGAGGAAGGCGATCCTTCGCAGTGCCTGCGCCGGGTCCACGGTACGGCCCCGCCTCAGGCCCCCGCGCCCGCCCGGGCGGGCACGGCCCCACGGCACTCGCCGGGGACCGGGTCCTGCCGCGCGTGGGGCGTGACCCGGGACCGTCGTCCGATGCCCACCGCCGCCTCCTCGGGTCCCGGGCGGGTGCGGACGACCCGCCCGTGTCCGGCGGCTACCCGGACCGAGGCCGGTGAACCCAAGGCCGGTGAACCCGGCATGGCCGGGGGCTCGGTGGGTACCCGCCGAGCCCGGGGTGCGCACGCGCCCGGTGAACCGACACGACCAGGAGGAGACATGAACCGGCACGGCAAGGTCCTGGCGATCGTGACGAACTACGGCGTGGAACAGGACGAACTTCTCGTCCCCGCACGGCACCTGCGCGAGAACGGCGTCCAGGTCGACATCGCCGCCCCCGACCGGGGCGACATCCGCACCCTGGTCGGGGACAAGGACCCCGGCGAGACGGTGAGCCCGACACTCACCCTCGACGAGATCGACCCCACCGGCTACGACCTGCTCCTCATCCCGGGCGGCACCGTCAACGCGGACACCCTCAGGCTCCAACGGCCCGCCGTCGACACGGTGCTCGCCTTCACCACCTCGGGGCGGCCCGTGGCCGCCATCTGCCACGGCCCCTGGCTGCTGGCCGAGGCAGGCGTCGCGTACGGCAAGCGGCTCACCTCCTACCCGTCCCTGCGCACCGACCTCGCCAACGCCGGCGCCACCTGGGCGGACGAGCCGCTGGTCACGGACGACGCCGGCGACTGGCGGCTGGTGACCTCGCGCAACCCCGGCGACCTCGAACAGTTCCTGCGTGGCATCGACGCCGCGCTGCACGCCCGGGCCGAGGCGGTCAGCCCGCGCTGACCGGCCGACGCGACACCGGCCGACGCACCACCGGCCGGCGGGCACCGACGCACGTCAGGGCGAGTGCCGGTGCCCGGAGGTGTCGTGCCCGCTGACGTCGTCCCGGAGGGAGGCGATCGCCCCGGTCCCCGGCGGGAGCCCCCACAGCCGTGCGCCCGGCCGCCTGGCCCGCCCCTCGCGCATGCGGCGTTCGCAGCTCCGCAGCTCCTCCGCCGCGGCACGGGCACGCAGGGCCGGGAACAGCCGCTCGTCCTCGCCGCGCAGGTGCGTGCGGAGCAGGACGACCAGGACGGCCGTGGCGTGTCGGCGCCCGCCGGCGGACAGCCGTTCGTCCTGGGCCCGGTCGAGCAGTCGGCGGATCGCCGTGTGGCTGCGGCCCGCGGCGTCCGCCAGCGCGTCACCGGCCGGCAGACGCCGTCGTGCCAGCGGATAGAGGTGGGCCTCCTCCGCCAGGAGGTGGGGGCTGAGCAGCCGCCGGAGGGAACCCAACAGCTGCAGGGCCTCACCGTCGTGGGCACCGGCGCGGTCGGTGATGCGGGTCAGCCGGCGCAGCAGCGCCTCGATGGCCCGGTGCTCGGCGGACAGCCGGGCCGGGAAGCCCTCGGCACCGTTCATGGTGGCCTCCGTCTCATGCCGGTCGCCGTCCGACCGGGTTACGGGCACGCGGTGGAGCCTCGGCGTCTGCCCGGTTCGGGGGGAGCGAACCAGCGGCATCCCCGCCGGGGACCCACGACGCGAGGAGCTGGTCGACCTGCTGACGGACCAGCTGGTCCGGCACACCCGGGCCGAGGAGGAGCACGACCGCCTGGTGGGCCGGCTGACCGAGGAGGCCACCCGCCATGCCGGCGACGAGGAGGCACGGCTCTTCCCCGCGGTCCGGGCCGTCACCACCGAGGCCGAACCGCACGCCCTGGCGGTTCGGGCCCGTGAGACCGAGGAGTCCTCGACCGGGCGCCCCCGCCACCGGCCGCCGACGGAACGGCCCACCGACCGGCTCCCGCCGCCCGAGCGCTCCGTCGTCGAGCGGATGCGGGACTACCTGCTCCCGGGCGGGCCGCACTGAACGCCGCGAACCGGAGTGTGGGGCCGCGTTTCACGTCGCCGGACCCGGGCACCCGCGCGTTGGCCGCCGACGTCCGGTCGGCGCCCGGCCCTTCGGGACAGGAAGGTGTGAGGACCATGGGACACGGTGGAAACGTGATCGCGGAGCTGACGACCGATCACCGCGAGGTGGAGGAACTGTTCGACAAGGTTCAGGCGCTCCCCCCGGGTGACCCGCGACGCCGGAAGGTCGTCGACGAGTTCACGATCGAGCTGGTGCGGCACTCGGTGGCCGAGGAGCAGTACCTCTACCCGGCGGTGCGCGAGCACGTTCCCGGCGGTGCGGCGCTGGCGGACAAGGAGATCTCCGACCACGCCGCGGTCGAACGGCTGTTGAAGGAGCTGGAAGGCATGGCGGTGACCGACGTCCGGTTCGACCGCCTGGTCGACCAGGTGGTGTCCGAGGTCAAGCAGCACGCGGCCGACGAGGAGCGGAACCTCTTCCCCGCACTGGGCGACGCCTGCTCCGTGGCGGAACTGGACTCCCTCGGTGACAAGGTGCGCACGGCCAAGAAGCTGGCGCCGACCCGGCCGCACCCCTCGGCCCCGACCACCCCGCCGGCGAACAAGCTGCTCGCGCCCGGCACCGGGCTGGTCGACCGGGCCCGTGACCTCGTCACCGGGCGCGGCAGGTCCTGAAACCTCGGCGAGGGGATCGGATACTCGACCGAGGCACGCGGGCGACGCCGTCGGCGCGCTCGGGTGCGCGCGCAGCGTCGCGCAACCGGTCATCGGGCGGGCGTTCGCGCTCTACCGGTTGCACGCGCCGGAGCGATAGGGCCGGGACGAGCCGGGTAGACGCGGGAGCCACACGGATCGAACCGGGACGGAAGGAGAGCACGATGCTGCTGCC
Organism: Kitasatospora sp. NPDC096204; assembly: GCF_044763205.1. Taxonomy (NCBI): domain Bacteria; kingdom Bacillati; phylum Actinomycetota; class Actinomycetes; order Kitasatosporales; family Streptomycetaceae; genus Kitasatospora; species Kitasatospora sp. NPDC096204. The sequence goes on from NZ_JBIWFT010000004.1 coordinate 218,731, forward strand.
GGGACTTCTGCTGATGGCGGCGTCCGGCACCTGTTCGGCCACTGACGGGCGGAGCGTGACATGACGCTGAGCCACCCGGCGGAGCGGGGCCCGGGAGGATTCGCGCGGCTGGCGGAGCGGGCGTCCAACCTGACGAGCTCGCCGGCGTTCTACGCGGTGTGCGTACTGCTCGTGGCCGCGTTCGTGGCGGTCCACATCGCGGGGCTCTCGTCCTCGTGGCAGCTTTTCGTCGGGGACATGATGTCGGCCGTGACGCTGCTGCTGCTCGCGCTGTTGAAGAACGCCGAGCGCCGGGCCGAGCACGCGATCCAGCGCAAGCTCGACGCCATAGCGGCCGCCCTCCTGGCGGAGGAGGAGGGCAGTCGGGGCGAGGCCATGCGGGACCTGAAGCACGCGATCCGCATGGAGGACGAGGTCTGACCCGCCGGTGGCCTCCCCAACGGTTCCGTCCGGGAGCGGCACCCGGGCCACGGAGACGGCCGCCTCGCGCACTCGCGTTCGCACCCGCGTTCGCCCGCACGGCGGACGCCACGGCGGTGCGACCGCCCCGGGCGTGCCAGCGTGGAGGGACACGGCCGTACCGGGGCGGGGAAACGGACCTCTGCCGGATCCCGGCCGGGAGCGCTGGGAGCAGCCGATGGACGAGAGCGCGAACACGTCGGGCCGGGTGGGCGGCGCCCGGCCGCACGGGCAGGCCACGAAGGTTCGGCGGGACGGCTACGCCAGGCTGGGCCCCGCCGACCTGGGTGTCGACGCCGGAGCCCTGGCCGAGGACTTCGCCGAGCTGGCCGCCGCCTACCGGGACCTGCCGCGGGATCCGTACGCGCGGGCGACCAACCGGTTCCGCCGTTACTCGCACGCCGTGTACCTGCCGTGGACCGGCGAGCTGTCCTACATCCCCGGAGCGCCCGACGAGGAGTTCGGCACCGTCACCGAGTACTGGCAGGACGAGCACAACCCGGAGTACCCGCGCGTGCTCCGGAGGCTGCCCGACATCCCGCCCGCCCTGCACGGCAACCGGCTGCTCGACGCCCTGATCCACGCCGACCTGGGCCACGCCCTGTGGCTGGAGGACCTCCGTCGCGTCCCGGTCTACGTCGGCGTGCACCTGATCTCGCTCGGCGTGCGGGGCCGGCAGCAGGCCGCGGTGTCCTCGCCCGACTGCCTGCACCAGGACGGAGGTTCACCGGCCACTTTCACCTTCGCCCACTTGGTCGGCCGCCGGAACGTCGAGGGCGGCGAGAACGTCGTCGCGACGCCCGAGAGTGCCGGGCGGCAGCCCGACGCGCTGGCGCCCGAGGCCGTCCACGACCGCTTCGTGCTGACCGAGCCGCTGGACGGCTACGGCGTGCACGACTGCCGCGTCAGCCACTACGTCGGCCCGGTCCGGCTCGGCGGCGACGGAGAGGAGGGCCGGCGGGACATCCTGATCGTCGGCGTCGCCCCCTACACCCCCGGGCTGTAGCGGCGCCGTCCGCCGGCGGGTCCCGGTCGTGAGGCGCAGCCGGGCCGGCGCGTTCGAGTCGGCGTTCCCGGTCGCGAGCCGCGGCCGGAGGAAGCACGCTCGTGGAACCCGGCAACCGCGGGCGTCGGGGCCGGTCGGTGGACCGGACTCCCGCCCGGTACGAGGATGGGAGCGTGAACCGTCCGGCGGCCCTTCCGGCCGTCGTCACAGGCGTCGGCGCGAGAGGAGGCCCCGAGTGCCCGGATGCGACGAAGCGGTGCTGGGCAGGGTGCTGGCCCGGCTCCTGGCCCGCTCACGCGCGAGCGGGCCCAGGGACCTGCCCGGCCTCGTGGACGAAGCGGCCCGCGAGCTGGGCGCGGCCCACGCCCGGATCTACCTCGCCGACGTCCAGCAGCGGCACCTCGTGCCCCTGCCCGTCCACGGCGGCGATGACCCCCGGCGACACGCCGCCGCCGAGGAGATCGAGACCACGCTCGCGGGCCGGACCTACCGGCTGCAGCGGACCCGGATCTCCACCGGGCCGCCGCCGGTCGGCTGGTTCCCGCTCGTGGACGGCATCGAACGGATCGGCGTCCTGCGGGTCGAGGCCCCGGCGGCCGGGCCGGAGACGGCCGACTGCTGGGAGGCCCTGGCGGCGCTCGTCGCGCTGCTGACGGTCTCCAAGTCCGCGTACAGCGACGTCATCGTCCGCACGACACGCGACCGGCCGATGAGCCTGCAGGCCGAACTCCTGTGGGCCTTCCTGCCGCCGCGCACCATCGGCACCCGCGACGTCACCTCCAGTGCGGTCCTCGAACCCGCCTACGAGGTCGGCGGCGACGCCTTCGACCACTCGGTGGCGGGCGGACGCCTGCACATGTCGGTGTTCGACGCCATGGGGCACGACCTCGCCTCCGGCGGGGCCAGCTCGGTCGCCCTGGCGGCCTGCCGCAGCACCCGCCGGGCCGGCGGCGACCTGGCGGCCATCGCCCAGGCCATCGACCGCACGCTGGGCCGCTGGATCCCCGACCGGTTGCTGACCGCCGTCGTGGCCGACCTGGACTCCGCCACCGGTGAGCTCACCTGGATCAACTGCGGTCACCCGACGCCGCTGCTCATCCGCGGCCGGCACGTCGTCGCCGGCGCCCTGCGACGGCGGCCCGAACTGCCCCTCGGACTCGGCTACCACGACCGCGGGCCGCAACCCGTCCACCACACCAGGCTCCAGCCCGGTGACCGGGTCCTGATCTACACCGACGGCGTCACCGACGCCCGCTCACCCACCGGCGACACCTTCGGCGAGGAACGCCTGACCGACACCCTCGTCCAGCACATGGCCAGTGGCGAGCCCGCCCCCGAGGCCCTGCGCCACCTGACCCACTCGCTGCTCGCGCACCAGAACCACCGGCTCCGCGACGACGCCACGATCCTCCTCGCCGAATGGCACCCCCGGAGCCGGGGCGGGTGAGGGCCGGCACCGTGGTCCGACCGCCCGCCTCCGGGCAGCGGGCGGTCCCGGCGGGGACGGAGAGCGGGCGGTTCGCCGGGCCTGTGACGGTTCCGGCCCCCGGCCCGGGGAAGCCGCCCGGCATCGGAACCCACTTCTCCCGGGACGCACCGCTGCCCGGTTCCCCCGGGTACCCGGGTGCTCGCGCTGACCGGCCACGCCGACCGCCCGTGGTGGTGCGGGCGGGTGGGCGGGTCAGTGTCCGAGTGCGTCGGCGAGCTGCTTCTTGTTCATCTTCGAGCGGCCGTGGATGTCGCGCTGTCTGGCCTCGTTGTAGAGCTGCTCCTTGGTCGGCCCCTGGGAGCCGGAGTGCGACCGTAGGCCGCCGCGCCGGGAGGAGGAGATGTCATGGGTCGAGGAGCGGCTGGCGGTCTTCGACTCGCCGTGTCGGGCCCGTTCCTTGTTCACGGTGCGGGCGGCGATCTCCTTGGCCCGCTTCTCGCTCTCGCCGCGGTCCAGGGCGCTCTCCTTGATGTGCTCGTACTGGCGTTCACGTTTCCTGCTCGAACCGGCGGGCATGGCTTCCTCCTCGGTTCGGGGGCTGGTGGGGACGTACGGGCTTCTACCCCGAACACGGGCTTCGATCCGCCCGGTTGAAGGGTTGATCCGGCGCCCGGCGGGCAGGCGCGGGGGCGGTCGGGACACTCCCGGCCGTGCCGAGCAAGGAGGCCCCGGATGAGCATGGTGAAGGAATCGGTCGACGTCGACGTCCCCCTGGGCGCCGTCTACAACCAGTGGACGCTGTTCGAGGAGTTCCCGCGTTTCATGGAGGGTGTCGACTCGGTGACCCAGCTGGACGACCGCCACAACCACTGGCGGACGAGCATCGGCGGAGTCACCCGTGAGTTCGACACCGAGATCGTCGACCAGCTGCCCGACGAGCGGATCGCCTGGCGCACCGTCGACGGTGACGTGAAGCAACACGGCGTGGTGACGTTCCAGCGGCTCGACGACGCGCACACGCGGGTCAACATGGCCATCGACTTCCGGCCCGAGGGCGTTGCCGAGAAGGCCGGAGACGCACTGGGAATGGTCGACCGGAGGGTGAAGGGGGACCTGCGGCGCTTCAAGGACTTCGTCGAGCGCCGCGGTGGCGAGGAGGGCGGCTGGCGCGGCCGGGTGAGCCCCGGTTGAGCTCCGTCCGACCGCTCCGACCGCTCCGATCGCTCCGATCGCCCAGTGACCCCGGTGGCCTCGGCTCCTCAGGGACCGGGGCCACCGGGCGGCCGGTCCCGCACGATGGTCGGGCCCTCCTGCGGGGCGTGGAGAACGCGGAGAAGCGGTCGCCCGTGAGGGCGAAGCCAGGGCCGTATGCTGAAGCCATGACCGACCGGCCGGCGGGCCCGGGGTGGACCTTCCTCACGAACCATGCTCGCGTGCTGGTGCAGATCGCCCGGGATCCGGGGATCAGGGTGCGCGACATCGCCGCGCGCTGCCTGCTCACCGAACGGGCGGTGCAGCGGATCATCGTCGACCTGGAGCAGGCCGGTTACCTCAGCCACGAGCGCCAGGGGCGCGCCAACCACTACCACGTGATCGCCGGCAAGCAGCTGCGCCACCCGGCCGACGCGGGTCCGACCCTGGCGGAGCTGCTGGCGGTTCTGCTGCGTTGACGGCGGTGGACGGTCACCACCGGTACCACCGTGCGCGGCCTCCGTGCCCACCGGACCCACGGACGTACCCGCCACCACGGACGCACCCGCCACCGTGGGCGGACCCGCCGCCCACGCCACACAGACCTGACTCCCACGCAGCCCGCATCCCCCCAGGGCATGCTCCGAGCCACCGGCAAGAGCGTGCGCGGCGGCCACCGGGCGGGCCGGTGGGGCTCGGTGAGGACGGTCGGTCTCCGCGGAAATCGCAGCCGGGGCAGGCGTCTTCGCCTTCGAGGGGGCCCGTGACCCGGTCGGCGGGCCACCGGTCGGCGACGTCCCGGAGTCGAGTGGCACACTGTCGGCCGACCGTACCGCGCCGCACGACCCGAGAGGACCAGCACGATGGTGAACCGCGACGCCGTCGCACTCGACGACCCGGTGGGCGAATCACTGCGCGGCCGACACGCGCACCTCGCCCGCCGGATCGGCGCAGCCGCCACCTACCTGTCGGAGGTCTCGACCTTCGCGGTGGTCCCGGCCGAAGCGGGCCCCCGGGAGTGGGCCGAGCTCGTCGGGCTGCTCGGCCCGGGCGAGCTCGCCGACATGTTCAGCTGCCCGGCGACCCCGCCGTCCGACTGGGCGCCGGTCTTCTCCCTCGAAGGCCGCCAGATGACGCTGACCGGCAGCGGCCGGCCCGACCACGCCGGTTCCGGGCCGGACACCGGCGTGGTCGAACTGGGCGCCCAGGACGTGCCCGAGATGCTCGACCTCGTCGAGCGGACCCGACCGGGACCGTTCCGGCCGCGCACCCATGAGCTGGGCACCTACCTCGGCATCCGCGACAACGGCACTCTGGTGGCGATGGCGGGCGAACGGCTCCGGCCGCCGGGATGGACGGAGATCAGCGCCGTCTGCACCGCCCCCGAGGCACGCGGCCAGGGCCACGCCGCCCGCCTGGTCGGGGCGCTCGTCGCGCGGATCCTGGCGCGGGACGAACGCCCCTTCCTGCACGTCGCCGAGGCGAACACCGGCGCCATCGCGCTTTACGAGCGCCTCGGCTTCGAGACCCGCAGACCGGTGACCTTCCGCGGTTTCCGCATTCCCTGACCGTCGCGTTTCGTGACGGCCACGCCCCGGGTGTCGGCCGCGCCGGGGCAGCCGCCGATCGGGCTACCCCCCGATGAAGGCGAGCAGCGCCGCGTTGACCTCCTCGGCGTGGGTCCAGAGCAGGCCGTGCGGCGCGCCCTCGATCTCCACGTACTCGGCGGACGGCAGCGCCTTCTTGAACGGGCGCCCGGTGTTGTCGATCGGCAGGATGCGGTCGGCGGTGCCGTGCACGATCAGCGCCGGCACGTCGATGCGCGGGATGTCGGCGCGGAAGTCGGTGTACCAGGTGGACGGTGCCGCCGCCGCGGCGAAGGCGCCGCCCGAGGTGGCGACGTTCCAGCTGTTGCGGACGGCCTCCGCGCTGATCCTGCTCCCGAGGTTCTCGTCCAGGTTGTAGAAGTCCCGGTAGAAGGCGGTGTAGTAGGCGTACCGGTCGGCCTTCACGGCGGCGACGATGCCGTCGAAGAACTCCTTCGGCGCGGCGCCGTCCGGGTTGTCGCCGGTCTTCAGCAGGTACGGCTCCAGGGAGCCCAGGAACGCCACCTTGAAGAGGCGGCCGGAGCCGTACCTGGACACGTAGCGGGCGACCTCGCCGGTGCCCATGGAGAAGCCGACCAGCACGGCGTCCCGCAGGTCGAGGGTCTCCACCAGGGTGTGGAGGTCGGCGGCGAAGGTGTCGTAGTCGTAGCCGGTGGTCGGCTGCGAGGACCGGCCGAAACCGCGGCGGTCGTAGGTGATCACCCGGTATCCGGCGTCGAGGAGCGCGGCGCTCTGCCGCTCCCAGGAGTGCCCGTCGAGCGGGAACCCGTGGATCAGGACGACCGGCCGGCCGGATCCGTGGTCCTCGTAGTAGAGGTCGATCGGGGTGGAGTTCTCCTGACCGACGGTGATGTACGCCATGGGCGTCTCACTTTCCTTCCGTGACGGGGGCCCGGACGATGACGACCGGGCAGGCGGCGTGCTGCGCACAGCGGGTGCTCACCGAGCCGAGCAGGCTGCGGGTGAAGCCGCCGTGGCCGTGGCTGCCGACCACCAGCAGTTCGGCGCCCCGGGCGGCCTCCAGGAGGACCTCGGAGGGGTCGCCCATGACCATCGTCTGGCGGACCTCCACCCGGCAGTCGTCGCCGAGCACCGTGTGCAGTTCCTCGGCGAAGCGCCGCTCGGCGAGCTCCTGGTCGAAGGTGCTGTCGACCACCGGCGCCGACCAGCCGAAGTGGCTCGGTGGCTCCCAGGCGCCGACCGCGTCCACCACCCCGCCGGTCACCGTGGCGTACCGGGCCGCCCAGCGCAGCGCGGCGTACGACGGCGGCGAGCCGTCGACGCCGACCACGATGCGGGGCGCGGAGTCGTTCGCGTTCATCTGCACCGTCCTGTGGATCGTCGTGCCGTGGATCACCGCCCCCTGACCACGGTGCTGGCCGCCGGGCGGCGCCGCCACCACGGCCCGGCACCCGGGTGACGGCCGTCGGACGAGCGCCCGCGAGCGGCTGCCGCTGAAGTGGCCACTGGCGTCTCCTGGGCTCACAGTGGAACAAGGGGACGTGGGCGTCACGCCCGCCGGAGGCCGGGCGCGCCGCGGTCGGCCGCTGTCGAGGAGTCCGGGAGAGCCCGGTCCGGTCGGCATGCCCGGGGTTCGTCGCGTCGCCGGTCCGCGGCCGCACACCCGGCGAGCAGGTGGAACACGGCTGATCCCCCGTCCGACCGCTCGTGATTCCGAGAAGGGTGGTGGAGAAGATGGCAGAAAAGTTCACCGAGTTCGTGCTGAAGCTCGCGGAGGATCCTGGGACGCTGGCTCGTTTCCGAGAGGACTCACTGGCCACGATGTCTGCCGCAGGGCTGACTCCCGCCGAGCAGGTCGTGCTGGCGAGTGCGGACGCGACGCTGATCCGCAACGCGCTCGCGGCGGACATCGGAGCCAAGGCGAAGTTCGAGGCGGCGTCGCACGGATTCTGGCCGGTCTATGTCGTCGTGGCGGTGACCGTGGCGGTCGCGGCCGTCGAAGGGGTCGAGCCGGACACCGAGAAGTAGGGCAGCCGGGGCGAGAGAACCCGCCCTGTTCTGCAGAGCCGAAGGAGGGATCGACATGGCTCAGCGCCTGACGGAGTTCGTCCTCAAACTCGCGGAGGACCCCGCGGCCGTTCGTCGATTCGAGAAGTACCCGGCCGAGATGATGGCGGAGGCCGGACTCTCGCAGGAGGAGAAGGACGCGCTGACGAGCAATGACCCGATGCGCGTCAGGAGCCTCATCGCCGCTGAAACGGGCGGAGGGCCGGTATTGGCCAGCACGACGATCGTCATGACGCTCGTCTGGGTCATTCACCACCCCCACTAGGCGGAGGATCAGCGGGCGGAGGATCAGCCGAACCCCCGGCTTCCCCCCGTGGAGGCCCGGAACATCGACCACGAACCTGGAAAGAGGAGAAGTCTTGACAGCGCCGAAGACCCGCGGATCTCTGACCGTGGTGGGTACCGGGATCGGCATCGCCGGTCAGGTCACCATCGAGGCTCGCGCCCACATGGAGCAGGCGGACAAACTGCTGTTCCTGGTGGCCGACGTGGCCACCGGCTACTGGCTCACGAAGCTGAACAGCACGGCCGAGTCGCTGCAGTCGTTCTACGGTGAGGGCAAGGACCGCCTCGTCACGTACACCGAGATGATCGAGCGGATCCTGTCGTGCGTCCGGGAGGGCGGCCGGGTCTGCGTCGCGTTCTACGGGCACCCCGGCGTGTTCGTCCATCCCGCGCACGAGGCGGTGCGGATCGCGCGCGAGGAGGGGTACGACGCGCGGATGCTGCCGGGCATCTCGGCCGAGGACTGCCTGTTCGCCGACCTCGGCCTCGATCCCGGGAAACTCGGCTGCCAGAGCTACGAGTCCACCGACTTCCTCGTCCACCACCGCCGGTTCGACCCCAATGTCCCGCTGATCCTCTGGCAGATCGCGGTGATCGGTGAGATCGGATACCGGACCGACCAGGCCTTCAGCAGGGCGGGCGTCGAGGTCCTGGTGGACGCCCTGCTGGAGGACTACTCGCCCGATCACGAGGTGGTCGTCTACGAGGCGGCCCAGTTCCCGATCTGCGAGCCCGTCATGAAGCGCGTCCCGCTGGCCAAGCTTCCCGACGCGCCGGTGACGGGGATCTCCACGCTCTACGTCCCCCCGGCGGCGAAGACTCCGATGGACGAGGGGATGCTCGAACGCCTCGGTCTCCGGGCGGCCACGAGCACGAAGGGCTGAACGAGCGCCGGCCAGGACGGGACCGGGAGGACGGAACACATGGACATCCCGCAGGAACTGATCGATGCCGTGGACGCCGTGGCCCCCGGGCTGATCGCGATACCCGGAGTCACCGGGGTGGGACTCGGGTTCCGGGAGGAGAACGGCGAGTTCTTCGACGAACTCGCCGCTCGCGTCCTCGTCGCCGACGCGTCCGAGGTCCCGGCCGGGGTTCCGGACAGCATCGCGGGGCTCCCGGTCTGCGTCGTCGAGTTCATGGTCGAGCCGCTGTTCGCACCGGACACCACCCGCTATGACGATCTTCCCGGAGGTGCGCAGATCCAGCCGGCGCCGGGCGCTTCGGGCACGCTCGGCGCGATCGTGCAGGACGGCAGCGGCACCGAGGTCGGCCTGACGTGCCACCACGTCTCCGGTGACCCGGGCACGACGGTGTGGCAGCCGATCGCCCCGCCGATCATCGCGGGCGGCCCGCCCGTGGACCTCACCGACGCCCTCGGGCAGACCATCACCGTCGAATCCCCGGCGACCCAGACGATCCCGGTCCCGTCCGGCCCCGTCCTGCTGCTCGGACGCCCGCTCGACGCGGCCACCGTGGCGCTGGACGAAGCGCTCAACCAGGGGCGCACGATCTCGCACGCGATCGTGGACGGTCCGGACTTCGGGGTCGTCGACGCCACCAAGCCGCCGTCGGTCGGGACGTTCGTCAAGAAGCGCGGTTCACAGAGCGGCCCGACGGCCGGGACCGTCACCGGAATCCAGTCGCTCGTGCCGTGGGACGTCGGCGGGCCCCCGCCGGGCCACCGGTTTGTCATGTCCCGGCAGTACGAGATCTTCTACCTCCCGGACGGATGCCCGGACGGGATCTTCGCCAGGGGCGGCGACTCCGGTTCCCTGGTGCTCGAACGGGGCTCCCGCACCGCGGTCGGTCTGCTCTGGGCCGGGAACCGCGCGGGTGGCACGAGGGCCCTGATGTCCGACATCACCGTCGTGGAGAGTCGGCTCGGCGTCACCGTGGCCTGGGCCGGGCAGTGACGTCCCACCGCTCCGGACGGCGCCCTCAGGTGTCGATGCCCTCCCGGCCGCGGCGCTGCGGGCGTTCGGCCCGCCGCCCGGCGGACCGGCTGCGGTAGACCAGGTACGGGCGGAACAGGTAGAACCACGGGTCCGCTTCGACCTCCGGCAGATCCTCACCGGGGCCGGTGACCAGTGGGTGATCGCCGGGGCGCTGTCCGTCTCGGCCCTCGCCGCCGGCAAGCTCACCGCCCTGCCGGACCGGACGTCGGGCGTGCACTCCACCCTGCGCGCCGCCACCTGGGTGCTGCGCGGTTCGGCGCTCGCCGGGTACGCCGTCCTCCTGACGGCGGAGCTGCGCAGCCCGCGCCCGGCCTACGACCTGCGTCGCTGGGCCACCGTCTTCCCGCTCGGCATGACCGCCGTCGCCGCCCTGGTCGCCGCGACGGCGACCGGGGTGGACTGGCCGCGCCCGCTCGGCCGGGTGCTGCTGGGGGTCGCGGCGGGCGCCTGGCTGCTGAGGGCGGCCGGGTTCCTGGCTGCCGCGTCACGGTGGCCCCGGGTGCGCCGGGTGCGCCGGGTGCTGCGGCGCGGCCGCTGATCTTCACCCGGAGTTCTCTCGGAGGACAGCACGCACTCTTCCCGGAGCTGAGGTTCCGTCATATCGTCGGTCCTCGCCGACGGCACCGGTGTGCCCGGTCGCGGCCCGAGCCACCTCACCACAGCGGGGATGACGATGAAGAGTCTTGCGGCGCGTCTGCTCGCCCTGGCCGCGGCCCTGCCGGTGCTCGCCGTCCTGGCGGCGGGCCCCGGGGTCGCGGCGCCCGGCGAGGAGCCCCGGGCCACGGCGACCGCGTCCCCGGCCGCCTCCCTGTCCGCGTCCTGGACCGGCCCGCTGAGCACCCGCGGGCGTTACATCGTGGACGCCGACGGCGCGCGCTTCAAGCTGAAGGCGGCCAACTGGGCCGGTGCCCAGGGCACTTGGCAGGGCAGCGGGAGCACCGACGACCCGGCGAACAACCAGGCCGGGCAGGTGTCCCACAACATCCCGTTGGGTCTGGACCGGGTGCCGATGGCGCGGCTGCTGGCCGACTTCCACGGGCTGGGCCTCAACAGCATCCGGCTGCCGTTCGCCAACGCGATGATCCACGACACCGTCCCCGTCCCGGACTCCGCCGTCGCCGCCAATCCCGGTCTGCGCGGCCGGACCCCGCTCCAGGTGTTCGACGCCGTGGTGGCGGCGCTGACCGCCGACGGCTTCGCGGTGATCCTCAACAACCACACCACCAGCTACCGCTTCTGCTGCGGCCTGGACGGCAACGAGCGCTGGAACAGCGGCCAGTCGACCGCGCAGTGGGAGGACGACTGGCTGTTCATGGTGAACCGCTACAAGGCCGACAAGCGGGTGGTCGGCGCCGACCTGCGCAACGAGGTCCGCCGGGACGTCTGGGACGACCCCAACTGGGGGATGGGCGACGCCCACGACGAGTACGCCGCCTTCGAGGAGGCCGGCAACCGCATCCTCCAGACCGACCCGGACATGCTGGTCGTCATGGAGGGCATCAACTGGTACGGCATCCCCGCCGCCGGGTTCAGCCACGGTCGCCCGATGCTCACCCCCGTGCGCAACCTCTCCAACACCCTGATCGACTCCGGCAAGCTGGTCTACGCCGCGCACTTCTACGGCTACACCGGCCCGGCCAACACCGGTGCGGGCAGCGGCCCCGGATCCACCGGCGACCCGCGCTACCAGGACTTCACCCCCGAGCAGCTCGCCCAGGCCGTGGACGACGAGGCGCTGTTCGTCACCCGCTCCGGCCAGCACTTCACCGCCCCGGTGTGGATCAGCGAGTTCGGCGCCGGCGGCCGGGGCTCGACCGACGCCAAGGAACAGGCCTGGCTGCACGCCTTCACCGACATCCTGGTCCGCAACGACACCGACTTCGCCATCTGGCCGCTGGTCGGCTGGGCCGACACCGCCGGCCGCCCGCTGGACACCTGGGCGCTGCTCTCCTACGGGCCGGACGGCACCCGGACCGGCCTCACCGACCCCGGTGACTGGCGGGCCGCCGACTGGACGAAGCTGGTCGGCGCGCCGGCGGCGAGCGGCCCGGTGCCCGCGGTGAACCACTGGAACATGCTCAGCCTCGACCACGCCGACCAGGACCTCTCCCGGCGGATGCTCGCGCGCGCGGACTGGAGCCCCGGCAACCGCAAGGGCGACTGCCCGGACGGCCAGCGCCTGACCGCCCTCGCCCGCGGTGACAGCCGGGCCCTGTGCACGGACGCGGGCGAGCCGGCCGGTGGCAGCGGCGACTGGACCACCGTCACCGACGAGCGCTACGTCACCGGGGGCGACTGGGCGTCCGGCTACGACAAGCTCCAGTGCCCCGACCGCACCTTCGCCGTCGGCTACAGCGTGCGCAACAACGGCATGGCTGCGCTGCTCTGCGCCCCCGCGGCGGCCCCGCTGCCGTTGACCGGCCGCACCCTCTGGTTCGACCGGGGCGACAACCGGCCCGCCACGGGCGGCTCGGTGGCGAGCGACTGGGCGCCGGGCCGCTACAAGGGCCAGTGCGCGGACGGCGAGTACCTGGCCGGCGTCGCCTCCACCTGGCAGCGCCTCCAGTACGGCGCCCCGGCCGCGCTGCTCTGCCGCCCGCTCGGCTGATCCGGGCCCGGTCCGGCTGTCCCACTGATCCGGGCCCGGTACGCCCGATCCGACGCCGGGGTACCGGCCGCCGTCCGGGCGGCCGGTGAGACGATGACGAACGATCAGAAGCCCGCCCCCGTCGCCGCGTTCCCGCAGGTTGGACGCGTGCATGACGCCTCTTCCGGGGGGCGGGACGACCCTTGACGGCGCTGGGCTTCTCTGCCAACCTCTCGGCAGGTCTGGACCAAGATCGGCCTCTTCGTCGGGGGAGAGGACCGGCTCGGACCCGGTCGTGCGCAGGGGGGATCTGCGGGCCGGGAGGGTCGAGACCGCAGCGGCCCGTCGGCCGCGTCACCAGAGAAACCGCGGTGCCGGCCACGTCGGCGCCCGGTCACGGGGAACGCACCATTCACCGACTGCGGAATCGAGCCCCACATGCCACACTCCCTTCCCCCGCACGCCTCGCCCTTCCAACGGGGCATCTGGTTCACCGAGCGCCTCGGCCGGACGCACGGGGTGTTCCACCTGCCCGTCCTGATCTCCTTCGACCGGGTGGATGCCGAGGCCCTCGCGCGGGCCGTCAAGACCGTGACGGCACGTCACCCCGTCCTGTCCCAGGTGTTCGTGGAACGCGAGGGGAGCCTCCTGGCGGAGCCCGGCACCGCCCCCGCCCTCGAGGTGGTCGACGCCTCCGGAGACTGCGCGCAGGGCCGGGAGAAGCGGCTGGCCGAGGACGCGGCGCGGCCGTTCGACCTGGCGGCCGGGCCCCTGGCACGGTTCACCCTCCACCGGGGCCGCGGTGACGCGGCGGTGCTGCTCGCGGTGGTGCACCACACGGTGTTCGACGGGGAGTCCAAGGACGTCCTGGTGGCGGAACTCGCCGCCGCCTACGCGCAGGCCCTCGGCGAGGCCGCTCCGCCGACTCCGCCCGGCGGGACGCCCACCGCGCCGCCGACCCCGCCCGGCCCCGACCTGGTGCGCCGCGCGGCGGACTGGTACGGCCCGCGTTGGGCCGCGGTGGCGGAGCCCGTGCTGCCGGGGCTGCCGCAGGCCGTCACCGCCCCGGCGTCCGGGGCGTCCGTCGAGTGGCGGACGGACGCGCCGGGCCGGGCGGGACTGGCCGCCGCCGCCGAGCGCTGCGGCGTCACCGTCTTCGAGTTCCTGCTCGCCGCGCTGCACGGACTGCTGCTGCGCTACGGCGCCGAGGCGGCCGCGGTCTCCGTGCCGCTGTCCGTCCGGACGGCCGAACAGGCCGGGGACATCGGCCTGTTCGTCAACGAGCTGCCGGTGCACGCGCCCGCCGGGGCGAGCGCCGGGATGCCCTTCGCCGAGTACGCCCGGGCCGTGCGCGCCGAGGCCCGCGGCGGGTACCCGTTCCGCTCGGTGCCCTTCGGGGCGGCCGTCGGCGGCCTCACGCCGCGCGCCGGGCTGGCCCCCGTGTCGTTCGGCTACCGGCGCGCCCGGGCCGCCGACCCGGTGTTCCCGGGAAGCGCCGTCCGGGTGGAGCGCGCGGTGTTCAACGGCGCCGCCCGCAACACCCTCCACCTCCAGGCGGTCGACACCGCCGAGGGGCTCGCCTGTTCGCTCCAGTACGCCCCGGCGGTCCTGGCGCCGGAGGTCGCGGAGCGCATCGCCGGGCACTACCGGGCCCTGCTGGAAGCCGCGACGGCCGCGCCCGAGGCCCCGCTGGGCGCCCTGCCGCTCCTGGGCGAGGCCGAGCGGCACCTGGTGCTCGACGAGTGGAACGACACCGCCCGCCCCTACCCCCACGAGCGCACCGCCCTGGACCTGGTGCGGGAGCGGGCCGCCGAGACGCCGGACGCCCTCGCCGTCAGCGCGGGCACCGAGCGGCTGACCTACCGGGCGCTCGTGGAGCGGACCGACGAACTGGCCGCCGTGCTGGGCCGGGCCGGAGTCCGCCGGGGTGACGTCGTCGCCCTGCACCTGGAGCGCTCCGCCGACCTGCCCGCCGTCCTGCTCGCGGTGCACGCCGCCGGGGCCGGCTACCTGCCGCTCGACCCCGGCCACCCCGTCGAGCGGCTCGCCTTCCTGCTCGCCGACTCGGGCGCGGCCCTGCTGGTCGCCGACCGGGAGCCCGCGCCCGACGTGGTGGCGGCGGCACCGGCCGTACTCCGGCTCGGCGAAGCCCGCACGGAAGCCCGCACGGAACCGGGGCCCGCCCGGACCGAGCCGACCCCGCCCGGCGGCCTCGCCTACGTGCTGTACACCTCCGGCTCGACCGGCCGGCCCAAGGGCGTGGAGATCGGGCACCGGGCCCTGGTCAACCTCCTGACCTCGTTCGCCCGGCGCCTGGGCTCGGGCCCGCGGGACGTCTGGCTCGGACTGACCTCGCTCTCCTTCGACATCTCCGGGCTGGAGATCCTGCTGCCGCTGACCACCGGCGGCCGGCTGGTCCTCGCGCCGGACGGCGCCGCCCTGGACGCTCAGGGCACGCTCGCGCTGATCCGGCGCGAGGGCGTGACCCATCTGCAGGCGACCCCCTCCGGCTGGCGAGTGCTGCTCAGCGCCGGGCCGCTGCCCGCGGGGCTGACCGGGATCGTCGGCGGGGAGGCGCTGCCGCTCCCGCTGGCCCGCGAGCTGCGGGGCTCCCTCGCCCGGTTGATCAACGGCTACGGTCCGACCGAGGCGACGATCTACGCCACCTGCGCGGACGTCCCGGCCGGAGCGGACACCGTGGTGATCGGCCGGCCGATCGCCAACACCAGGGCGTACGTCCTGGACGCACACGGCCGGCCGCTGCCGGTCGGCATCCCCGGCGAGCTCCACCTGGGCGGCGACGGCCTCGCGGACGGCTACCGCGGGCGGCCCGAACTGACGGCGGAACGTTTCGTCGAGGACCCCTTCGGCGGCGGCCGGATGTACCGCACCGGCGACCTCGCGGCCTGGACCCAGGACGGCGAACTGGAGTACCACGGCCGGATCGACGACCAGGTGAAGATCCGCGGCCACCGGATCGAACTCGGCGAGATCGAGGCCGCGCTGCTCGGCCACCCGGCGGTCGCGGCGGCGGCCGTCGCCGTGCACGACCAGGCCGAGGGGGAGCCCGCGCTGGTCGGCTACCAGGTGCCCGCACCCGGCAGCCCGACGCCGGACGATGCCGAGCTGCGGGACCACCTGCTGCGCACCCTCCCCGCCGTCATGGTGCCCCGGCAGTTCGTGGCCCTCGACCGGCTGCCGCTCACCACCAGCGGCAAGCTCGACCGGCGCGCGCTGCCCGCCCCGCCGCGCGCGGCCGCCGCTGCCCCGGCGGAGGCCGACGACCTCACCGCGAGCATCCTGGCGATCTGGGAGGAGGTCCTGGGCGCCCCCGGCATCGGCCCCGAGGACGACCTCTTCGACCTCGGCGGGCACTCGCTGACGATCATCCAGATCACCGCCCGGATCCGCGCCTCCTTCGGGGTCGACCTCGCCTTCGACCTGTTCTTCGACGCCTCCACCCCGGCCGCCCTGGCCGACGTCGTGCGCGAGCGGCGTTGACCGCCGCCGGCCGCCCCGCCGTCGACCGCCCCGCCGTCGGCCGCCCCGCCGTCGGCCGCCCCGCCGTCGGCCGCCCCGCCGTCGGCCGCCCCGCCGCCGGCCGCCCAGCCGTCGACCGCCCCGCCGCGCCCTCCCCGCTCCACGCCCGAACGGACTGCCGATGACCGACACCCAGGACCTGCCCGCGGACTGGTCCGCCACCAAACGATCCCTCCTCGCCCAGCGCCTGCGCGGAGCCGCCGCGGCGGCGCCGGTGCGGGTGGTCGAGCCCCGCCCGGAGGGCAGCGCGCCGCCCCTGTCCAGCGGACAGGAACGGCTCTGGTTCATGGACCAGTTCTCGCCCGGCGGGACGGCGTACACGCTCGCCCCGGCCCGCCGGCTGCGCGGGCCGCTGGACCGCCCGGCCCTGGACGCCGCCCTGACCGCCCTGGTGGCGCGGCACGAGGGCCTGCGGATGACCTTCCCGGTCACCGAGGACGGCCGGGCCGAGGTCCTGGTCGTCGAGCCGGGCCCCTTCGCCGCCGCCTACCTGGACGCCTCGGACGACCCCGACCCCGGGCGAAGAGCCGCCGACGAGATCGGTGCACTGGTCTCCAGACCCTTCGACCTCGCGGCCGGGCCGCTGCTGCGGGCCCTGCTGATCCGGCTCGCCGACGAGGACCACGTCCTCGCCCTGGTCATGCACCACATCGTCGGCGACGGCTGGTCCATCGACATCATCAACCGGGAACTGGACCTGCTCTACGCCCGGTACGCCCACCACGCCGAGAGCGAACTCCCGCCCGTCCCCGTGCAGTTCGGGGACTACGCGCGCTGGCAGCGCGACCGGCTGGACAGTGGCGCCCTGGCAGCCTCCCGCGACTACTGGCGCACCGAACTCGCCGACGTACCCGCCCTGGAACTGCCCGCCGACCGCCCCCGGCCCCCGCTGCTCACCTTCGACGGCGCGGCCGTGGAACTGCACTGGAGCCCGGAACTCGTCCGCGCCCTCGCCGAGTTCGCCCGCGCCCACGGGGCGTCCCCGTACATGGTGCTGATGGCCGGGCTCCAGGTGCTGCTCGGCCGGCACGCCGGCCGGCGGGACTTCGCGATCGGCTCGGCCGTGGCCGGCCGCCTCCACAGGGAACTGGAGGGGGTGGTCGGGGCCTTCGTCAACATGCTGCCGATCCGGGCCCGGCTGGAGGAGGGGCTCACCTTCGGACAGCTGGTCGGCCGGGTGCGGGAGACGACGCTCAACGCCTACACCCACCAGGAGGTGCCGTTCGAGCAGATGGTCGCGGACCTGGACATCGAGCGGGACGTCAGCCGCTCGGCGGTGTTCCAGACGACCTTCGCCTACCAGAACTACGGCGAGCGCGCGGCCTCCACCGCCCCCGGCACCCCGGCCGAGGGATTCGGGCACGCGGTCACCACGAGCCACTCCGACCTCGCGTTCTACCTGCGGGAGAAGAAGGACGGCGGGCTCTTCGGCCTGATCACCTACCGCACCGACCTCTTCGACGCCGACACCGTACGACGGCTCGTCGAGCGCTTCGAGGTCCTGATGACGGCGGCCACGGCCGACCCGGACCGTGTCGTCGTCGACCTGCCGCTGTCGCCCGAAGCCGAGCACCGCGACCTGGTCGAACGATGGGCCGCCGGACCGGCGCTCCCCGAGGGCGGACCGGCGACGCTGACCGCCCTGCTCGCGGAGGCCGCCCGGCAGGCCGGCGACCGCCCCGCGCTGGTCTTCGAGGACGCCACCGTCACCCACCGCGAACTCGACGCGCGGGCGGCCGCCCTGGCCCGGCGGCTGCGCGCCCTGGGCGTCGGCCGTGACGACCGGGTGGCGGTCTGCCTGGAGCAGTCCCCGGACCTTGCCGTGGCCCTGGTCGCCGTGCTGAAGGCCGGCGGCTGCTACCTGCCGCTGGACCCGGAGCAGCCGCCCGCGCGACTGTCCTACCTGGTGGCCGACGCGGACGTCCGCGTGCTGGTGACGGACTCGCACCTGCGGGACCGGATCCCCGGGTACGGGGGCGCCGAACTGCTGGTGGACCGCGTCGACCTCCCGGACGGAGCGACGGACGAAGCGACGGACGAAGCCCCGGACGAGGAGCCGCTCGCCGAGGCGTCCGGACCGGAGGACCTCGCCTACGTCATCTACACCTCCGGCTCCACCGGACAGCCCAAGGGCGTCGCGGTCCAGCACCGGGAGATCCTCAACTACCTGGCCGGCGTCCGGGAGAGGCTGCGGATCGAGCCCGGCGCCCGCTACGGACTGCTGCAGTCCCTGGCCTTCGACTTCAGCATCACCATGCTGTACCTGGCCCTCACCACCGGCGGCCGGGTGCACCTGCTGCCGCGCCGCATCTCCGGCGCCGAACTCGCCGGACACATCGAGGCCCACGCCCTCGACTACCTCAAGATGACGCCCTCCCACCTGGCCGCGCTCTGCGCCGACGCCCCGGTCGAGCGCCTGCTGCCGCGCCGGGCCCTGGTACTCGGCGGGGAGGCCTCGTCCTGGGCCTGGGCCGCCGACCTGGCCGCCCGGGGCGGTTGCGCCGTGTTCAACCACTACGGCCCGACCGAGGCGACGGTCGGCGTCACCGTGCACGAGGTCCTCCCGGGGGAGCACGGCCCGGGGAGCACCCCGATCGGCACCCCGCTCGCCGGCGCGCGCTGCTACGTCCTGGACGGGGCCCGCCGGCCGGTGCCGCCCGGCGTGACCGGAGAGCTGTACCTCGGCGGGCAGCGGCTGGCCCGCGGCTACCTGGGCCGCCCCGACCTCACGGCGGAACGCTTCGTCGAGGACCCGTTCACCGGCGGCCGGATGTACCGCACCGGCGACCTCGCCCGCCGGCGCCCGGACGGTGTGCTGGAGTACCTGGGCCGCGCCGACGACCAGATCAAGGTCCGCGGCTACCGGGTCGAGCCCGGCGAGATCGAGGCCGCGCTCACCGCGCTGCCCGGCGTCACCCAGGCCTTCGTGACCGTCCGGGGCGAGGGCATCCGACAGAACCTCGTCGCCTACCTGGAACGCGCCGGCGGCGCGACCGTCCCCGCCCCGGCCGACCTGCGGACGGCACTCGGCGAGGTCCTGCCGGACTACATGGTCCCCGCCCGCTTCGTCGTCCTGGACCGCCTGCCGCTGCTGCCCCACGGCAAGATCGACCGCAGGGCGCTGCCCGAACCCGAGGACACCGCCCCGGCCGCCGGACACGTCGAACCCGAGGGCGAGACCGAGACCCTGATCGCCGCGATCTGGGCCGAGGTGCTCGACCTCGCGAAGGTCGGCGCACTGGACGACTTCTTCGAGATCGGCGGGCACTCGCTGCTCGCCACCCAGGTCGTCGCCCGGCTGCGCCGAGCCTTCCCCGACCTGCCGACCCCGGTCGGCGTGATGGACCTCTTCCGCTTCCCGACCGTCCGGCAGCTCGCCGGGCTGGTCGCCGACCCGGGCGCCGACCGGGGGCCGCGGGGACTGCTGCACCGGCTCACCCCCGAACGCCGCCGCACCACCGCCAGCGTGGTCTGCGCACCCTACGGCGGCGGCAGCGCACTGATCTACAAGCCGCTCGCCGACGCCCTGCCCGAGGACTGGGCGCTGCACTCCATCGCCGTCCCCGGACACGAACTCGGCGAGGAACCGATGGACGTCGACGAGGTCGCCGACCGCTGCGCGCGCGAGATCCTCGACAACGTCGAGGGCCGGATCGTGCTGTACGGGCACTGCGGGGTCGGCGTGCGCCTCGCCGTCGAGATCGCCCGCCGGGTCGAGGCCGCCGGCCGGGAGATCGACGCCGTCCACCTCGGCGGCATCTTCCCCTTCGCCCGCCCCGGGGGGCGCGGCGCGGTGGTCGGGGAACGGTGGGCCCGGCTCCTCGACCGGATGCGCAGCGACCAGGACATGATCAACGGGCTGGCGGCCGCCGGGATGGACACCGACGACCTGGAGCCCGAACAGCTGCGGCTGATCGTCCGCAACCGCCGCACCGGCACCAAGGACGTCGAACGGTACTTCACCCGGATGTTCGGGACCGAGGGCGGACGGATCAAGGCGCCCGTGATCGCGGTCTGCGGCGACCGCGACCCGGCCACCGAGTTCTACCGGGAGCGCTTCCGCGAGTGGCACCGGATCGCCGACACCACCGCCGTGGTGGTCCTCGACGAGGCCGGCCACTTCTACCTCAAGTACCGGGCCGCCGAACTCGCCGCCATCGTCTGCGGCGTCCACCGGTCGATCGCCGAGGGGCGGGAGGACCGCCACCGCCGGACGGACGGCGCGACCTGGTGGCTGGCCGGGCTCTCCCGGGACGCCGAAGGGCCGGCGGCGGACGACGGACGGGCGCCCGTCCGCCCGACCATGCGCCGTTTCCTCACCGTCGCCTCCGGGCAGCAGGTGTCGATGATCGGATCGGCGCTCACCGAGTTCGCCCTCCCGGTCTGGATCTACCTGCGCACCGGCTCCCTGGCCCAGTTCGGGCTGCTCGCCGCCTGCGGCCTGGTGCCCGGCATCCTCGCCGCCCCGATCGCCGGCGCGATCGTCGACCGGGGGGACCGCCGCAGGACCATGCTCCTCGGCGACCTCGCCGCCGGCCTCACCCAGGCCGTCCTGCTCCTGCTGTACGCCACCGGCGCCCTGGCGGTCTGGCACGCCTACGCGCTCGTCGCCGTGCTGTCCGCCGCGCTCTCCTTCCAACGGCTCGCCTGGAACGCGGCCGTGCCCCAGCTCGTCCCCAAGCGCTACCTCGGCCGCGCCAACGGCGTGGTCCAGATGGCCTTCGGCCTCGCCCAGTTCCTCGTCCCGCTCTTCGCCGTGGGCCTGCTCGCCACGCTCGGGCTCGGCGGCATCCTCGCCCTCGACGTGGCCGGCTACGCCGTCGCCATCGCCGTCACCCTGGCCGTGCGGTTCCCGGACGTGCTGGGCGCCACCCGGCGGGAGAGCATCCCCACCGAGATCCGCGAAGGCTTCCGACGGACCCTCGGCAGCCGCCACTTCCGCGCGATGCTGCTGTACTTCGCCGTCCTGAACGTCTTCCTCTCCCCGCTGTTCCTGCTCATCACCCCGCTGGTGCTCTCCTTCGCCCCGCTCCCGGCGGCCGGCTGGGTGTCCACGGCGGCCGGCCTGGGCGCCGTGCTCGGCGGGATCACCCTGGTGGCCTGGGGCGGACCGCGCCGACGGAAGCTGCGCGGGGTGCTGCTCGCCACCCTCGCCGTCGCCGCGGCCTGCCTGGTCACCGGGCTGCGCCCGTCGATCTGGACCGTCGCCCTCGGCGCGTTCGGCATGACGTTCGCGCTCGCCCTGCTCAACGGCTCCTACGCGACCATCGTGCAGACCAAGGTGCCGCTGCGCTTCCACGGCCGGGTGATCGCGGTCAACACGATGGTCGCCTGGTCGACCCTGCCGGTCGGCTTCGCGGTGGTCGCCCCGTTCGGCCCCGGACTCCTCCAGCCGCTGATGGACCACGGCGGCGCCCTCGCCTCCACCGTCGGCCGGATCGTCGGCACCGGCGACGGCCGCGGCATCGGACTGCTCTACCTGCTGTTCGGCCTCGCCATGGCCGCCCTCGCGCTGGTCTGCCTGGCCGTCCCGGTGCTGCGCCACTTCGACCGGGACGTGCCCGACGCCGAGCCCGAGGACCTGGTCGGGCTGAAGGCCATCCAGGACCGGGCCGCCGCCGCGGCTGAACCCCTTCCCCCGTACCGCTCCGAGACCGAGGTGACCGTCCGGTGACCACCGCCACCCACCCCCTGACCGCCGAACAGCGCCGGCTCTGGTTCCTCCAGCAACTCCACCCGGACGACGCCGGTTTCAACATGTACCTCAACCGGCGCTGGACCGGGCCGATCGACCCGCGGGCCCTGCGCACCGCCCTCGCCCGGCTGACCGCCCGGCACGAGATCCTGCGCACCCGCTTCGTGGTCGACGGCCCCGAGGCGGCGGAGCCCGTCCAACTGGTCCAGCCCCCGGCCGAGATCGACCTGGTCACCCTCCGACTGCCCGAGGGCGCCACCGAGGCGGACTTCACCGACGCCTGCCGCCCGTACGTCAACGCGCCGTTCGACCTCGCCGCCGCGCCGCCCCTGCGCGCGACCCTGATCAGCGCGGGGGAGCGGGAACACGCGGTCAGCGTCGTCGTCCACCACATCGTCGCCGACGGCTGGTCCTTCCGCACGATGTGGCGCGAACTGCTGGCCCTCTACCGCGAGGCGATCGGCGAGGCGCCCGCCGACCTGCCGGAACTCCCGCTGCAGTACGGCGACTTCGCCCGCGCCGAACAGGCCAGGACCGGCGGGGAGGCGGGCGAGGAGGCGTTCCGCCACTGGGCCGAGCGGCTCGCCGGCACCGGCGCGCTGCGCCTGCCCCTCGACCGGCCGAGACCGTCGAACCCCACCAGGCCCGCCGGGTTCGTCACCGTCGACCTCGGCCCCGAGCTGACCACCGCCCTCGACCGGCTGGCCCGGCAGGAGCGGTGCACCCCGTTCATGGTGCTGCTCACCGGCTACCAGTGCGTGCTCGCGCGCTGGACCGGCAGCCGGGACTTCGTGGTCGGCACCCCGCTGGCGGGCCGCACCGAGAAGGCGCACGAGGCGCTGCTCGGCTACTTCAACCGCACCGCGGTGATCAGGTCGGACCTCACCGGCGACCCCTGCTTCCGCGACGTGCTGAAGCGGACCAGAGCCGCCGCGCTCGCCGCCCTCAGCCGCCCCGACGCCCCGGCCGAGCGGCTCGCCGCCCACCTGGGCCTGCCCGCGGACACCGGGGCCGGGCCGCTCTACCAGGCCGTCTTCGTCCACCAGAGCCAGAACGAGCTCGCGGACGGCTCCGGCGGGCCCGCGCTGCCCGCGGGCGTCCGCACGGCGAGCATGGACTCCGGCTTCGAGCAGGCCAAGACCGACCTGCTGCTCGACAGCTGGCGCACCGCCGACGGCGGCCTCACGCTCTCCTTCTGCTACGACCGCGAGCTCTTCGACCGGGAGACCGTCGAGGCGCTCGGCGGCCGCTGCCGCGAGCTGTACGCGCGGATCGTCGAGGATCCGGAACTCCCTCTGCACGGCGACTGGTTCGTCGGAGCGCAGGAGCGCGCGGCGCTGCTCGCGCTGGGCGCGGGGCCCGACGCTCCCGCCGGCGTGCGCACGGTGCTGGAGCGGTTCGCGGAGCAGGCCGCCGCGAGGCCGGACGCACCGGCGCTGGAGTGCGACGGCCGGACGCTGTCCTACGCCGAACTCGACCGGCGCTCCACCGAACTGGCGCGCCGGCTCGGCCCGGTGGCCGGCCGGGTGGTCGCGGTCTCGATGACGCCCTCCTTCGACCTGGTCGTCGCCCTGGCGGCGGTCTGGAAGGCCGGCGCCGCCTACCTCCCGCTCGATCCGGCCCACCCCGGGGACCGCCGGGCCCTGATGGTCCGCGAGGCCGACGCCGTCCTCACCCTCACCGACGCCTGCACCCCCACGGACCTGACGGGAGCGGCCGCCGCCGAGCCCGCCCCGGTGGACCCGGAGGGCTTGGCCTACGTCCTCTACACCTCCGGGTCCACCGGGACGCCGAAGGCCGTCGCGGTGGACCACGCGGCGGTGTCCGCCCGGGTCGACTGGATGGCGGGCCCGGACGGCTACGCGCTGGGCCCCGCCGACCGGATCGTCCAGTTCGCCTCCCTCGGCTTCGACACCCATGTGGAGGAGCTCTGGCCGGCGCTGGCGGCCGGGGCGTGCGTCGTACTGCTGCCCGGCGGCGGCCGGACCCTGCCCGACCTGCTGGACGGACCGGCCGGACGGGCCGTCACCGTGTTCGACCTGCCGACGGCCTACTGGGAGGAGCTCGTCGGCCTCGGCGACCGGACCCGCTGGCCGCAGGCGCTGCGCCTGGTGGTCATCGGCGGTTCCGAGGCCCGGGCCGACACCGTCGCCCGCTGGCGCCGACGGCACGGGGACGCCGTCCGGCTGGTCAACACCTACGGCCCCACCGAGGCCACCGTGATCGTCACCGCGGCCGAGCTGACGGCCGCGGACGCCGAGCGCCGGCCCTCGCTGGGCCGCCCGCTGCCCGGGGTGGGGCTCCACGTGCTGGACGAGCGCGGAGGGTTGCTGCCCCGGGGGGCCGAGGGCGAGCTGTACATCGGCGGCAGCGGCCTGGCCCGGGGCTACCTGGGCCGGCCCGACCTGACCGCGGCCGCCTTCGTACCCGACCCGTACCTTGGCGGCGTGATGTACCGCACCGGGGACCGGGCGCGGTGGCGGGCGGACGGCCGGTTGGAGTTCCTGGGGCGCGGCGACGCGCAGCTGAAGCTGCGCGGCTACCGGATCGAGCCCGCGGAGATCGAGTCGGCGCTGACGGCGCACCCGGCCGTGGCGCAGGCCGCCGTGCTGGTCCGCGACGGGCGGAGGCTGCTGGCGTACGCCGTCCCGTGCCCCGGCGCCGAGCCGGGACCGGCCGAGCTGCGCGAGCACCTCGCCCTGCGGCTGCCCGCCTACATGGTCCCGGACACCGTGCTCACCCTGGCCCGGCTGCCGCTGACCCCGAACGGCAAACCCGACCTCGCGGCCCTGCCCGACCCCGGGCCGGCCGCCCCGGAGGGCTACGTCGCGCCGCGCACCGACGCCGAGCAGCTGGTCACCGAGCTGTGGCAGGAGGTGCTCGGAGTGCCGCGGGTCGGGGTGTTCGACGACTTCCTGGCGCTGGGCGGGGACTCCCTGCTGGTCACCCGGGTCGCCGCGCGGATCCGGGCCGGCCTCGGTCTCGACATCCCCATCCGGGACGTGTTCGAGAGCAGCACGCCGGCCGCCCTGGCGGCGCGGATCGAGGCGCTGCTGATCGCCGAGATCGACGCGCTCACCGAGGAGGAGGCGGCCGGGCGCCTGACCGGCTGAGCGGTGGGGCCCGGCTCCGCGTGCTGCGGAGCCGGGCCCCGGCACACCCGCGTCAGATCCCGGCCGCCCCCGTCAGCGCGGCGGCGAGGTTCTCGGCCAGCGCCGTCACCGCCCCGGCCTCGAAGGCGTGCTCGTTGTAGCGCAGCCAGCACCGCAGCCCGCCGTCCGGCTGCTCGGTGACCGCGAGTTCGGGGACGTGCAGGTCGCCGCCGGGCAGCGGGTACGGCACGGTGGCGTTGCGCGGCAGTTCCCAGGCGGCGCAGGCCACCCCCGGCAGCTGGGCCGGCGCGCTCCAGCTCTCGTACCGCAGCCAGGCCGCGAACGGCGCCAGCGGGCTGAACTCCGCGAACGGGTACAGCTGGTGGTCGAGCGCGGTGGTGGCGGCGGACCGGACGCGGTCGAGCAGTTCGGCGAACCCGGGTGTGCCCGAGACGTCCACCCGTACCAGCAGCGACTGCACGAAGCAGCCGACCGCCCGCTCCGCCTCCGGCCGGGTCCGGCCGGGCACCGGCGTCATCAGGACGAGGTCGGGCTGTCCGCTGCGGGCCGCCAGCAGGCCGCTCCAGACCGCCGCCACCGCGAGGAAAGGGGTGGCCCCCAGGTCCGCCGCCCTGGCCCGCAGCGCGTCCGCCGTCTCCGGGGGCACCGTGAACGCGTGGGCGGCGCTCAGCACCACCTCGGTGTGGCGGCGCCCGGGGAAGGGGTCGATCGCCGCGGGTGCGTCCGCGAGCGCCGCCGCGAAGTGCGTCCGGGAAGCCGGCCAGTGGGCGTTCGACCACTCCACCAGTTCGCGGTACTCCGGGCCGGGCCGGGCGGCGGGCGCCCGGCGGCCGTGGCGCAGCGCCGAGTAGGACACGCCCAGGTCGCGCAGCAGCGGGCCCAGCGACCAGCCGTCGCTGACGAGGTGGTGGACCGCCAGCAGGACGACGTGGTCCTCCCGGCCCCGGCTCACCACGGCCAGCCTGGTCATCGGCCCCGAGGCGACGTCCGTCAACCGGTCGCGGACGGCGACCAGCCGCGCCGACACCTCGTCGTCGCTCGCGCCGGGGGCGTCCACCAGCACCACGTCCGCCCGCGGTTCGTCGTCCAGGACGGCCCGCAGCACCCCCGGTTCGGCCCCGGGCGCCGGGACGAACCTGGTCCGCAGCGCGGGGTGGCGGCGGATCGCCTCGTGCAGGGCGTCGGCCAGGACGTCCGTCCGCAGGGCCTCCGTCACCCGGAACATCACGGCCACCGAGCCGACGTTGCGGCCCGGGACCTCGGCCATCCAGCGCAGGAAGTTCTCCTGCTGGGAGGTGAGCGGCAGGTCGTGCGGCTGGGCGCGCAGCGAGCGCAGGAAGTCCGACTCCTCGGTGCCGGACTCCACCGCCGGCGGGGCCGGCGCGGCCTCGGCCCGCTCCAGCCAGGCCGCCTGGGCGCGCAGCGAGGGGCGTTCGAAGACGAGCGCGGTACGCGCCGTCACGCCGAACTCGGCGGAGATCGCGGCGGCCAGCTGGACCGCGCGGAAGGAGTCCCCGCCGAGGGCGAAGAACTCGTCCTCCACCGCGTGGACCGGCCGCCCCAGCACGGTCCGCCACAGGCCGGCCAGGGTCAGCTCCCGCTCCGTCTCCGGTGCCCGCCCGGCCGCCGGGGCGGCCTCCTGGAACGCGGTCCGCAGTCGGTGCTTGACCACCTTGCCGCTCGGGTTGCGCGGCAGGGAGTCCAGCACCAGGACGCGGACGGGCAGTTCGGGCCGGGTGAGGCGCTCGCTCAGGAAGAGCCGCAGGCCGTCGAGGTCGATTCCGCCCGGCAGCGGGACCACCGCGGCGACCGGCACCTGGCCCATCACCGGGTGCGGCAGGCCGAGCGCGGCCGCGTCGGCGACCTGGGGGTGCTCGTGCAGCACTGCCTCGATCCGCAGCGTCGAGACCTTCAGCGCACCGGACTTGACGATGTCGCTCTCCCGGTCGACGAGGTGGAGGAAGCCGTCCCGGTCCAGCCGGCCGAGGTCGCCCATCCGCACCCAGCCGTCGCGGAAGACGGTGTCCGAGTCCGCTCCGGCGTACCCGCGCGGCGGGCCGGGCTGGCGCAGCCAGATCTCGCCGGTCGCGCCGGGCGGCACCGGCTCGCCGGCCTCGTCCAGGATCCGCAGGTCGGCCGGGTCGGTGGGGCGGCCCAGCGAGCCCGGGCGGTCGGGGTCCACGACCGCGGCTATCTGGGCGGGGGAGGCCTCGGCCGAGGTGTAGGTGTTGACGACCGTCGCCTTCGGCAGGGCGGCGGACAGGCCGGCTGCGACGGCCGGCGGGAGGGCGGCGGCGGTGGAGCCGACCAGCAGCACGCTGCCGAGGTCCCGGCGGCCGGCGATCCCGGAGTTCAGCAGTTCCACCGCCGTGGACGGCACCAGGAAGACGGTGCCCGCCCCGAACTCCTCGACCACCCGCCCGAATTCCTCCGCGTCGAAGCGTGGCAGACAGATCGTCGTGGGCTGTGCGGTCAGCGCGTTCACCAGGACCGCCTGGGCCGCGTTGGTGCCGATCGGGAAGGCGTGCACGGCGTGCCGCGAGTGGGCGTACGGGCGGGGGCGGGGGTCGAGGAGCAGTCCTGCGGTCAGGCTCGCGTGGGCGGCCCGGACGCCCTTCGGGGTGCCGGTGGTGCCGGAGGTCCCGATGATCTGGGCGAGGTCCCCGGGGGCGGCCCGGTGCGGCGGTTCGGTCCCGTCCGGGGCGCCGCGCTCGAGGTGGTCGAGCGTGAGGGTGGGCAGCGCGGTGCGCGGGCCGCTCCCGGCGACCGCCCGGTGTGCCGCAGTGGCCTCGACGAGCCGCTCCACGTCGGCCGGGGCGAGGTCCTCGCGGACCACCAGCCCGGCCGCGCCCGCGTAGTGGGCGGCCAGGAACGCCACGGCGTACGCGTCCCACTCCCGGTTGGTGAACAGCAGCGCCACGGTGTCGCCCGGCCGCACGCCCTCCCGGGCCAGCCCGTGCGCGGCCCGCACCGCCCGCTCGCGCCACCGCCCGTAGGTGAGGCTGCCGCCGCCGGGCACGAGCAGGGCGGTGCGGTCGGGATGGAGCGCCGCCCGGTGGTCCAGGAGCGCGGGGAGCGTGAGCGGGACGGGGGCGGGCTGGGCGCTGATGACGACTCCCGGGAGGCTTTCGGAGCGCGGCGGAGCGGCGCCGGAGGAAGATCGGCCGCTGATTGGTCCAGACCGTAGCGGACCGGTGAAGGCGGGCGCCACATCCGTCCACGGATCGTCACAAGCCGTGCTGCACAGGCCCGGAGCGCCGTCCCCGCCTCGTCGGATGCCGGGGCCCGGTCGGACCGGGCCGACGCGCCGGGCGTCAGGGGAGCTCCGGCCAGCCCGCCGTCCGGCGCCCGCGCTCCTGCCACTGGCGGGCCCCCGGCCCGTCCGGGTCACGTCGGCGGCAGAACTCCTCCAGCCGGGCGCACTGGGCGAGCATGGCGGCCCGGCGCCGCGGCCAGGGCGGCGCCGGCTGCCCGTACGCGTCGAAGAGGTGGCGCAGGGCGCCCGCCTGGGCCGGGTGGTGCGCGCGGACGATCCACTCGCACCAGGCCAGGTCCTCCACCGGTTCGCCCGGGTGGGCGAACTCCCAGTCCAGCAGGCCGGTGACGGTGAAGTCGGCCGGGTCCAGCAGCAGGTTGTTGGGCCCGAAGTCCCCGTGCACCAGTACCGATCCCTCGGGCGCCGGACCCGCGCCGGCCACCCCGGGGTCGACGGACCGGAGCAGGCGCAGAACCCGCCCGCAGGCGGCCAGGACCTCCGGGCCGTGCCCGGCGTCCAGCAGTTCCTGCGCGGGCACCCCGGGCAGGTGGCCGAGTGTGACGGTGCCCGGCCCGGTGTCGAGCACCGGGGGGACCGGCAGCAGCCCGTGGAGCCGGGTCAGCAGCCGGTGCTCGCGCCGCTTGCGCTCCTCGGCGTCCGGCCCCACGTAGCGCTTCACGACGACCTTGCCGTCACCCGTGGTGTGGTTGGTGTAGCCGTGTGGAAGGGGCCGCAGGGCGGACGGGTCGTCGCTCACTCCCGCCACTCCTCGGCCAGCAGTCCGAGCACGACCTGGTCCACGAACTCCCCGTACGCCCAGGCGGCCTGGCGCAGCCGTCCCTCGATGGTGAAGCCGGCGCCGGTAGCGGCCCGGAGCATCGGGGTGTTGTCGGCCAGGGTCTCCAGTTGCAGGCGGCGCAGGCCGAGCACCGGGAAGGCGTAGTGGCAGAGCACCCGCAGGACGTCCGGTGCGAACCCGCGCCCCCGGTGGCCGGGCAGCAGGGCGAGGCCGACGTGGGCGCCGCGGTTGTGGGTGTCGATGCCCCAGAGCAGCGCCTCGCCGGCGAGTTCGCCGGTGGCCGTCTCGACCACGGAGAAGCAGGCGGCCTCGTCGGACGGCTCGGGGACCACGTACGGGGAGTGCGGCGAGCCGGGCGGGAGGGGCCGCCAGGGTCGGGAGTCGGCCCGCGCTCGGGTCGCCACGTCGTCGTACAACTCGGCCAGGAGCACCGGGAGGTCGGCGTCGTGGCGGGCCCGGAGGGTGATGTGAGTACCTTGTAACATGTCACATGTTTACCATTGGCGGTCGCGCCGCGGCCACCGGGTTTCCGCGCCGGACGGCGAAGGGCCCCGGTGGACGGCACGCCGTCCACCGGGGCCCTTCGGTCGGGTCACCCGAGCGGGACCTCCAACTGCCGGGCCAGGTCGGTCACCAGGGTGTCCAGCCAGCCCCGGATGGTGCCCGGGTCGAACAGGTCGGCGTCGTACTCGACCTGGCCGGCGTAGCCGTCGGCGTCCGGAGTGAGACTGAACGAGCAGTCGGCGCGGGCGGAGGGGCCGGCGATGTCCTCGATCTCGGTGGTCAGGCCGGGGAGGTCGAGGGTGATGGGCGGGGTGCTCTGGACCGCGAGCAGGATCTGCGGGAACACCGGGGGCAGCACGATGCCGCGCTCCCGCAGGGGCTCGACCAGCAGGCCGAAGGCCGTCACCGAGTGGTCCAGGGCGGAGGCGATCGCCTCGGCGGCGTGGTCCACCTGCTCCCCGAACCCGCCGGCGCCCCCGGTCGGCACCAGGATCGGCACGCTGTTGGTGAGCAGCCCGACCACCTTCTCGTCGGCCGGCCGGGTGCGGTTGGCGTTGGAGAGCAGGACCAGCGGCGCCGGGGCGCCGCTGAGCGAGCCGAGCAGCCGGGCGAGCGCGGCCAGCAGGACGGCGGAGGCGGTGGCGGAGCGGGCCGCCGCGTAGCGTCCGACCGCCTCGGCCACCGCCGCCGGGATGCGGAACCCGGCGGTCGCGCCGTGCCCGGAGCGCTTTTCGGGGCGCGGCCGGTCGGTGGGCAGGTCCACCGAGAGGGGCGCGCCGTCGAGGACCTTGGCCCAGTGGTCGGTGGCCGCCGCGACGGCGGCCCGGGTGACCACCGTCCGCTCCCAGCAGGCGTAGTCGGTCATCCGGCCGGGGGCGTCCGGCAGCGGGCCGCCCGTACGGTAGAGCGCGCCCAGGTCGGCCAGCACGGTGGCCAGCGACCAGCCGTCCAGCGCGATGTGGTGGACGGACAGCAGCAGCACCCACTCCTGCTCCGCCGGACGCAGCAGCCGGGCGCGCAGCAGCGGCGGTGCGGTCAGGTCGTAGGGGCGGGCGATCTCGGCGTCCAGCGCCCCGGCGAGCGCCGCGTCCCGTTCGGCGGGGGCGAGCCCGCGCAGGTCCTCGACGGGGAGGTCCAGCGGGGTGTTCGGCAGCACCTGCTGGAGCACCCCGAATTCGGTCTCCGGGAAGCGCGTCCGCAGGCTCTCGTGCCGCTCGGTGACCGCCGTCAGCGCGGCGGCCAGCCGTTCGGGCTCCAGCGGGCCGCGCAGGGTGATCCGCTGGGTGATGTTCCACACCGCCGGATCGGCCGACTTGGCGTGGGCCTTGCGCATCCGCCACTGCCCCACCGCGGTCGGTGCGGCCGCCAGGGCCGTCCCGCCGCCGGTCAGGACGGTGAGCAGCCGCTCGCGGTGGGCCCGGACGAGGCCGGTGAGCTCCTCGTCCATCGCCCCGGCGGGCGCCAGGTAGCCGATCCGGTCGCCGGTGGTGCGCAGCACGACCTCGCGTTCGTCGAGCAGGCGCAGCAGCCGCGCCCAGTCGTCCTCCACAGCAGCCTCCGCCGCGCTCACAGGGTGCCCTCCTCGTAGGCCGGGGCCTGGTGCTGCTCGGCGGCCGGCTGGTGGGCGGCCATCGCGCGGACAGTCGGGCGGCGGAAGAAGTCCAGCACGCCGATCCGCAGTCCGGTCGCCTCGCGGACCCGGTTCAGCAGCCGGGTGGCGGCCAGGGAGTGCCCGCCCAGGTCGAAGAAGGAGGTCTCCACCCCGGCGGGGCGGCCGAGTTCCTCCTCCCAGAGCCGTTGCACGGTGCGCTCCAGGTCGGTGACCGGCGCGGCCTCCGGCTCGTCCGCGCCGAGCGGGCGCGGTTCCGGCAGGGCGGCGGTGTCCAGCTTGCCGTTCGTGTTGAACGGCAGGGCGTCGACGGCGGCCCAGAGCCCGGGCACCATGTAGTCGGGCAGCAGGTCGGCCAACTGGTCGGCGATCCGGGGCAGTTCGGTGTCCGGGCAGCCGACGTAGCCGGCCAGGACGGTGCCCGCCGCGGTGCGGCGCGCCGTCACGGCGGCGGCGTGCACGCCGGGCAGGCCGAGCAGCACGGTCTCGATCTCGCCCGGCTCGACCCGGTAGCCGCGCACCTTGACCTGGCGGTCGGCCCGGCCGAGGAACTCCAGCGAGCCGTCCGGGCGCCACCGGCCGAGGTCGCCGGTGCGGTAGCCGCGGCCGTCGGGGGTGTCGGTGAAGACGGCGGCGCTCTCCTCGTCGCGGCCGACGTAGCCGATGCCGACCTGGACGCCGAGGGCGTGGATCTCGCCGACCGCTCCGGCCGGCACCCGGCGTCCGGCGGCGTCCCGCAGCACGATCCGGCTGCCCGGGGTGGGGCGGCCGATCGGCGCGTACTCCCCGCCGTTCCGGTCGATCTCGCCGGCCGTCAGCGCGTGGGTCTCGGTCGGGCCGTAGTGGTTGATCAGCCGGCAGTCGGGGTTGCGGCGCAGGAAGGCCCGCAGCGCGGGGGTGAGCAGCACCTGTTCGCCGCCCGAGATCAGCTCCCGCAGGTGCGGCACCGGTTCCTCGCCGAGCGCGTCGGTCAGGGCGGCCAGCGGCGTGTACGGCAGGTGGATCCGCTCGGCCCGGGTGGCCCGGACGACGGCGGCCAGCTCCGTCACGTCGTAGCGGGTCTCCTCCTCGATCAGCAGCAGGGTGCCGCCGCCGGCCAGCGTGGTCAGGATCTCCTGGACGCTGACGTCGAACCCGCAGGAGGCGTACTGGAGGGTGCGGGCCGCCGGGTGGTCGGCGACGTTCCAGGCCACGAAGTGGGCCAGGGCGAGGGAGTGCATCAGCACGCCCTTGGGGCGGCCGGTGGACCCGGAGGTGTACAGCAGGTACGCGGGCGCCTGCGCCGAGGGGGCGGGCAGCGGGGGCAGCTCGACGGCGGCTTCGGCCGGGGCGGCGCCGGTGAGCACCGTCGGCACGGTCAGGCCGAGCTCCGCCGCGGCGGCGTCCGAGGTGGTGAGCAGCACGGCGGGCGCGCTGTCCTCGACGATCAGCCGGCAGCGCTCGGGGCCCTGCAGCACGTCGACGGGGACGTGGACGGCGCCCAGGCGCAGGACGGCCAGCAGCCCGGCCACCAGGTCCACCGAGCGGGGGAGCAGGACGCCCACCCGGGTGCCCTCGCGGACGCCGGCCGCCAGCAGCCGGCCGGCCAGGTCGTCCGCCCGGGCCAGCAGCGTCCGGTAGTCCGTCCCGGTGCCGTCGGGGGCGACCACGGCGGTCTGTTCGGGCCGGCCGGCCGCGGTCGCGGCGACGGTGGCCAGCGGGTGCTCGGGGTCCTGGGCGGCCGCGGGGCCGCACTCCAGGGCGGTGTCGGCCTCGGCCGCGGGCACGGCGGTGAGCTCGACCAGCGGTCGCTCGGGGTCGGCGACGGCGGCGGTCAGCAGCCGCTCGAAGGCGCCGAGCAGCCGGTCGACGGTGGCCCGGTCGAAGAGGGTCTCGGCGTACTCGACGTGGCAGCGGATGCCGTCGGGCAGGCTGGTCAGGAAGAGCGTCAGGTCGAACGCGGCGCGGTCCGCCACGTGGTCGAGCGGGCGGGCCGTCACCCCGGGCAGGTCCAGCTCGAAGACCATGTGGTTCTCGAACTCGACCATGACCTGGAACAGCGGGTTGCGGCTGGTGTCGCGCTCCGGGTTCAGGTCCTGCACCAGCACCTCGAAGGGCAGCTGCTGGTGCTCGTAGGCGTCCAGCGCGGTGGAGCGGACCCGGCCGAGCGCCTCGGCGAAGGCCGGCTCGCCGGACAGGTCCAGGCGCAGCGCCAGGGTGTTGACGAAGAACCCGACCAGGTCCTCGGTGCCCTCGGTCCGGTTGGCCACCGGGGTGCCCAGCACGATCTCGTCCTGCCCGGCGTAGCGCTGCAGCACGGCGGCGAAGCCGGTCAGCAGCACCATGAACAGGGTGGAGCGCCTGGAGCGGGCCAACTCCCGCAGGCTGTCGGAGAGTTCGGCGGGCAGATGGTGGACGAAGGAGCGGCCGCGACCGTCCGGCACCGCGGGGCGCGGCCGGTCGGTGGGCAGGGCCAGCACCGGCAGGTCGCCGCCGCCGAACACCTTGCGCCAGTAGGCGAGGCTCTCGTCGTACTCGCCGGCGGCCACCCGGGCCCGCTCCCGGGCGGCCTCGGCGGCCGGTCCGGTGGCGAGCACCGGCAGCCGGGCGGCCCGGTCCTCCCGGGCGGCCAGGTAGAGCTCGCCCAGCTCGCGGGTGATCACCACGGTGGACAGGGTGTCGATCACGATGTGGTGCATCGACAGCACCAGGACGTGCCGGTCGCCGGCCCGCTCCAGCAGCAGGGCCCGGAACAGCGGTCCCTCGGCCAGGTCGAAGCGGTGCGCGCCCTCGGCGGCGACCAGGTCGGCGACGGCGTCCGGCGCGGCCGCGTCGGCCGTGACCCGCTGCAGCAGCGGGCCGGTGGGCGGCGCCAGCACCTCCTGGAACGGTTCGCCGTCCTGCTCCCGGAAGACGGTGCGCAGCGCGACGTGGCGCTCGACCAGCCCGCGCAGCGCGGTGTCCAGTGCCTCCGGGTCGAGCGGGCCGTCCAGCTCGATCGCCTTGACCTCGTTGTACTGCCCGCCGTCGGGCAGCATCCGGTGCAGGAACCACATCCGCTGCTGGGCGTACGACAGCGGCGCGCCGCGCTGGGTGTCCCGGCGCAGGACGTCGAGCTGCGGCAGGCCGGCCGCGACCAGCTCGGGGGAGAGCCCGAAGTCCACGAAGGCGGCGATCTCGTCCGCGCCGGCCGCCCGCAGCTCCGAGAGCACCCCCTGGACGCTCTCCGGGGTGCCGATCAGCGCGCGGGAGGCGCAGTAGCGCTCGTACGCGCGCTCCAGCACGAACTCCAGGTCGTCCTCGCGGGCGTTCTTGAAGTCCAGCGTCAGGCCCAGACTGTTGGCCATCTGCCCGAACAGCGACAGCGAGGAGCGCAGGTAGTTGCAGAACGGCCGGTAGGCCTGCTCGCGCGCGGTGGCCAGGTCGGTGCCCAGGTAGGTGTGGACCAGCACGACCACCCGGCCGGCCTCCGGGTCGAGGCCGTGCTCGGCCCGGGTGCGCCGGTAGATCGCGATGTTCTCGGCCAGCTGGGCGACGTCCTGGGTCATCAGGTTGGTGATGACGCCGAGGTCGTGCCGGGCCGCCTCGCGGAAGCTGTCCGGGTTGCCGACGATCGCGGTGAACATGGGCGGCAGGTCCTGCAGCGGGCGCGGGTGGAGGGTCACCTCGATCGGCTCGCCGTTGCCGTTGCGCCCCCGGTACGGCTCACCGCGCCACAGCGCCCGGACGGTGTCGATCTGCCGGTGCATCAGCTCCTTGTGGCTGCCGTAGTTCTCCGGGAAGAACAGGAAGTCGTTGGGGTGCCAGCCGCTGGCGCAGCCCAGGCCGACCCGGCCGCCGGACAGGTTGTCGACCACCGACCACTCCTCGGCGACCCGCACCGGGTGGTGCAGCGGCAGCACGGCGCAGCCCGCGTTCAGCCGGATCCGGCTGGTCTCCCGGGCCAGGGCGGCGGCCAGCACCGAGGGGTTGGGGAAGATGCCGCCGAAGGAGTGGAAGTGGCGCTCCGGCAGCCAGACGGAGTGGAAGTCGTTGCGGTCGGCGAAGCGGGCGCTCTCCAGGACGATGCGGTACTTCTCGTCCTCGGGGGAGTCCAGCGGGTAGTCGCCGAAGAAGTAGAGGCTGAAGTCCACCGGCCGCTGCGGGTCGCTGACCGGCTGGTACGGGATCGGCTCGGCCTGGGCGCCGACGGCCAGGGTGCCCGCGGCCCCGGCGGGGACGGGGAGTTCGGCGGCGGGCCGCGGGGCGGGCAGGCGGACGCCGGGCGAGGCCGGGAAGAAGCCGCCGCGCCGCAGGTCGCGCAGCGACTCGCGGACCGCGTCGATCACGAACTCCACGTCGCCGTCGGTGTGGGCGGTGGAGAGGAAGAAGTTGCGCCACTCCCACACGTAGACCCCGCGGGTCAGCAGGTGCGGGAAGAGCAGCTCCATGTCGGCCCGGGGCTCGAAGCGGAAGAGCGAGCCGAAGTGGGCCAGCCGCAGCGGGAACTCCTCCTCCTCGAAGAAGCCGTTCAGCGTGGCGGCCAGCTCGTCGGTGCGGGCGTTCAGCCGCTCCTGGAGGCCGGGGCCGGCGGCCTTGAGGTGGCGCAGCACCGCGCCCGCGGCGGTCATCGCCAGCGGGTGCTGGATGTAGGTGCCGCCGAAGAAGGTGGTGTCCTTGGGCGGGTAGCTGTCGTCGCCGTAGTCCCAGTGCCCGCCGTCGATCCCGTCCAGGATGTCGGCCCGCCCGGCGATCGCGCCGATCGGGTAGCCGCCGCCCAGCACCTTGCCGTAGGTGGAGACGTCCGGGGTGACGCCCCAGAAGCCCTCGGCGCCGCGCAGGTGGGGCCGGAAGCCGGTGAGCATCTGGTCGAAGACCAGCACGATGCCGAGCCGGGTGGTCAGTTCGCGCAGCGAGCGGACGAAGTCGACGGGCTGGCGTCCGGGGTGGCGGCTCTGCACCGGCTCGACCAGGACGGCGGCGATGCGGTCGCCGTGCTCCTCGATGACCTTGAGGCTCTCCGGGTCGCCGTACCGCAGCACCAGCAGGTCGGCGACCGCGCTGCCCGGGATGCCGATGGACACCGGGACGGTCTCCCGGTCGGCGCCGTGGCCCAGCGTCCGGCCCAGGGTGTGGTCGAAGTGGCCGTGGTACGAACCCTCGAACATGACGATCTTGTCCCGGCCGGTGTGCGCGCGGGCCAGCCGGATCGCCCCGGCGTTCGCCTCCGTACCGGAGTTGGCGAAGGCGACCCGCTCGGTGCCGGTCAGCTCGGCCAGCAGCTCGGCGGCCTCGCCGGTCTCCGGACCGCGCGGGCCCAGGCGCAGGCCGGAGGCCTGGTGCTCGCGGACGGCCTCGGAGACGAACTCCGGGTCGTGGCCGAAGAGCAGGACGCCGAAGCCCATGGTGATGTCGACGTACGGGTTGCCGTCGACGTCCTCCAGCCGGGAGCCGCCGGCGCGGCGGGCGGCGAGCGGGTAGAGCATCTCCTTGGTGCCGGAGCGGAAGCCGACCACGGCGCGGCTGTCCGCCAGGGTGCGGCGGTGGCGGCGGGTGATCGCCTTGGAGGCGGTGGTGCGGGCGGTGAAGCGGGCGACCAGCTCGTCCACGTGGGCGCGCTGCTGGTCGGTCAGGCCGCCGGAGGCCATGCCGGACTCGCGGGAGACCGTCACCCGGGGGCCGTGCACCTGCGGGGCGGCGGGCGCCTCGGCGGCGGGGGCCTCGACCGCGACCGCGGGGGCGACCGCGGGGGCGGGGGCGACCGCGGGCGCGGCGGCCGGGGGCAGGGCGGCGGGCGTGGGCGCCGGGGGGAGGAGTGCGGGCGCGGGCGTGCCGCCGGCCAGCAGGCCGAGCTGGTCGCGCATCAGGTCGGAGAACTGGCCGAGCAGCGCGAGCTGGCGCTCGATCAGACCGGTGCCGTCGGTCACCGGGGGAAGCGCGGCGGCGGCCGGCGGGGCGACGGCGGGTACGGCGGGCGCGGCGAGGACGGGCTGGGGCGCCGGGGCGGCTTGGACGACCGGGGTGGCCGGGGTGGACGGGGCGGCCTGGACAACCGGAGCCGTCGGCACGGCAGTCGGCGGCGCAACAGGCGCGACAGGCGCGACAGGCGCGGGCGCGGCCTCGGGTGCCGCCACGGGCTCCGGCTCGGCGGCCGGCAGCAGCGTGGCCAGCACCGCCGGCTCCAGCCGGGAGGCGATCAGCCCGGCCAGCCGGGCCGGGGTGTCGGCCGCCTCGAACAGCTCGCGCATCGACACCCGTACCCGGAACGCGCGCTCCAGGTCCCGGATCATGTTGATCATCGAGAGCGAGTCGGCACCGAGGTCGAAGAAGGGCTCGTCCACGCCGACCGAGGCCTCGTCGTAGCCGAGCTGGCGGGCCGTCTGCTCGACGACCTGCCGCAGCACGGCCTGCTCGGCGAGTTCCTCGGGGCTCGGCGTCGGTGCCGGGGCGGGTGCGGCGGTCGGGGTCAGGGCCGGTGCGGCGGCCGGTTCTTCGGCCGGCGCGGTCTGCTGGGGTGGGTCCTGGCGCATGGCGGGGTCCTCGGTGGTCGGCCGGGCAGGGGCGGTGAACCAGTGGCGGCGGCGTTGGTAGACGGTGGTGGGCAGCGGGACGCGGCGGGCCGGTCCGTCCGGCCAGTCCCTGGCGGCGGCGAAGCGGGCCCAGTCGAGCGGGACGCCGTGCGACCAGAGCGCGGCCGCGGCGGCGTCGAACTGCTGCTCCGGCGAGGCGCCGCGCCGTCCGCCGGCCACGAAGTGGCGCTGCGGAAGCTCCCGGCGGCCCATGCCGGTCAGCGTCGGGTGCGGGCCGATCTCCAGGTACAGCTCGTGGCCCTGCCCGTCCAGGGCGGCGAGCACCCGGTCGAACCGGGCGGTCTCCCGGGTCTGCCGCAGGAAGTACTCGGGCGTCGGCACGGTTCCGGGCTCCAGCACCTCGCCGCCGAGGTTGCTGACCAGCGGTACGGCCAGCGGCCGCAGGCGCAGCCGGGCCAGCTGGTCGCGGAACGGGTCGAGCACCGGGTCGAGCAGGCGGGAGTGGAACGCCCGGTCGGTGGCGAGGCGCTCGGTGGTCACCCCGTCGGCGGCCAGCACGGCCTCGGCGGCGGCGATCTCGCGCGGCGGGCCGGCCAGCACGCACTGGCCGCTGCCGTTGACCACGGCCAGGTCCACGCCCGGCAGCCAGTCGTCGAGCCCGGACAGCCGTTCCAGGCCCGCCGAGACCACCGTCATGGCGCCAGGACCGCTCAGCCGGTGCATCAGCCGGCCGCGCAGCGCGGTCAGGAACATCCCGTCGGCGAGGTCGAGCGCGCCGGCCGCGTGGAAGGCCGCGTACTCCCCGGCGCTGTGCCCGGCGACCGCCGCCGGACGGACCCCGAGCTCCTGCCAGAGCCGCAGGTAGGCCGCCTGGAGGGCGAACAGCGCGGGCTGCGCCGCCTCGGTGGTCCAGCTGTCCTCGGTCTCCTGCGGAGCGGGGTCGAGCAGCAGCGGCAGCAGCGGCTCGTCCCAGTTCGCGCGGTGCAGCCGGTCGCACTCGTCCAGGACGGCGCGGAAGGCCGGGAAGGCGTGGTACAGCTCGGCGGCCATGCCCCGGTACTGGGCGCCCTGGCCGGTGAAGAGCAGCACCGGCCGGATCTCGCCGCGGCCCGTCTCGCGGTGGGCCGCGCCGGCGGTGGGCCGGCCCGCCAGGAAGGCGTCCAGGGCCTTGCGCAGGGCCGCCGGGTCGGGCCCGGTGACGGCCAGCCGGTGGCGCAGCGCGCGGCGGCCGGCGCCGAGGGTGAGCGGCAGGTCGCCGGGGGCGAGGGCGGGTTCGGCGTCCAGCCGCTCGCGGATCAGCCCGGCCAGCTCGGTCAGACCCTGGGCGGTGCGGGCCGACAGCGGCAGCACGGTCGGGGCCGGCC
Organism: Kitasatospora sp. NPDC096204; assembly: GCF_044763205.1. NCBI lineage: Bacteria > Bacillati > Actinomycetota > Actinomycetes > Kitasatosporales > Streptomycetaceae > Kitasatospora > Kitasatospora sp. NPDC096204. The sequence continues at coordinate 257,649 of NZ_JBIWFT010000004.1, forward strand.
GCGGCGCGGGCACGGTCGCGGCGGCGGTCGGGGCCTGCTCCAGCACCAGGTGGGCGTTGGTGCCGCCGACGCCCAGCGCGCTGACCCCGGCCCGGCGCGGGGTGGGGCCGTCCGGCCAGTGCCGGCGCTCGGCGGCGAGCCGGAACGGGCTGCCGGCCAGCTCCAGCGCGGGGTTGGGGCTGGTGAAGTTCACCAGCGGCGGGATGGTGCCGTGCCGCAGCACCAGCAGGGCCTTGATCAGGCCCGCCAGGCCGGCGCAGGTGTCCAGGTGGCCGATGTTGGGCTTGACCGAGCCGAGCGAGCAGAAGTCGGCGGCCTCGGTGCGGGCGCGGAACGCCTGGGCCAGGGCCCGGAACTCGATCGGGTCGCCGAGTGGGGTGCCGGTGCCGTGGGCCTCGATGTAGCCGATGCTGTCGGCCGGTACACCCGCGAGGTCCAGTGCCCGGCCGACCACCGCGGCCTGCCCGTCCACGCTGGGCGCGGTGTAGCCGACCTTCCGGCCGCCGTCGTTGTTGACGGCCGAGCCGAGGATCACCCCGTGGATGGTGTCGCCGTCGGCCAGTGCCCGGTCGAGGCGCTTGAGCAGGACGGCGGCGACGCCGTTGCCGCCGACCGTGCCGCCCGCCTCGGCGTCGAAGGCCCGGCAGGCGCCGTCGGGGGAGAGGATCGAGCCCTCCTCGTAGCGGTAGCCGGTGGCCTGCGGGATGTGCAGGGCGGCGGCCCCGGCCAGCGCCAGTTCGCAGTCGCCCGCCAGCAGCGACTGCACCGCCAGGTGGACCGCGACCAGTGAGGTGGAACAGGCCGTCTGCACGCCGATCGCCGGACCGGTGAGGCCCAGCCGGTAGGCGACCCGGGTGGCGGCGAAGTCCGCCTGGTTGCCGATCGCGGTCTGCAGGGCGGCGACCGGCTCGGTGGGGTCGGCGGTGGTGGCCAGGGCGTGCTGGTAGTAGGTGCGCAGCGCGTACAGGGTCATCCCGGTGCCGGCGAAGACCCCGACCCGGCGCTCCGGGTCCGGCGCGTCGTAGCCGCCGTCCTCCAGGGCCTGTCGGCAGATCTCCAGCAGCAGGCGCTGCTGCGGGTCCATCAGCGCGGCCTCGGCGCCGCTGATGCCGAAGGCCTCGGCGTCGAACCGGTCGATGTCGGTGAGCGCGCCGGTGACCGGGACGAAGTCGGGGTGGCGGTACTCCTCCGGGCGCAGTCCGGCGGCCGCCAGCTCCTCCTCGGTGAAGCGGGTGGTGCTCCGGACGCCCTCGACGATGTTCCGCCAGTACTGCTCGGGGGTGTCGGCGCCCGGCAGGCGCAGGGCCAGGCCGACGATCGCCACCCGGCGGTCGTCGCCGGGGCCGGCGGCGGGGTCGGTTCCGGGGGAGAGCGGGGCGGTGGGCGCGGCCGGCTCGGCCGCCAGGTGGGCGATCAGCGCGTCCACGGTGGGGTGGCGGAACAGCTCGGTGGGCGCCGGGGGCGTGGGCAGCGCGGCGCTCAGCGTGCCGTGCACCCGCATCAACTGAAGGGAGCCGATACCGAGTTCGGCGAGCGGGCGGCCCGGGTCCAGCGGGGTGTCGAGGACCGACTCGAAGGCGTCCAGGACCAGCCGGCGCAGCCCCGACGGTGCGGCCCGCTCGGGGGCGGGCCGTACGGTGGGCGGGGTTCCCGGGGTCGCGGCGGACGGCGCGGACGGCGCGGGCGTGGTGGGGCTGGCCGGCACTCCGGCGGCGACCGGGCGGGGCGTGGTGGCGAGCAGCCGGCGCCGGGCGGCGGGGGAGCTCGGGTCCGGGCCGGCGTACCGGTGGCCCGGGGCGCCGGCCAGCAGCAGCGCGGCGAGCCGGCGGCCGTGCGCGGCGCTCAGCACGGCGATGCCCCGTCCGGCGGCGGCCTGCTCGTTCTCCGTGTCGCGGTTCATGCCGATCCCGCTCCACAGGCCCCAGGAGATCGTCCAGGCCGGGGTGCCGGTCTCCCGGCGCAGCCGCTCCACGGTGCTCTCCAGGTAGCGGTTGGCCGCGGCGTACCCGGTGGAGCCGACCGCCTCCTGGAGGCCGATCATCGAGGAGAAGGCGACGAACTGCGCCCCGGGCCGCTGCCGGACCAGCTCGACGAGGTGGTCGGTGCCCTCGGTCTTGGCCCGCAGGGCCTCCCGCCAGCCGTCGGTGTCGGTGTCGGCGAGCAGCGCGAGGCGGTAGCCGCCGGCCAGGTGGAGCACGCCGTCCAGTGGCGCCTGCCACTCGCGCTCGGCCTCGGCGAGCACCTCCGCCAGTTGCCGACGGTCCGTCACATCGGCCTGCCGGTAGGTGACCTGGCCGCCCTGGGCGGCCAGTCGGCGCAGTGCGGCCCGGCGTTCGGCCGCGTCGGCGGTCGGGGCGTCCAGGTCGCTCCGGCCGACGATCAGCAGCCGGGAGCCGTACTCGCGCAGCAGCCCGGGCAGCAGCTCGGCGGCGATCCCGCCGAGGCCGCCGGTGACCAGGTAGTGGGCGCCGGGGGTGAGCAGCGAGCAGCCGGCCTCGCCGGGGGCGGCGGTCTCGACCGGTCCCAGCCGGGGGACCCACGGGCGGCCCGAGCGCCAGGCGGCCTCGGGCTCCTGCCGGGGGTCGGCCAGCAGGGCGAGTAGCGCGGCGGCCTGGTCCGCGGCCGGCGCGTCGCCGGGCAGGTCGAGGTGTCGGGCGGCGGGCACCAGCTGCTCGGCCCGTGCCCCGGCGGTCAGTGCGGCCGTCAACGCGGCCCGTGGGCTGGGGAGTTCGCCGGGCAGGACGGCGTGCAGACCGGCGCTGACGGAGACCAGCTCGCGGACCTGAGCCCGGCCCGGGAGCGCCCGCAGCAGGGCGAGCAGTGCCTCGTCCGGGCGGGCCGAGCCGTCGCCGCCGGTCGCGCTCCACAGGTAGACCAGCCGGTCGGCCGTCCCGTCGCCGAGGGCCCGCAGCCACTCCTCGGGGTCGCCGGTCGGCGGGTGGTCCACCACCCGGGTGTTCGGCAGGGCTGCGGCCAGGGCCTCGGTGAGGGTGCCGGGACCGGACGGGCCGAGCAGCAGGATCGTTTCCTCGGCCGTCGTTTCCTCAGTCAACGGCTCGGTTGAGGCCTCCGCCGCCGGGCGGGCCTCCCAGCCGAGTTGCCGCACGCAGTCCGGCAGCGTCCGGGAGTTGGCCTCGGCCAGGTCCAACGCCACGATGTGGTCGTCGAGTTCGCCGTCCAGCAGGCGGCCGCGCAGCGCGGTGCGCTGGATCTTGCCGCTGGTGGTGCGCGGGAACTCGGCCGCCGGGACGGGGAGCACCAGGGCGGGCGCCGGCTGCCGGCGGGCCGCCAGCACCTGCCGCACCTCGGCGGCGACGGGCGGCGCGGCGGCGGCCGGGTCGCTCGGGACGTAGGCGATCACCAGCTGCTCGGTGCCGGTGCGCTCGTCCGGCACCCCGAAGGCCGCGACGTGCCCGGAGCGCACCCCCGCCACGGAGGCCACCACGTCCTCCAGCTCGTGGCAGAAGTAGTGCACGCCGTTGACGATGATGATCTCCTTGCGACGGCCGGTGAGCACCACCTCGCCGTCGACCAGGAAGGCCAGGTCCCCGGTGTCGAACCAGCCGTCGCCGACGAAGGCCTCGCGGTTGGCGGACGGGTTGTTCAGATAGCCCGGCGTCACCCGGCCGGAGTGCACCTGGAGCCGTCCGACCCGGAGCTCGGGCAGCGCCCGGCCGGCGTCGTCGGCCACCCGGATCCGGGTGCCGGTCGCGGGCCGTCCCATGCTGAGGAAGGCGGTGCCGCGCTCCGCCGAGTCCGGGTCGGCCGGCTCCAGCCGGCCGGTCAGCGAGTCGGTGCGCACCAGTCGGCGGGCGCCGTCCTCGTGGTAGCGCTTGTAGGTGATCGCGGTACAGGTCTCGGCCATGCCCCAGGCCAGCAGCAGGTGCTCCGGGCGGACGCCGAACGGGGCGGTGGCGGCCAGGAACTCGTCCAGCACCGCCTCGGTGCACTGCTCCCCGGCGTTGATCAGCGACTTGACCGCGGACAGGTCCCAGTGGCGGTCCGGCCCGGCGGCGCGGACGGCCTCGGCGACCAGCCGGTAGCCGAAGTTGGGCGACCAGGAGTGCGCGGCCCGGTAGCGCTCCAGCGCGTCCAGCCAGACCAGCGGGTCGGCGAGCACGAGTTCGGTGGGGATCTGCACCTGGTCGGCGGCCAGCACGACGTCGCGCAGGTGGAACATCAGCAGTCCGGCGACGTGGTCCAGGGGCAGCCAGTTGACCGTGGTGTCGGCCGGGTCGGTGCCGGTGGCGACGGACCCCGCCACGTACTCCAGGATGCCGCGATGGGTGATCTGCACCGCCTTGGAGCGCCCGGTGCTGCCGGAGGAGAGCTGGAGGAAGGCGATGTCGCCGGGGTCGGGGGCGTGGGTGGGGGCGGTCCGCGGCTCGCCCTCGGCGGGTCGGTCGACGGCGGGTCGGTCGACGGGGATCACCTGCAGGCCGGGCGCCGGGTACAGCTCCCCGAGCCGCTCCAGGCCGGCCACCGCCGGTCCGCAGGCGAGGACCGGCGGCTCCTCCAGGGTCTGCCAGGCGTGCCAGAGCTTCTCCAGGACGGGGTTGCGCTCGTGGTAGTCCGGCGGGCGGGCGACGGTCACCGGCTGCACCCCGCCGAGCAGGCAGGCCCACAGGGCGGGGAAGTAGAACTCCGGTTCCGGGACCTGGAGGATCGCCCGGTCCCCGGTGCGCAGCCCGGCGGCGGTCAGCACGGCGAGGATCTCGCGGGCCCGGTCGAGGAGTTGACGGTAGGTGAGCCTGGTCGCCTCGCCGCCCGCCCGGACCAGGTGCAGCCCGCGGTCGGGGTGCAGCTCGGCGGCGCGCACCAGCGCCTCGGGCAGGGTCCGGGGCGCGTCCGGCGCGGGGACGGGCAGTGGGGTGCCGACGGCCTCCGTGCCGGGTTCCTCGGCCGCGGTCGCCGGCTCCGCGGGAGCGGCGCCCGCGGCGGGCGGGGCCGTCGCCTCGCCGAACGGGCGCCAGCGGTCGGTGAGTTCGCGCAGGTGGCGCAGCGCAGGGCCGGGTGCGGCGGGCTCCCGGCGGAGCGCCGCGGCCAGCGCGGCGGCGTCGGGTTCACCCTCGGCGGTGCGGACGATGCCGTCCAGGACGTGCACGTCGGCGCTCGGGTCGGCGTCCAGCAGCGCCGCGGCGGCCCGGCGGCGCAGGGCCTCGGGATCGCCGTCGACGGCGGGTACCAGGTAGGCGAGCAGGCCGGGGCGGCCGTTCTCGTGCTCGACGGGCAGCAGCGCGCAGTCGGCGATCTCGGGGTGCAGCAGCAGTCTGGCTTCGAGGGCGCGCAGCCGGCCGTGGTCGGGACCGGTGGGGCTCATGAGGTTCGGCACCTTTCGGATCGGTGCCGGGGCGCGGGTGTGGGCCGCCCCGGGGCAGGGAGGGGAGCGGAGACGGGTGGCGCGTACGGCGCGGGGCGCCGGGGTGTGGAGCAGCGGCGGTGCGGGGGGTGACGTGGTGCGGAAGCGTGCTGGGGAGGCGTGCTCAGCGGCGGCGGGTGCGGGACACCAGCACCAGGAAGCCGAGCGCCAGCACGATCGGGACGGCGTGGGAGACGCCGACCACGGTCAGCGGGCTGAGCAGCGCCAGCAGCGAGCCGCTCAGCAGCATCCCGGTGCCCATGCCGACGTTCTCGGCGGAGGCGAGGATGCCGAAGGCCTCCCCGCGCCGCTCGTCGGCGAGGGCCTGGATCCGGGTGGTGTAGGAGATCTCGGTGAAGCCGTCGCCGAGGCCGGCGCCGATCGCGACCACCAGGAACAGCGGGGTCGGCAGGTCGGTGAAGACGAGGATGAAGCAGGCGGACATCAGGCAGGTGCCCAGTGCGAAGCCGCGCTCGCCGGGTTCGATGCCGCGCCGCAGCATGAACCGGGAGACCAACTGCTGGGCGGCGAGGTTGCCGATCGCCCAGGTGGCCCAGAAGGTACCGAGCAGCGCGGCCGGGTTGCCGGGGGAGGACTGGTTGGCGAACACCGGCAGGCTGATGTTGTGGGCGGCCGAGCCGAAGGCGTCCAGCAGTCGGATGCCCGCCATGGCGCCCACCACGGGGGTGGCCCGCAGGACGATCAGTGCCTGCCAGCGGCGCCGGCGCTCCTTGGCCGTCGGCGCGGGTCGGTCCGCCTCCGCCGTGGGCTGCTCCGGCTCGGCCGCGGGCCCGTCCGCCGGTGCGGCGCGGGTGGGCAGCGGCAGCCGCAGCACCAGCGCGCCGAACAGGACGAAGCTGGCCGCGTCGATGAGCAGCGCGGCGCGGAACCCGGCCCAGGCCACCACCACGCCGGCGGAGGCGAAGCCGAGCACCATCGCGGTCGAACGGCAGCTCGCCATCAGGCTGTTGGCGCGGGCGCGGCGGTCGGCGCCGACCATCTCGGGGATGCTGGTGCGCAGGGAGACGGCGCAGACCGCGGCCGCGCCGCCGAGGATCAGGGCGAGCGGGTAGAGCACGGGAATACGCGCCGAGGCCGGGGCGAGGGCGACCACGACCAGGGCCAGCGCCTGGGCGGCGGCGCAACCCGTCATCAGCCGGCGCCGGTCCAGCCGGGCGACCAGCCGCCCGGCGACGAGTCCGCCGCCGAGGCCGCCGACCAGCCGGAGGACCAGGTACCCGGCGGTGCCGAGCGCGTTCCCGGCGGCCTCGTAGGCGAACAGGCTCAGCGCGACCAGGTCGAGCTGGCTCCCGTACGTGGAGAGGGCGTCGCCTGCGGCCAGCCGGTAGAAGACCCGGGGCAGCTTGTTCGCGGGCTGGTGCGGTGCTTCGACTGCGGTGTCCGGCACGGTAGTCCCCCCGGGCACGCCATATATGGCGGTTCAGTGTGACATTGCACCGCAACTTAGAGGTGAACGGGCGTTAGATCAATACTTTGATCATTCCATGTCCAAAAGATCGTGGACTCGGCCGACTTACTGTCATCTTTCGCGCCATCCTGGCCGATTGTTGGCGTACGGACGGGAGGGGGTGCGGGTCAGCGGCGCCCGAAGAGCTTGCCCAGCCAGCCCTTGCTCGCGCGGCCCCGCTCGGCGCAGCCGCAGCGGGCGGACTTGGGCACTCCGGCGAGGACCTGCTCCACGTGCATCCCGCATCCGGCGAAGGTCGGCTTCCCGCAGGTGCGGCAGGCGACTCGTCGGCACATGTCGTTCTCCGTTCTCCCGGCCCCCAGGGGTGGGGCCACCGCTCCAATATACCCCACCCCGTATTCGTGATGTCGGATTCGTACCGCCGTCGGGGTCGGGGTCACGGCGGCGGAGGCGAGGCTGGGGGGCGACGGCGACGGCGACGGCGACGGCGACGGAGGCGGGGCCGGGAGGGGGTGCGGTCAGGCCGTCCCGGTCCGGGCCGGCGGGATCGCGTAGGTCAGCGTGGCGCTGGCCACCAGGACGTCGTCGGCGTCCAGCAGCTCGGCCAGCACCACGCACAGCCGGCGCCCGAACTTGGCCGTCCTGGCGTGCACCCGCAGCGCCCCGGGCCTCGGCCGGTTGAGGAAGCTGATCTGCAGCGAGCTGGTCAGCGCCATCAGGGTGGGCCCCAGCCGGGCGTTGATCAGCAGGAACGCGGCCAGGTCGCAGAGGCCGGCCTGCTCCGGGCCCGAGACGGTGCCGCCCGGGCGGACGCGCAGCCGGTCGCCGTCCACCGCCATGGTCAGGGTGCGGCCGTCCACCTCGGTCACCCGGCAGGCGGCGTAGTCGGGGAACTGGTCGGCGATCAGGGTGTTGAGCTGACCGGGGTCCAGGAGGACGTCGACGGTGGCGACCGCCGTGTTCGCGTCGGTGGTCATGGAGGTCAGCGTAACCGTCGGCCCGGGGGTGCGCCCGGAGCGCTCCAGGCCTGCTTCCGGCCAGCTTCGTTCGCCGTGGTCATCCGCCAAGATCCGTTAAGGGAAGGATAATTGCGCATGTCGTGTCGGTGTCGGCACGGCCGGAACCAGTCGCTCCGGTGGCCCGGGATGGCCGGATCCGCTCGGCATGATTCGTGAGGGACCTTGTTCGGCCCAAAATGCAGCACCTACGCTCCGAGCAAGTTCAGCGGAGCCGGTGTAGCTCCGCAGGCCGCTGGGGGGCGGCGTCTCTTTCCTTGCGGTCGTCATCGAGGGCCTCGGCGGAAGCGGGCCCCCGGCTGCCCACCCGCGTCCGTGTCCTGCTTCAGAAACGGGGTGTCGCGCCATGGGTATTTCCATTCCGGACGACGAGGCGGTGGTGGTCCGCACGCCCGCCGAGTTCCTGGCGATGCCGGACGAGTACCGCGAGATCGCGATCCGCGGCATGGTGGTCAACACCGAAGGGGAGCTCTCCGGCGGCGACGACTACGTGCAGGTCTTCCTGCCGCTGGCCCCCGACGCGGAGGAGCGGCAGGTCTGCGCCGAGCGCGCCGCCGAGGAGTACGACCACTACAAGATCGGCAAGCGGGTCCTCGCCGAGGTCGGTGTGGACACCAGCTACATGGAGAAGCAGACCCTGGCCGAGCGGAACCTCTTCCGCGCCCAGGAGTTCCACAACTGCACCACCTGGGCCGAGCGCGGGATCTTCTCCTACATCGGGGAGGAGACGGCGATGGTGATGATCTCCGAGTTCGCGCAGAGCAGCTACCGGCCCTGGGCGGACGCGGTGCGCACCATCATCCTCGACGAGAAGGTGCACATCGCCCACGGCGCCCGGGTGTGCCGCAACCTCGCCGCCACCGACGACGGCCGCGAACAGCTCCAGCAGGCCCTGGACCGGCTGTGGCCGACCTTCGTCCGGATCTTCGGCAGCCCGCGCTCCGAGCGCGCCAAGCTGGCCGTCCGCTTCGGCCTGCGCCAGACCACCAACGGCGAGGCCTGCGACCTGTGGCGGGAGAAGGTCACCCCGCGGATCAAGAACCTGGGTCTGCGCCTCCCGGAGTAGGGGAGCAACAGCACACCGAGCCCGCGACTCCCGAGGAGCCCACCGTCATGGCAACACCCGTCACCATCGAACAGCGCCCGCTGAGCCGACGCGAGGCCAAGGCGCGCACCGCCGAACTCATCGCCGACCGGCCCGACCTGGCCGAGCGCCTGCACCGGCTGCGCCGGCTGGGCCGCGAGGTCCGCTCCTGCGAGGTCCACCTCACCAACACCTGCAACATCCGCTGCAAGGGCTGCTGGTACTTCGAGGGCGGCTTCGACACGGCCGTCAGCGAACTGTCCGACCTGGACCGCATCCGGGCCTTCGCCCGGAAGCTCGCGGACGACGGCGTCAACCAGGCCACCCTGATCGGCGGCGAACCCACCCTCGTCCCGCGCCGGATCGAGGCCTTCGTCGAACAGCTGCCGTACGTCACCATCTCCACCAACGGCCTGCGCCCGATGCCCAGACAGGGCTTCGAGAAGATCGCCATCGCGGTCAGCATCTTCGGCGGCGGCCCGCTCGACGACGACCTGCGCGCGATCCGGGTCAACGGCTCGAAGTTCACCGGCCTGTTCGACACCGCGCTCTCGCACTACCGCGACGACCAGCGGGTGCTGTTCATCTACGCGCTCTCCGAGGCCGGGGTCGAGCACATCGAGCCCACCGTGCGGAAGATCGCCGAGAACGGCAACATCGTCACCTTCAACTTCTACAGCGAGCACGGCACCGAGACCCCGCTGAGGATCGCCGACGAGCGGCGGGTGCTGGACGAGGCCCTGCGGGTCAAGGAGCTGTACCCGCAGGCGGTGGTGAGCCACCCGTACTTCATCCGGACCCTGGTGACCGGCCGGACGCACTGGGGCGGCAGGTTCGGCTACGACGTCTGCCCCAGCCTCAGCGTCGACGCCCCCGAGCACGAGGAGCGCGTCGCCAACGGCAACCCGGTCATCCCCGGCTTCAACGTCTGGGGCGCCGACTACGAGTCGCTCCAGTTCTGCTGCACCTCCGGCGACTGCGGCGGCTGCCGGGACAGCCAGGCCGTCTACAGCTGGCTGGTGGTCAGCGCCAACCGCTTCCTGGACGACGCGGCCCGGCTGGAGCAGTGGCTGGACATCGCCGAGAGCTACTGGCGGCAGTGGCACTGGGCCCCGTACCACGCCACCAAGGCCTGAGCCCACGGCCATTCACCCCGTAGGTCCCCCGCACCGCCACCGCCGCCCCGCGCGGACGAGGAGAGCCATGCCCGACACACTGGACCGCACCGCCATCGAGACCTTCGTCGTCGACGCCCTGGTCGACCTCGGCGTCGACCGCGAGGGCATCGTCGACGACGCCGCCCTGGACGAGCTGGAGATCGACTCGCTCGACCTGGTCGAGCTCAGCCAGTCCATCCGCAAGCAGCTGGACATCCCGGTGAAGCCCAAGGACTTCGACCAGCTGTACACCGTCGGCGAGGTGCTCGCCCTGTGCTGCAGGAAGGCCGGGCTGGAGTGAGGCCCCGGGCCGTCGTCACGGGCCTGGGCGCGGTGACCCCGCTGGGCGTGGGCGCCGAGGAACTCCACCGGCGGGCGGTGGCCGGGGAGAGCGGACTCGCCGACGGGCTCGGGCTCTGCCGGGACTTCCGGCCCGCCGACCACCTGTCGCGCCAGCAGCTCCGCCGCACCGACCGCTTCACCCAGCTCGCACTCGTCGCCGCCGCCGAGGCGCTGGCCCAGGCGGGCTGGACGGACGGCCCACCGCCCTACCCCGCCGAGCGGATCGCCTGCGTGGTCGGCTGCGCGCTCGGCGGGACGGCGAGCTTCGAGCGCCAGGCCGAGGTGCACCGGCAGCAGGGCGGGGAGTTCGTCTCCCCGCTCATGGTGCCCGCCATGATGGCCAACGCCGCGGCCTCGCAGATCGCCCGGCACCACGGCTTCCGCGGCGAGGCGCTCTGCCTGGCCTCCGCCTGCAGCAGCGCGACCCAGGCGATCGGCACCGCCCTGCTGCTGCTCGCCGCGGGCGCCGCCGACGCGGTGGTGGTCGGCGGCGCCGAGGCCTCCACCTCCGAACTGGTGCGGGCCGCCTTCCGGACCGCCGGGGCGCTGTCCGAGAGCGGCCGGTCGGTGCCCTTCGACCGCGACCGGGACGGCCTGCTGATCGGTGAGGGCGCCGGAATCCTGGTCCTGGAGACCGAGGCCGGCGCCGCCGCGCGGGGCGCCACCGTGCTCGGCGAGGTGCTCGGCTACGGCGCCACCTGCGACGCCCACCACCTCACCGCCCCGGACCCGACCGGCGAACCCGCGGCCCGGGCCGTGACCCTGGCCCTCGACGCGGCCGGCGTCACCCCCGGGCAGCTCGGCTACCTCAACGCGCACGGCACCGGGACCGTCCTCAACGACCGCGCGGAGTGCGAGGCGCTGCGACTGGCCCTCGGACCGGCGGTGGAGGCGGTCCCGCTGTCCTCCACCAAGTCCGGCACCGGCCACCTCTTCGGCGCGGCCGGCGCGGTGGAGGCCATCGCCACCCTGCAGGCACTGCGCCACGCCACCGCCCCGCCCACCGCCGGACTGCGCGAGCCGGACGAGCGGCTCGGCCCGCTGAACCTGATCCGCCGCGCCACCCCGCTCGCCGCCCCCGCCCTGCCCGGCGGCCGCCGGGCCGGGCTCTCCACCTCCTTCGGCTTCGGCGGGCACAACGCGGCCCTGGTGCTGGCGGCGGCCGAGGCACCGGACCCGGCCGGGAGGGCCGGTGCAACCAGCGCATCCGGTGGAACCAGCGCAACCGGTGCAACGGGTACGCCCGGTACGCCCGGTACGACGAAAGGCCAGGAGTGATGCTCGGCTTCCACGGACGCCGCTATCTGATCACCGGTGTCCTCAACCAGGACTCCATCGCCTGGCACACCGCCAGGGCGCTCCAGGAAGCCGGCGCCGAGGTCCTGCTCACCGGCTTCGGCCGGGCCCGGCGGATCACCGAGAAGGCCGCGGGCGTCCTGCCCCGCCCCACCGAGGTGCTGGAGCTGGACGTCACCCGGCCCGAGGACTTCGCCCGGCTGGCCGAGGACCTCGAACGGCGCTGGGGCGGGGTCGACGGCGTGCTGCACGCGGTGGCCGCCGCCGAGCAGACGGCGCTGAGCGGCAACTTCCTCACCACCCCGCCGGAGGCCGCCGGCCTGGCGCTGCGCACCGCGGCCGTCTCGCTGCACTCGCTGGCCACCGCCCTGGCCCCGCTGCTCGGCGCGGACGGGCGGCGCGGCAGCGTCGTCGGGCTGGACTTCGACGCCGACGGCGCCTGGGCCGGCTACGACTGGATGGGCGTGGGCAAGGCGGCCCTCGGCGCGGTCTGCCGGTACCTGGCGATGTACCTCGGCCCGTCCGGCATCCGGGTCAACCTGGTGGCCGCAGGACCGGTGGAGACCGTCGCCGGGCAGGCGATCAGCACCTTCGACCGGATCGCCGACCGCTGGCAGGCCGAGGCCCCGCTCGGCTGGGACCGCACCGACCCGGCCGTGGTGGTCGGCCCCGTGCTGTTCCTGCTCTCCGACCTCGCCGCCACCGTCAGCGGGGAGATCCTGCACGCCGACGGCGGGATGCACGCCGTCCGGATGGGCACCGGCCCGGCCTTCGCCGAAGGAGGCGCGGCATGACGCCCGCCATCGTCGGCGTCGGCGCCGCCCTGCCCGAACGGGTCGTGCCCAACGCGTACTTCGAGCGGATCGGCGCCTCCCCGGAGTGGATCGTCAAACGGACCGGCATCGAGGAGCGCCGCTTCCTCGCGCCGGACGGCCGGCTCGCCGACCTCGCGGTGGCCGCCGCCGAACGGGCACTGCGGCACGCCGGGCGCAGCGCCGCCGGCATCCGGCACGTGGTGGTCGCCACCATCACCCCGGACCGGGTCACCCCCGGCGTGTCGGTGGAGGTCGCCGCCCGGCTCGGGATGCCACGGGCCACCGCCTTCGACCTGCACGCGGCCTGCGCCGGGTTCGTCTACGGCCTGGACCACGCCGCCGCGCTGATCGAGACCGGCCGGGCCGAGGCGGTGCTGGTCTGCGGTGCCGACGCGCTGACCCGGATCACCGACCACGAGGACCGCGGCACCGCGGTGCTGCTGGCCGACGGCGCCGGCGCCGCCGTGGTCGCCGACGTGCCCGGCGCGCCCGACCCGTGCTTCTCGCTCGGCAGCGACGGCGAGCAGATCCCGCTGCTCTACGCCGACCGGGACGACCGCAAGCTGCGGATGGACGGCCGGGAGGTGTTCGACCACGCGGTGGAGAAGATGTCCGCCGCCACCCGGGAGGTGCTCGACCGGCGCGGCCTGACCTGCGAGGACCTCGACCTGTTCGTCGCCCACCAGGCCAACGCCCGGATCGTGCGGGCGGTCGGCAAGGAGGTGGGGCTGCCCCCGGAGCGGCTCTACCTGAACGTCCACCGGGTCGCCAACACCTCGGCGGCCTCGATCCCGCTGGGCCTGACCCACGCCCGCGAGGAGGGCCTGCTGGACGGCCCCCGGCTGCTCGGCCTCGCCGCGTTCGGGGCGGGCATCACCTGGGGCGCCGGGGTGATCGGCTGGCGGCCGGGCGCCGGTGCCGAGCGGGAGGTGCGGACATGAGAACGCCCCGGTTCCCGGTGATCGCCGAGATCACCGCGCCCGACGGGGCCCGGCTCACCGTCCGGGCGCTGGCCCGGCCGGAGCCGGCCGCCCCGGTGGTGACCATCCTGCCGGCGATGGGGACGGCCGCCCGGCACTACGCCCCGCTGGTCCGCGCGCTGCACGCGGCCGGGCTGAGCGTGGCCACCTGCGACCTGCGCGGTCACGGCGAGAGCGTTCCGGTGCCGCGGCGCGGGGTCGCCTTCGGCTTCCGCGAGCTGGTGGAGCACGACTTCGGGGCGGTGCTCGACGCGGTGGCCGAGGCGTTCCCCGGCGCGCCGCGCCTGCTGCTCGGCCACAGCCTGGGCGGGCAGCTGGGCCTGGTGCACTGCGGCGTCTTCCGGCCCCGGCTGGCCGGCGTGGTGCTGGTGGCCGGCGGATCGGCCTGGTACCGGACCTTCGGCGTACGGGCGGGCCTGCGCCGGCTGGCACTGAGCCAGTTCTCGATCGTCGCCTCGGCGGCGGTCGGCCACTGGCCGGGCGAGCGCTTCGGCTTCGGCGGCCGCGAGTCGGCCCGGCTGATGCGGGACTGGGCGCGGCAGATGCGCACCGGCCGCTACCGGGCGCGCGGCGCCGTCACCGACTACGAACGGGCGCTGGCCCGGGTCGACCTGCCGGTGCTGGCGGTGGACGTCGAGGGCGACGAACTCGCCCCGCCGCGGGCCGTCGACCACCTGTGCGCCAAGCTCCGCTCGGCCCGGGTGGAGCGCTGGAGCTACACCGCCGAGCGGGCGGACGGGCGCCCGCTGGACCACTTCCGCTGGATCCGGCACAACCGCGGGCTGGTGGAGCGGATCGCTCCGTGGATGCTCGCCGCCGCAGGAGATGCCGCGGGTGCCGAGGAGGCCGAGGAGTCCGCGGAGTCCGCGGACAGCGGCGGGACCGCCGCGTCGCCCGGCGGCGTCCGCCCGACCGTATGAGGATCAGCCCGAGCCCCGCCGCCCCGAGGAGCGTCCGCATGCCCGCCGTCCCCGCCCCGACCGACCGAAGCGCCGACCAGTCGCACGGCTCTCCCGACCAGTCGCACGGCTCTCCAAGCCCGCAGTACGGCATTCCCGACCTGCTCACCGCGACCGCCGCGCGCTGTCCGGAGCACCCCGTCCTGCGGCTCGACGAGGAGGTGCTGGGCTACGCCGAGCTGGACGCGCGCAGCACCCGGGCCGCGCACTGGCTGACCGCGCTCGGCGTCGTGCCCGGCGACCGGGTGGCCGTACTGCTGCCCAACGTCCCGGAGTTCGCGGTGCTGTACTACGGCATCCTGCGCGCCGGGGCGGTGGTCGTCCCGATGAACCCGCTGCTGAAGGCCCGGGAGATCGAGCACTGCCTCGCCGATGCCGAGGCCGCCCTGCTGCTCGCCTGGCACGCGGGCGCCGAGCAGGCGGTCGAGGGCGCGCGGCGCACCCGCACCCGGCTGGTCCCCGTCGAGCCGGCCGACCTCGCCGCGGCGCTCGCGCGGCAGCCGGCCGGCCCGCCGGAGAACGGGGGACGCGGGGGAGAGGACACCGCGGTCATCCTCTACACCTCCGGCACCACCGGCGCCCCCAAGGGCGCCGAGCTGACCCACCGCAACATCGTGTGCAACATCCGGGCGGGAGTCCAGGTCCTGGGTCTGGTCGAGGGGGACGTGATCTTCGGCGGGCTGCCGCTGTTCCACTCCTTCGGCCAGGTGCTCGGCCTCAACTGCGCGGTGTCCGTCGGCGCCTGCCTGACCCTGGTGCCGCGCTTCGACCCGCTGGGCGCGCTCTCGGTGATCCAGCGCGACCGGGTGAGCGTCTTCCTCGGCGTCCCGACGATGTACACCCTGATGCTGGCGCACCCGCAGCGCGCCGGGCACGACGTCTCCTCGCTGCGGGTGTGCCTGGGCGGCGGCGCCTCGATGCCGCCGGAGGTGCTGCGCGGCTTCGAGACGGACTTCGACTGCGTGGTGCTG
Source organism: Kitasatospora sp. NPDC096204 (assembly GCF_044763205.1). NCBI lineage: Bacteria > Bacillati > Actinomycetota > Actinomycetes > Kitasatosporales > Streptomycetaceae > Kitasatospora > Kitasatospora sp. NPDC096204. The sequence goes on from NZ_JBIWFT010000004.1 coordinate 273,057, forward strand.
GAGGGCTACGGGCTGTCCGAGTCCTCGCCGCTGGCCTGCGCCAACCGCGGCGACCGGGAGCGGATCGCGGGCACCGTCGGCATCCCGATCGAGGGGGTGCGGATGCGGATCGTCGACGAGTCCGGCAAGGAGGTGCCGGACGGTACGGTCGGCGAGGTGGTGATCAGGGGCCACAACGTGATGAAGGGCTACTGGCGCCGGCCGGACACCACCGCGCGGACCGTCCGGGACGGCTGGCTGCACACCGGGGACCTCGGCACCCGCGACGAGCGCGGCGACTTCCGGATCGTCGACCGCCGCAAGGACGTCATCATCCGCGGCGGCTTCAACGTCTACCCGAGGGAGGTGGAGGACGTGCTGTACGAGCACCCGGCGGTCGCCGAGGCCACGGTGGTCGGCGTCCCCCACCCCACCCACGGCCAGGAGGTGGCCGCCGCCGTGGTCCTGCGCGAGGGCACGTCGGCGACCCCGGAGGAGATCCGCGGCTTCGTCCGGGAGCGGGTGGCCCCGCACAAGTACCCGCGGCTGGTCTGGACGGTGGACGCCCTGCCCAAGGGGCCGACCGGGAAGATCCTCAAGCGCGAGGTCGTCGTGCCGGAGGAGGAGGCGGGCCGGCTCGGGAACTGAGCGGGCCCGGGGCCGGGCGGCCCGGCCGGGCCGCCCGGGGCGGTCACACCACCCTGCGCATCCAGCCGTGGACGTCCTCGGCACGCCCGTACTGGATGTCCAGCATGTGCTCGCGGATCGCGAGGGTCTGCTTGCCCGGCGAGCCGCTGCCGACGGTGAACTCGTAGCCCTCGCCCTTGAATCCGACGATCGGGGTGACCACCGCGGCCGTCCCGGCGGCGAACACCTCGGTGACCGTGCCGTCGGCGGCACCGGACCGCAGCTCGGAGAGGGTGATCGAGCGCTCGACCGGCGTCAGCCCGAACTCGCCCGCCAGGGACAGGATCGAGTCCCTGGTCACCCCGTCGAGGATGTTGCCGAGCGCGGGGGTGACCAGCTCGCCGTCGGAGGTGACCAGGCACAGGTTCATCGTGCCGGACTCCTCCAGGTCGCCCTCGCCGCCGGTGTCGTCCAGGAACAGCACCTGGTCGCAGCCGTTCCTCCGGGACTCCAACTGGGCGGCCAGGCTGGAGGCGTAGTTGCCGCCGCACTTGGCGGCACCGGTGCCGCCCCGCCCGGCGCGGGTGTAGTTGCTGCTGACCCAGAGCGTGATGCCGGTGACACCGCCGGCGAAGTACGGGCCGGCCGGGCTGGCGATGACCGAGTAGGCGATCTGCTCGGCCGGCCGGACACCGAGGAAGGCCTCCGAGGCGAACATGAACGGCCGCAGGTAGAGGCTCTTCTCGTCGGCGGAGTCCGGCACCCACGCCTCGTCGGCGCGGACCAGTTCCTCGACGCTGGTGAGGAAGTCCTCCTCCGACAGCACCGGCAGGGCGAGCCGCTCGGCGGAGCGGGCGAAGCGGCGGGCGTTGAACTCCGGGCGGAACAGCCAGACGCTGCCGTCGGCGTGGCGGTACGCCTTCAGCCCCTCGAAGATCTCCTGGGCGTAGTGCAGCACGGCGGCGCTCGGGTGCAGCGAGTACGGCACCAGCGCGGAGACCCTGCGGTCGTGCCAGCCGTCGGCGGGCGTCCAGGTGGCCGAGGCCATGTGGTCGGTGAAGAACTTCCCGAACCCCGGTGCGGCGAGGACGGTGCGTCGCTCCTCCTCGGGGACGGGATCGTTCCTCCGGACCAGAGGGAATGCGCGACTCATCGTCAACTCCTCAACACCGCTGTGGAATCTGTGCGAACCGGCGCCCAACCTCCGGCGCCATACCCGTCATGCTAACGGTCGTCAGCCGGACGTGATACGGCGCGACCGGCCGCGCGCCGAGCCGTCGGCCCCCACGGGACCGACGGCTCGGGGGTGTTCGCGCTACGCGTCGCTGCCGTGGAGGTGGGCGACGAGGCCGTCGAGGGTGGCGCGCAGGGCCTCGGTGTTGGCCTGGTCGAACCAGATCGTGCGGACGCGCTCGTTGCTCCCGCCCGGGGTCTCGTGCTCGGACCCGAGCTGCTGCAGGGACCGGGTCTCGTCGCCCAGGGTGCGCCCGGCGTCCTGGTAGAGGCTGCGGACGAAACGGTCGGCGTCCGCGGCGGGGATGCCCTGACCGGCGGCCCAGGAGACCAGCGTGGTGAGGAAGGCGTAGTAGGTGGTCTGGGTCGACGTCAGCGCGGAGAAGACGTTGAGGGCGGCCTCGTCCGCGACCGGGAGTGCCCCGCCCAGCCGGTCGAACAGGGCGTCCGCATCGGGGTGCGAGGGGCACACGACGGTGATGCAGCGCCGTTCGCGGACGGTGGGCAGCGGGATGGCGTGGGTCACCTCCGCGCCGGTGGCCAGGACCTGGCGCAGTTCCGCGGTGCCGACGCCGGGCATCACGTTGACCACGATCCGGTCGTCGGGCACCGTCAGCCCGGTCAGGGCCGCGCGCCAGTCCTGGCGGCGCAGGGCGAGGATCACCAGGTCGGAGCGGTCCACCACCTCCTGGTTGTCGGCGCAGACCCGGACGTCCTGGTACCGTTCGGCCAGCTCGGCGGCGGTGCGCGCGCCCCGTGGGGACAGGAAGACCTCCGGCCCGGGATCGTCCCCGTCCTGCAGGCCCATCACGAGGGCCCGGGCGATCTCGCCCACTCCGATGATGCCGATGCGCTTCATTGGTCACTGCCTTCGCTGTCTGCGGTATTCCGAGACATTCCGAGATATTCCGACAAAGCATGTTTTCATGCCCGCCGTGACCTTCTGCGTGGTGGTGTGACCGTCACGGATCCGGCCGGCGCGCCGCCGCCGACCGGGGAGTGGACGAGCTTCGCCCGCGGTCAGTGCTGCTGGGCGGGCGGGGTGGTGGCCGGCGCGGTGGTGGCCCCGGTGCTGGTGGGGTTGGGCCGGGGCGCCGGGTCGGGGATGTCGGCCATCGGCAGGGACTGCTTGGGCGTGCCCTTGAGCGCCTGGTCCATGGCGTCCCGCCAGATCGGTCCTGGGCCGTCGGCGCCGAACACCTCGGTGCGGTGCTTCCCGTTGATGGTGATGTCGCGCATCTCGACGCCGCCGTCCGGGCCGCCGAGCCAGACGGCGGTGGCGAGCTGCGGGGTGTAGCCGTTGAACCAGGCGGCCTTCTTGTGGTCCGAGGTGCCGGTCTTGCCCGCGATCTGCCGGTTGTCCTCCAGGTTGAGCGCCGCGCCGGTGCCGTTGTTCTCGGTCACGCCGTTCAGGACGGTGTTCAGCGCCCGGGCCGTCGACTCGGAGAACGCCTGCTCGCAGTGGCCGGCCGGGACGGGGACGTCCTTGCCGTCCACCGTGGTGATCTTGTTGATGGCGATCGGGGCGCAGTAGGTGCCCTGGGCGGCGAAGGTCGCGTAGACGTTGGCCATGGTCAGCGGGCTCATCTCCTCGACGCCCAGGGCCATCGCGGGGACCTCCTCCAGGGGCTTGCCGCTGGCCCGGGTGGTGATGCCGAGCTTGTTGGCCATCTGCTTGACCGCGCAGAGGCCGATCTCCTGCTCCATCTGCACGAAGTAGGTGTTGACCGAGAGGGCCATCGCCTCCTTCAGCTGGTAGGGGCCCTTCTCGTTCGCGGACTCGTTGGGCACCACCGTCTTCGGCCGGGCCTCGTTCTTCCAGGTGCCCTCGCAGGTCTTCATCGTCGGGTACTCGAGCTTGTTCGGGGACGAGTACTCCTGGGTCGCCGGCAGGCCCGCCTCCAGCGCCGCGGCCGCGACGACCGGCTTGAAGGTGGAGCCGGGCTGGAAGCCGTTGCCGCCGCCCATGGCCGAGTCGACGTTGAGGTTGACGACGGTCTGGTTCTTGTCCTTCAGTAGACCGTAGGGGCGGGTCTGGGCCATGGCGAGGATCTTGCCGGTACCGGGCTCGACCATGGAGACGGCGGCGGAGACGCTGTCGGTGACCCGCACGTTGGTGGTCACCGCGTTCTGGGCGGCGGCCTGCTTGTCCGGGTCCAGCGTGGTGTGGATGTTCAGGCCGCCGGTGTTCCACACTTTCTTGCGCTCGTCGGCGCTCTTGCCGAAGGCCGGGTCCTGCTTGACCACGTGGCGGACGTAGTCGCAGAAGAAGCCCATCCCGGCCTGGGCGGTGATGCAGCCGTTCTGCGGGGCCTGGTAGTTGAGGCCCAGCGGGGCGGCCTTGGCCTCCTTCGCCTGGTCGGCGGTGATGTGCTTGTTCTCCACCATCTTGTCGATGACGGTGTCGCGGCGGTTCTGCGCGGCCTGTGGGTGCAGCTTGGGGTCGTACTGGGACGGGTTCTGCACCAGCCCGGCGAGCATCGCCGCCTCGGCGACGGTCAGGTCCTTGTTGCTCTTGCCGAAGTAGCGCCGGGAGGCGGCCTCCACCCCGTAGGCGCCGTTCCCGTAGTACGTGATGTTGAGGTAGTTGGTGAGGATCTGCTCCTTCGGCAGGTCCTCCTCCAGCTTGATGGCGACCTTGAGCTCCTGGATCTTGCGGCCCAGGGTCTTGCGCTGGGCCTCCAGGACCGCGTCGCGGTCGTCGCCGGCCTGCTCCACGTTGACGTTCTTCACGTACTGCTGGGTCAGGGTGGAGGCGCCCTGCGCGGTGGTGCCGCTCTCCGCGTTCTTGCTGATCGCGCGGAGCACGCCCTTGAGGTCGACGGCGCCGTGCTCGTAGAAGCGGGCGTCCTCGATGTCCACCTGGGCCTGTCGCATGAGCGGCGACATCTGGTCGGCGGTGATGACGGTGCGGTCGCGCTCGTAGACCTTGGCGATCAGGCCGCCCCTGGCGTCGAAGATCTGGGTCGCCTGGGTCAGCGGCGGCGTCTTGAAGTCGTCGGGAACCTCGTCGAATCCCTCCGCCGTGTCCTTGGCGGCCAGCCCGATGCCGCCGGCGGCGGGCAGGGCGATGCCCGCCAGCAGCACACCGGACACGACGCTCACGCCTATGAAGGTCGCACCGAGGCGGGCCAGCCGAAGCGGAGCGGGGCGGGACGGGCGGAGATCCGCGGCATCCGCGGCATCCGCGTCATCGGAGGAATTCCATAGGGGCGGGAGGTTCGATTCCATTCCGGAATGCTAGCCCGCCGAACCTGCTGGTCGAACGGATTTTCCTGTCGGATCGTCACGGCTGTGCAACAGATGCGGAGTTCGACCACGACAGGTCAAGTCGCATGCGAACTACATGGATGGGAGAAATCGACGGTCCGAACACGTCGGAATTACTTCGGGTGCGGCCCCCGTTCCCGCCCACGGTCCTGACATCACTTGGATGCCGTGACCCGGGTGAAAGGTTGCGTCCCTTCCGGTGCCGGTCCCGACGTCGCCGGTCACCGGTCCGTTCGCACGGTCCGCCGCGTCATCGACCAGGGTCGAGAGGGGTAGACCGTACGGGTGAACACCTTCGGAAGGATCAAGGCCAGGAACGCCATCGAGGTCCGTACCGCCGCCCTCCCGCCCTGTCGGCGCTGCGGGATCCCGGCCCTTCTGACCGCCCGTTACCCGCACTCCTGGCCGAACCAGGCCGGGAAACAGGTGACCGGCTTCAAGGAGACCGCCCTCTGCTCCACCTGCGACGAGGGCGACCCGGCGGCGACCGGACTCCTCGCCCTCCTCGCCGGCCCGGTCGCCGGCCGGCTCGCCGACCTCAGGGCCCTCGTCCAGCAGTGGGTGAGCGCCGTCCGCCACCGCACACCCGACCTGGCGGACCTGGAGGACGAGGCCGCCCGGTTCAGGTCCGGGGAACTCTGAAACCGAAGGCGCCCGCGCGGAAACCCGAACAGCGGTGCGGATTCACCCGCATGCGCAGTGTGATGTGCTGCCCGGGCGACGCTGTGGGCAGGGTGGCTCCAGCCCCCCACCTCCTCCGAAAGGGCAGGAACCATGGGCATATCGCTGTCCCGCCGTACGATCTCCTCCGCCGTCACGGTGGCGTTCGCGACCTGCGCGGTCGCCGTCACCGTCTCGCCCGCCCTGGCCGCCGAAGCCGGCGGCAGGCCGGGCGGCGGCGGGGGAAGACCGACGGTGGTCCTGGTGCACGGCGCGTTCGCGGACGCCTCCGGCTGGAACGACGTCGCCGCACGCCTCCTGGACGACGGGTTCGACGTCGTCGCCCCGCCCAACGAGCTGCGCGGCCTGGCCAATGACGCCGCCGACGTGGCGAGTCTGCTCAAGAGCATCGCCGGCCCGATCGTCCTGGCAGGCCACTCCTACGGCGGCGCCGTCATCAGCCAGGCCGCGGCCGGGAACCCGAACGTCAAGGGCCTGGTCTACGTGTCGGCGTTCGCGCCGGACGTGGGCGAGTCCCCGGCGGAGCTGTCGACGAAGTTCGCGGGCAGCGACCTCGCCGCCGCGCTCAACCCCGTCCCGTTCACGGAACGTGGCGGCAGCGGGACCGACCTCTACCTCCGGGGCGACAAGTTCCGGGACGTCTTCGCCGCCGACCTGCCCGAGTCCAGGACCAGGCTGATGGCCGCCGAACAGCGCCCGGTGGCCCTGGAGGGGTTCGGGGAGAAGGCCACCGCCGCCGCCTGGCGCGACATCCCGTCCTGGTTCGTCGTCTCGAAGCAGGACCGGGCCATCGCCCCCGACCTGGAACGTTTCGAGGCGAAGCGGGCCAAGTCCCACACCGTCGAGGTCGACTCCTCGCACGTGTCGATGATCTCCCACCCCGACGTGATCGTCCGGCAGATCCGCGAGGCCGCGGGCGTCGCCGGTGACGGCGGTGGGAGCGGCCGCGGTGGCGGCGGCAGTGGTGGCGCGGCCGCGGCGGCCGAGCTCGCGGCGACCGGCTCGCACGGCCAGGCCGTCGCGGCGGTCGGCGCCGTCGGCGCCGCCGCGCTGGTGTCCGGCTCGGCGCTCACCCGCTTCGTCCGCCGGCGCGAAGCCCGCTGACGCTGCGGCACCTGCTGTACGCGCTGTATCCGCTGAACCCGCTGAGCGGCCGGCCCGACCGGGCGGCCGGCGGCCCGGGGCCTCTGCTCCCGGGCCGCCCGCCCCCGGTCGGGCCGTCTCGCGTGCGCCGACGGCGTCCCTCACGGCGTCGACGGTGCGGCGGCGAAGTCGCGCAGGACGCCCGGACTGCGGCGGGCCGCTCCTCCTGGGCGAAGTGCCCGGCACCGGCGACCGCCGCGGTGGTGGGATCGCGGACGCCCGCGGCCCGGAAGCCCCGGGCGTGGGCCTCGATGTCCCCGCCCTCGCGGTCGCCGCGGACGTACGGCAGCGGCGTGTCGACGGGGCCGGCGGCGGACTCGGCGTCGTCCCGGGCGTCCCGGGGGAAGGCGCGGTACAGATCGAACCCGCCCGCAACCCCGCCCCCGTCCCCGTCCCCGTCCCCGTCCTCGACCAGCCGGCCGACCGGCAGCTCGTCGAACGCCGTCCGCACGACACCGACCGGCGCCGCCGCGTCGTCATCCTGACGGACCGGGGGGAGTGCCCTGGTCATGGCGGTCGCTGTGGCTGCCGCCGCCGGGCAGGACCGGTTCCTCGACGCCCTGACCCCGGCCGAACGCCGGCTCCTCGACGGCCCGCTCCAGCGGCTCCGCGCCGCGCACGTCCCGCCGACGGCCCCGAACAGGGCCGGCCCGGGCGCCGGCCCGTCAGCTGTGCGGGACGAGCGCGACCGGGCACCGCACGTGGTGGATCGCGGCGTGCGCGACCGGGCCGAGGTGGGAGCCGAGCAGGGTGCGGCGCAGGCGCCGGCCGATGACGAGCAGCCGGGCCTCGGCCGCCGCGTCCACCAGGGCGACGGAGCGGCTGCCCTGGATCAGGTCCGCGGTCACCGACACCTCCGGACGGCGCTCCCGCCACGGGTCCAGCTGTTCGGCGAAGCGGGTCCGCTCGACCGACGAGAGTTCGCCCTTCAGCCCGCCCACGGCCTGCAGCGCCATGTACTCGCTGGCGACCGGCGGCGACCAGACGTGCACCACCCGCAGCGGCGCCCGGCGCCGGGCGGCCGCGTCGAAGGCGAAGGCCAGCACGTCGTCCATCGGATGCGCCAGGTCGAGGCCCACCAGCACCGGGCCGTCGGACTCGACCGCCTCGGCCCGGACCAGCGCCACCGGGCAGCTCGCCCGCCGCAGCACCTCCTGGCTCACCGAACCGACCAGGAAACCGCGCACGGCGCCCAGCCCGCGCGAGCCCAGGACGAGCAGCGAGGCCGAGTTCCCGGCCGCCTCCAGCGCCTCCGCCGGGTCGGTCCGGACGACCGCCGAGGTGACCGGCTCGTCCCCGACCAGCCGGCGCAACTCCTCCGTCCGGACCGCCAGTCGGTCCAGCGCGTGCCGGTAGGTCTCCTCGCTGCCGACCACGTCCCGGTGCGGCCACGGCCAGGCCTCCAGGACGTCGAGCGGGCAGGCGCGGCGCCGCGCCTCGTGGGCGGCCCACTTGGTGGCGGCGAGGCTCTCTGGCGAGCCGTCGAATCCGACGACGACGGGTGCGGTCATGGTCTGCTCCTCATCCGCGCAGCGCGTCCAGGGCGGCGGTCAGCCGCTGCGCCGCCTCGTCCGCGACCTCGCCCAGCCCGCCCTCCGGCCCGGCCAGGGTGACCATCGTCTGCGGGTCGACGGCCTCCACCACGGTGGCGTCGCCGTCCGCCCGGACCACCACGTTGCAGGGCAGGAGCAGTCCGATGCGGCGGTCGGCCCGGAGCGCGCGGTGGGCGAGGGCGGGGTTGCAGGCGCCGAGGATCAGGTAGTCCTCGATCTCCGCGCCGATCTTCTCGCGCAGCGTCGCCCGGACGTCGATGGTGGTCAGGACGCCGAAGCCCTGCTCCTTGAGCGCGGCGGTGACCGCCTCCACCGCCTGCGCGAACGGCCGGTCGAGCCGGACGCCGAGACCGTAGTCCATGGTTCCTCCACAAGAGTCCGGGCGGCCCCAGTATCGACGGGTGCCGGGCCCGCCGCCTCCCGGAGCGGACCGCGGCGCGGTGTCGGTGGTGCCGCCTACGCTCGGGCCGTACCGATTTCGGGAGGGTGTGGTGAGGGTGCGCAGGCCGGTGGACGGCGAGGTCCGGGTCCACTACGGACAGATCTACGTCGAGAGCGATCCCGACTACCCGGGGCCCGACCTGGCGAGGGCCTTCGCCGGCCAGCGCGCGGGGCTCTGCGGCGCGGCCGTCCCCGGGGCGCTCTGGCTGACCACCGGGCTGCACACCGGCGCCGTCGGCTTCACCGTCGAGGTGCACGAGCAGGCCCCGCCGCTGGACGAGGCCTGGGAGGACGTGGTGGAGGTCTCCTTCCGTCCGGCCACGGACTCCAGCCTGCTGGTGGAGTGGGGCGGCGGCGACGCCCGGGAGCTGGGACTGGCGCAGTGCGACCACCGGGTGCGCTACTGCGCCCGGGGCCTCGACGAGGGGCACCGGCTGGACACCCGGACGTCCGGCGAACCGGGGGCGGAGCGCTACCTGCTCCAGTTCTGGCCGGCCCCGCCCGAGCCGGACCGCGTCCTGCGGCAGACCTCGCGGAAGGCGGCGTACTGGCACGACTACGCCCGGGAGCTGCCGCCGCCCCCCACACCGGAGGAACGCGCCGCGGAGGAACTCCGGGCCCGTCGCGCGCGGGAGCGGGTGAGGCGGGAGAACGCGGCCGCCGCCGAGCTGTGGGAGTGGGGCGGACGCCGGCCGAGCGAGGCCCTGCGCGGCGTGGTCGGCAACGTCCGCGGCCTGCTGGAGTTCGACGCGTCCCTGCCGCACGCCCTGGACGACGCCGGCCCCCGGGCCCAGCGCGTGGTGGCGCGGTTCGCCGCCCGCCGGGCCTGCGCGGCAGCCGGCCTCGCCGGGCTCGACTGGGTCGCCGCCGCGCTGGCGGCGCTGGAGGAGGACCGCCCGCTGCCGCCGCCCTTCGACGACCCGGACGCGCTCTGGCAGGCCCTGGCCGCCGACCCGCGCGTCCCCGCCCGGACGGTCCGCCGGGCCGTCGCACCGGGGCGCGAGCCCTTCCGCCCCCCGCACGCGGACCTCTACGCCCCGTCGCCGATGTTCGCGCCGGTGTCCGTGCCACCGCCGGTGATCTCCACCGGTACGGTGACGGAGCGGCAGGAGCCCCCGGCACCGCCCGCCGCGGGCGCGGAGCCGGCCGTGACCCGCACGGCCCGTCTCGTCCCCGGTCCGCTCGATCCCGACCCGCCGGTGTCGCAGCCGCACATGGCGCTGCCCGCCGTCCTCGGCGCGGCCGAGCCGGACCCGTTGCGGGCCGCGATCGACGCGGTGTTCGCGGCGGTCGTCACGTACGGCGAGGACCACCGGACGCTGCTGGCCGAGGTCAGAGCCGTGCTGGCGGAGCACCGCTGACGCCGACCACCCGCCGTGGTGGGGTGTCGGGGTGGTACCGCGGTACTACGGGCTCGCCGATGATCGGACCGCGGTACCACGGATCGGAGCCGACTCCGCACGTAGCGTGGTGCGCGAGGGCAGGCGGAAGGGCAGGCCCCGGAGCACAGGGGTGAGCGATGATCGAGGCGCACCGGCTGACGAAGCGGTACGGGGAGAAGACGGCCGTGGACCAGCTGGACTTCACGGTCCGGCCGGGGACGGTGACGGGCTTCCTCGGGCCGAACGGCGCGGGCAAGTCCACCACGATGCGGATGATCGTCGGGCTGGACGCGCCCACCAGCGGCTCGGTGCGGGTGAACGGCCGCCGTTACGCCGAGCACGCGGCACCGCTCCAGGAGGTCGGCGCGCTGCTGGAGGCCAAGTCGATCCACCCGGGCCGCTCCGCCTTCAACCACCTGATGGCCCAGGCCCACACCCACGGCATCCCGCGCCGCCGGGTCGAGGAGGTCATCGAGCTGACGGGCCTCTCCTCGGTGGCCCGCAAGCGCGCCGGGGCGTTCTCGCTCGGCATGGGCCAGCGGCTCGGGATCGCCTCGGCCCTGCTGGGGGATCCGGCCACGGTGATGCTGGACGAACCGGTCAACGGCCTCGACCCCGAGGGCGTGCTGTGGATCCGCAACCTGCTCACCTCGCTCGCCGCCGAGGGCCGCACCGTCTTCGTCTCCTCGCACCTGATGAGCGAGATGGCCCTGGTCGCCGACCACCTGATCGTCGTCGGCCGCGGCCGGCTGCTGGCCGACACGACGGTGCAGGACCTGGTCCGCCAGGCCGGCGGCGACGTGGTCAAGGTCGTCAGCGCCGACCCGGCCCGGCTGCGCGCCGCGCTGGCCGGCCCCGGCGTGGAGGTCACCGGCCGGGCGGGCTCGGAGGAGCTGCTGGTCACCGGCCGCACGGCCCGCGAGATCGGCCTGGCCGCCGCCGAGCAGGGCATCGCGCTGTTCGAGCTCACCCCCCGGGCGGTCTCCCTGGAGGAGGCGTTCATGGACCTGACCCGCGACGCCGTCGAGTACCACGGCACGATCACCACCGCCGACGGCACCGCCGCCGAGACTTCGAGGAGTGTGGCATGAGCACCATCGCACCGAGCCCGGTCCCCGCCCCCGGTGGCGTGCGGCCCGCCCGCCCCGCGTACCGGGTGACGCCCCTGCGGGTGCTGCGTTCCGAGTGGGCGAAGCTGTGGTCGCTGCGCTCCAGCTGGATCACCCTCGGGCTGGCACTGCTCTTCCTGGTCGCCTTCGGCCTGATCGCCGCCTACCAGTTCAAGTCGCGGATGTCCTCCGGCCGCCCGATGGACCGGGACTTCGCGGGCGCGAGCGCGCTGAGCCTGTCCCTGTTCGGCACCAACTTCGCCCAGCTGGCACTCGGCATCCTCGGCGTGCTGGTCGCCGCCGGGGAGTACTCCACCGGCATGATCCGCTCGACGCTGGCCGCCGTGCCGCGCCGCCTCCCGGTGCTCTGGTCCAAGGCCGCCGTGTACGGGCTGATCGCGCTGGTGCTCGGCACCGTCGGGGTGTTCGCGGTTTTCGGCGCCGATACCCGGGTGCTGTCCGGCACCCGCGTGGCGATGAGCTTCTCCGACGCCGGGGTGGTCCGCGGACTGCTGGGGGCCGGGCTCTACCTCGCGCTGGTCGGCGTGATCGGCGTCGCGCTCGGCGCGCTGCTGCGCTCGGTGGCCGGCGGCATCGCGGTGCTGGTGGCCACGCTGATGCTGATCCCGGGGCTCACCTCGCTGCTGCCCAGCTCCTGGCAGAGCCACCTCAGCCCCTACCTGCCCAGCCACGCGGGCGAGGCGATGTTCGCCCTGCACCACGACTCGACCACGCTCTCGCCGACGGTGGGGCTGGCCGTCTTCCTCGGCTGGACGGTCCTCGCCCTCGGGGCGGCGGCCGTGCGGCTGGTACGCACCGACGCCTGAGAGACTCGGGAGGAGTCCATCCACCGCGGCGCCGGGAGCCACCGGCGCCGCGGACACGACCACGACAGCCCGGCCGACCAGGGAGGTGCCACCGGTGAGCGACCCCGCCACCACCACGACGAGCCCGTTCGCGGCCGCGGGCACCCCGGCCGCGGGCACCCCGGCCGCCGACCCGCGGACCGCCGACACCCCCGCCGGCGACCTCCTGTCCGGGCACCCGCTGTTCGCCCGCCTGGCCCGGATCGGCCAGCGGCTGCGGCAGGCGGACCGCGACCACCCGTGGGCGCTCGACGCCGCGGTGGTGGCCGCCGTCTTCCTGCTGTTCTGCCTGCCCGACCTCTTCCCCGGCCACGTCGACGGCGGCCCGCGCGAGCACCGGATCGTGCTCACCCGGCTGCCGCTGCCGCAGACCCTCGCCCTCCAGGCCGGCCTGGTGCTGCCGCTGCTGTGGCGCCGGCGCCGGCCCACGGCGGCCTTCGCCGCGATCATGGCCGTCTTCGTCCTGCAGTGGTCGCTGGACGTCGGGCTGCGCGCCGACGCCGCCCTGCTGGTCGCCCTCTACAGCCTGGCGCTGCACGGCCGGCTGCGGCACCTGGCGTGGTCCTGCGCCGCCATGACGGTGGCCGTCGCGCCGGTCGCGGTGGCCGTCTCCGGCGGCGGGCTGCCGGTCGGCGACGCCCTGTTCTTCCTGTTCAGCGCCGCGACGGCGGCCGTGGCCCTGGGCATCGCGGTGCGGGTCCGGCGCGCCCAGCTCGCCGGGCTGCGGGAGCGGGCCGCCCGGCTGGAGGTAGAGCGCGACCAGCGCAGCCGGCTGGCCGCCGCCACCGAACGCGCCCGTATGGCCAGGGAGATGCACGACATCATCGGCCACAACCTGTCCGTCATCGTCACCCTGGCCGACGGCGGCGCGTACGCCGCGCAGGCCACCCCCGAACGCGGTCGGGAGGCCCTGCTGCTGATCGGGGACACCAGCCGGCAGGCGCTCGGCGAACTGCGGCGGATGCTCGGCGTGCTGCGCGACCAGGGGGACCAGACCGCCGAGTACACCCCGCAGCCCGGCATCGCCGACCTCGACGGGCTCTGCGCCCGCATCCGCGCCGCCGGACCGCAGGTGGTCTACACGGCCGCCGGCGCCCTGGGCCGCCTGGACCGCGGCGTCCAGCTGATGGCGTACCGCATCGTGCAGGAGGCGCTCACCAACACCCTCAAGCACGCGGGGCCCGAGACCCGCGCCCATGTGACGCTCACCGTCGACGCCGAGCGCCTGCGGGTCCGCGTCGAGGACACCGGTTCGCCCGGCGGCTCCCGCTGGCACGGGCGCACCCACGGGTACGGCCACGGCCTGGCCGGGATGCGCGAACGCGCGGCCCTGTACGGCGGCACCGTCACGGCGGGCCCCACCCCCGGCGCGGGATGGGCCGTGGAGGCCGTCCTGGACCTCACCCCCGGGCCGGGCGCCGAACCCACGCCGAACCCGGGCCCCGGGCCGGACGCCGAACCCACGCCGAACCCCGGCGCCGTCCCGGACACCGAACCCACGCCGGGCCTCACCGCCGGCCCGGACCTCACCGCAGGCCCTCAGCCCACCCCCGACCCGACAGGCGGCCCGACGTGACCACCGTCCTCATCGTGGACGACCAGCCCTTGCAGCGCTACGGCTTCCGCATGCTGCTGGAGAGCCAGCCCGACACCGAGGTGGTCGGCGAGGCGGCCCACGGCGGCGAGGCCGTCCGGCTGGCCGCCGACCTGCGCCCCGACGTCGTCCTGATGGACATCCGGATGCCCGGCATGGACGGCATCGAGGCGACCCGCCGCATCGTCGCCACCGGAGGGCGCTCCCGCATCCTGGTGCTGACCACCTTCGACCTCGACGAGTACGCGCACGCCGCGCTGCGCGCCGGTGCCAGCGGCTTCCTGCTCAAGGACGCCCGGCCCGAGGAGCTGCTGTCCGGCATCCGCGCGGTCTCCGAGGGCGACGCCGTGGTCGCCCCGGCCGTCACCCGGCGACTGCTCGACGCCTACGCCCACCGCCTGCCGGTCCGTCCGCCCGGCGCCGTGCCGGCCGCGGATCCGCGGCTGGACGCCCTGACCGACCGCGAGCGGGAGATCCTGGTCGCCATCGCCCACGGCTGGTCCAACAGCGAGATCGCCCAGCGCCTGGTCCTGGCGGAGTCGACGGTCAAGACGCACGTCAGCCGGGTGCTGTCGAAGATCGGCGCCCGGGACCGCGTCCAGGCCGTGATCTTCGCCTACGACCGCGGGCTGACCCGCCCCAACCCGCCGGTCTGACCACCCCGGCGGGCCCGCCCCTCCGCCTCCCAGGCCCGCTCCTTCCCCCTCCGGGCCCGCCGTGAAGTCCGGCGGGGCCGCTGCCTCATGCGCCCGGGACAACAGGTGGCGCAGACTTCAGGGATCCGGAGGTGCCCGGCGAGGGAAAGGGCGGACATGGCTGCGGAGAGCACGCGAAGAGCCGGATGGCGGCCACAGTCCGGCCCGGCCGAGCGGCAACTCGCCGCGGCCGGGCTGTGCGCGCTCGTCTGCCTGGTGGCCGGCGGCCTGTGGGCCGGGTACGTGGTGAGCCACCTGGGCGTGCCCGGGCTCTCGGTGCCCGCCCACCACCTCACGGTGCTCGGCACCGGCCTCGCCGCCGTCGCCGGAGGGGTGCTGCTGCACGCCCACCGACCCGGGAACCAGCTCGGCTGGGTGCTGCTCGCGTACGGGACGGCGCTGATCCTCCCGTACGCGGCACAGGCCCCGCTCTGGGGCGAGGTGAGGGACCCGCGTGCGGTCGGGGCCGTGGTGGTCCTGGAGGTGGTGGGCTACGTCGTCAGCGGCACCGTCTGGCTGGCTCTTCCACTGTGGCTGCCGTACGGGACGCTGCCGAGCAGACGGTGGTGGTTCGCGATCGTCGCCGTGGGGCTGTGGGAGCTGCCCCAGGCCTGCTACGACGTCTACCAGCCCACCGTCTTCGGCCAGCCGAACCCGCTGGCCGGCAGCACCGTCGCGAGTTGGCTGCGGGACTTCGACCACCGGATGCACATCACCCAACTCGTCGTGTACGTCGCCATGGTCGTGCTGGTGGTACTCGTTCCGCTCGCCCGCACCCGAGGGGTGTCCCGGCGGCGGCGCCAGAACGTGTTGATCGCCCTCGGCGTCTACCTGCTGTGGGGCGGGGCCGAACTCGCCTACTACTTCGACGACCAGCGTGCGCCCTCGTACGTCGCGCTCGCGGTCACCTCGGCGCTGTGGACGGTCGCCCTGGCCGTCGTCGTCGTCCGGGACGGTTCCTGGCGGCTGGACCGGGCGGCCAGGAGGGTCCTGGTCGGCCTGTTGGTGGCAGCCGGGCTGGCCGTGGTCTTCGTGGTGGTGGCCTGTCTGCTCTCCACCATGCTGATCCCCGGTCGCGGCCCCGGGGCGCTGCTGGTCGTCGCCGCGGTCTTCCTGCTCGCGGTCGGCCTGCCCAGGGGCGTGCGCTGGGCCTCCGGCATCGTCGACCGCTGGTACTACGGCTCGCGCGCGCAGCCGTACCAGGTGTTGCGCAGCCTGGCCGGGCGGGTCAGCCAGACCGTCGACCCGCAGGAGGTACCGGACGTGCTGTGTCGCACCGTCGCCGACGAACTGCGGCTTCCCGGTGTGGAGTTGACCGTCTCAACGCGGAGCGGCGAACGATCGCTGGCCGCAGTCGGGGAGCTCTCCGGCAGCGGCGAGGGCTTTCCCCTGGTGCATCGCGGGGACCAGATCGGACGGCTCACCGCCGCCCCGCGCGAGGGCCAGCGGGTGCTCGACAACAGTGACCGCGACATCCTGCGCTCGCTCGCCGACCAGGCCGCGCCCGCCGTCGCCTCGCTCCAGCTGGCGGAGGACCTGCGGGCCAGCCGCGAGCGGATCGTCGCGGCCCGTGAGGAGGAGCGCCGCCAGCTGCGCCGGGACATCCACGACGGCCTCGGCCCGATGCTGGCCGGGCTGCGCCTGCGCCTCCAGGCCGCCGCCGCGGTCGACGACCCGGCGCTCTTCTCCTCCGTGCTGGACCGGGTCGCGGACGACCTCGCCTCGGCGGTCCGGGAGGTCCGGCGGATCACCGACCGCCTGGGCCCCACCGCGTTGGGGGACTACGGCCTCTCCCTGGCGCTGAGCCGGCTCGCCGAGACCTTCAGCGGCCCGGACCTCGCCGTCGCGACCCGGCTGGAGCCCGACCCGTTGCCCGCGCTGCCCGCCGCCGTCGAGGTCGCGGTCTACCGGATCACCGCGGAGGCGCTCAACAACGTGCTGCGCCACGCCCGGGCGACCAGTGTCACGGTGTCCGTCAGGGTCGACGCCGGGAAGCTGGAACTCAACGTCGAGGACGACGGGAAGGGCCCGGGCAGCGGGCTCCCCGAGCACCCGGGAGTGGGGCTGCTGTCGATGTCCGAGCGGGCCGCGGAGATCGGCGGCAGCTGCACCGTGAACGCGCTGCGGCACGGCACCCGGGTGCACGCGGTGCTGCCGCGCCGCCCCGCCGACGGCTGATGCCCGGTCCCCGCCACCGGGGCGGGCCCTCCCGAAGCCTCGAACGGGCCCAGGCCGACCTGAGGCGCCCCCGGCGCCGGGCGGCGGCCGGGGGCTGGGGCTGGGCTGCGTCTAGCAGAAGGGCGGGTTGGCGCAGGAAGGGGTGATGATCGGGGGGCCGGGGCGGTGGCGCTTGGTCCCGGAGGTGACTTCGCTGCCGCGCGTCGGGCACCTGCACGCCCGGACGGCGGCGGCGACGGCCACCGCGGCGAAGACCGCGGCGACACCGGCGGCCATCAATGCGGTGCCGGCCGTTCTGTCGGTCATGGGGTCCTCCACGGGAATCCACAGGCAGGTCCGCTTCGACCTGCTCCTCCATGCCACCCCTGTCGCCGCCCCAGCCGCATGAGGCCACGGTCCCGTCCCGGTCCCGCCGCGCGGGAAGGTCCGCCGCGAAGCGCGTCTCCGGGTGACGACCGGAATGCGGCGGGAACGGGTTCGTTCACTAACATCGACAGTAGCCCCCGGTGATGTCCGGGCGGTGGGAAGTTCCGGGGGCGAAATGCTTCACCGGCGACGCGCCCGGCCCGGGATCTCCCGGAGATCCGCGGTGGACGTGTGGAGCGACGAACTGACGAAAGGCGACTGAAGAAGGTGCGCAACCATGACCGCTGACACGGCTGCCGGGCACGGACCGGTGACGGGCGCCCCGCTGCGGCGGCGGGGCGAGGCGCTGGAGAGCGCCATCTACGAGGCGGTCCTCCAACAGCTCACCACCGACGGCTACGCCGGGCTGACCATGGAGGGGGTGGCCGCCGCCGCGCAGACCGGCAAGGCCGCGCTCTACCGCCGCTGGTCCTCCAAGGAGGAGCTGGTCAAGGACGCGCTGCGGGCCAGCCTGCCGGCGTCCGGACCGGCCCCCGACACCGGCAGCCTGCGCGGGGACCTGCTGGAGGTGGTCACCAGGCTGCGCGCCGCCATGGTCAGCGAGCTGGGCGCCGCCGTGCGGGCCATCATGAGCGAACTCGACCACCAGCGGGCGCACGCCTTCGTGGAGATCGTGCTGGAGCGGGTGGTGGAGCCGACGACGGCGTTGATCGCCGAGGTGTTGGACCGCGGCACCGCGCGCGGCGAGGTCCGCCCCGGGGCCGTCACCCCGCTGGTCACCGACCTGGTGCCGGCGCTGATGCTGTACCGGATCAAGATGTGCGGCGGGGATCCGGTCCAGCTCGATCCGGCGGAGATCGTGGACGAGTTGCTGCTGCCGATCGTCCGCCCCTGACGAGGCGTCGCGAGGGGTGTGGCAGGACGATCGGCAGCGGCACCCGGATTTCCCGGCGCGGAAATCGGCCGGGAATCCCGCGGGCGCGGTGGTGAACCCCGCGGGGTTCCGGAGGGAATTCCCGCGGGATCCGGCGGCGGCGCCTCCGCGCTCGGGTCGCGGCTCAGGCCCCGCTGTGGCGGAGCATGGACTCGCGCTCGACGACCTTGACCCGCTCGCGCTGCTCGGCCTCGCCGAGCGCGCGCTCGTGGGCGTCCAGCAGCTGCCAGCCCGCCCAGGTGGTGAAGCGGACGCCCTGCGCGCGCAGGTGCTCCTCGACGGCCGCCGGGTCCGGGTCGACGGCGCCGGGCAGGCGGTCCGCGGCATGGTCGTCCAGCAGGCAGGCGACGGTCTCGTTGGCGTCGCCCTTGGTGTGGCCGATCAGGCCGACCGGGCCGCGCTTGATCCAGCCGGTGACGTAGGTGGCGGTGCGGTGCGAGCCGTCGCCGTCCAGGACCCGCCCGGCCCGGTGCGGGACGGTGCCCGAGACCGGGTCGAAGGGCAGCTTGGGCAGCTCGTCGGAGTAGTAGCCGACGGCGCGGTAGACCGACTGCACGTCCCAGTCGGTGAAGGCGCCGGTGCCGCGCACGTTGCCGGTGCCGTCCAGCTCGGTGCGCTCGGTGCGCAGGCCGACGACCCGGCCGTCCTCGCCGAGGACCTCCACCGGGGACTCGAAGAAGTGCAGGTACACCCGGTGGGGGCGGTCGCCGACGTCGCGGATCGCCCAGTTCTCCAGCGTCGAGGCGACCAGGTCGACGTGCTTGACCGCGCGGCGCTCGGCGATCGAGCCCTCGTCGTACTCGATGTCCTCGGGGGCGACGATCACCTCGATGGTGGGGGAGTGGTCCAGTTCGCGCAGCTCCATCGGGCTGAACTTGGCCTGGGCGGGGCCGCGGCGGCCGAAGACGTGTACCTCGACGGCCCGGTTGCGCTTCAGGCCCTCGTGGACGTTCGGCGGGATCTCGGTGGGCAGCAGCTCCTCGGCGGTCTTGGCGAGGATCCGGGCGACGTCCAGGGCGACGTTGCCGACGCCGAGGACGGCGACCTTCTCGGCCTCCAGCGGCCAGGTCCGGGGCACGTCCGGGTGGCCGTCGTACCAGGAGACGAAGTCGGCCGCGCCGTAGGAGCCGTCGAGGTGGATGCCGGGTATGTCCAGGGCGCGGTCGGCCGTCGCGCCGGTGGAGAACACCACGGCGTCGTAGAAGCGGTGCAGGTCGTCGAGGCCGAGGTCGTTCGGGTAGTCGACGTTGCCGAACAGCCGGACCTGGGGCTTGTCGAGCACCTGGTGCAGGGCCGTGACGATGCCCTTGATGCGCGGGTGGTCGGGCGCGACCCCGTAGCGGATCAGGCCGAACGGCGCGGGCATCCGCTCGAACAGGTCGATCGAGACACCGGGCTCCTGGGCGGCGTCGGACTTCAGCAGGGCGTCCGCGGCGTAGATGCCGGCGGGGCCGGCTCCGACGATCGCGACTCGGATCGGGCGGGGCATGACGAGTGGTCCTCCGGTCGGGCGCGGCGCAAAGGTGGTCTGAACCTTTGTAGCAAACCCTACGGATGACCTGGAAAGTAGGAGGTGGTGATCTATGGGGGCCATAGGCCCGGCCTATGCCTCCGGATCGGCGGCCCGGGCCGCCGAGGCCTCGAAGAAGCGCAGCAGTTCCACCGGGAACGGCAGCACCAGCGTCGAGTTCTTCTCCGCCGCGACCTCGACCACGGTCTGGAGCAGCCGCAGCTGCATCGCCGCCGGGGTCTCGCTCATCTTGCCCGCCGCCTCGGCGAGCTTCGCGGCGGCCTGGAACTCGCCGTCGGCGGTGATGATCCGGGCCCGCCGCTCGCGGTCCGCCTCGGCCTGGCGGGCCATCGAGCGCTTCATCGAGTCCGGCAGACTGACGTCCTTGATCTCCACCCGGTCGATCTGCACGCCCCAGCCGGTGGCCGGGCTCTCCAGCATTACCTCCAGGCCCTGGTGGAGGTTCTCCCGGCCGGAGAGCAGGTCGTCCAGCTCGCTCTTGCCGATGATGGAGCGCAGCGAGGTCTGGGCGACCTGGAGCATCGCGAAGGAGTAGTTCTGGACGTCCACGGTGGCCTTGACCGGGTCCATCACCCGGAAGTACAGCACCGCGTCGACGCTCACCGAGACGTTGTCCTTGGTGATGCCCTCCTGCGCGGGCACCGGCATGGTGACGACCTGGACGTTGACCTTGCGCATCCGGTCCGCGACCGGTATCAGCAGGCTCACCCCCGGCTCGCGGACCTGCCCGCTGACCCGGCCGAGCCGGAACACCACACCGCGCTCGTACTGCTGTACCACCCGCACGCCGGTCACCAGCCAGAGCAGGAGCAGCGCGGCGACGATCACGACAGCTGCCACGATCTCGACCCCCCCGTCACGGCGCAACCGGGCCGGGGACCGGAGTGGCCCCGTCGCCCGCTGCGAGCCGCGCAGGCCAGTATGCGCTCGGGCGGCGGCGGTGGACAGGGGCGTGCGCGGGCATTGTGACGTGGCAACGGCCCGGCCGGGACCGCCGGCCGGAACGGCGTGAGACGGGTGCGGGGGCAGGGTCAGGCGGCGGCCACGGACTGGGGGAAGGCGAAGACCCCGTCCGGGTCGTAGCGGCGGGCCACGTCCTTCAGCCGGGGCAGGTTCCCGCCGTAGTAGGCACGGCCCCAGTCGGGCAGCGTGCCGTCGATGTAGTTGACGTACGCGCCGCGCGCGCCGAGACCGGCCAGCCCGTCGCGGATCCCGTTCACGGTGCTCCGGACCCGGTCCTCGTTGAGCGGCGTGGCGCCGGCGTAGACCTGGGCGCCGGCGAGCGAGTCGCGGTGCGGGAAGGCGGTGGCGCCGGCGGCGAGCGCGCCGACCGCGCCGCCCAGGGAGTCGAACAGCAGGCTGACGCCGGTGCGGCCGGCCATCAGCGCCGTGACCTTCGCCGGATCGAGCGCGGCCGGTCCCAGCATCCGGGAGACCGCGACGAAGCCGGCCCGGGGCAGGACGCCGCCCTCCCAGGTGGGGTGGCACTGGGCGAGGGTGTCGTGCGAGCAGCCCGCCATGAAGTTCATGGCGCCGAGGTAGTCCTCGGGGGAGACGGTGCGTGAGCTCGGGGCGGTGCCGGCCGCCGTCACCAGGTGGTCGATCAGGGGGTTGGCGCCGCCCGGGTCGCCCACGTAGCAGCCGACGATCCGACAGCCGGGCGGGGTGCCGCCGGAGATCTGACAGGTGGCCCAGAGTTCGGGAGGGGCACCGGCCACCCACTGCTGCCAGGCGCCCAGGACCTGGGTCACCGAGCCGGCCGGGAAGCCGAGCACGAAGACGGTCAGGCCGGGCGCGGGGGCGGTGGCGAAGGTGAAACGGGTGACGACGCCGAAGTTGCCGCCACCGCCGCCGCGCAGCGCCCAGTACAGGTCGGGCTCCACCGCGGGCGAGGCGGTGAGCAGGCGCGAGTCGGCGGTCACCAGCTCGGCCGCGGCCAGCCGGTCACAGGTGAGACCGTAGGCGCGGGTCAGCACGCCGATGCCGCCACCCAGGGCCAGGCCGCTGATCCCCACGGTCGGGCAGCTGCCGCCCGGGAGCAGCCGGCCCGCCTGGGCGAGCGCCGTGTACACCTCGATCAGGCGGGCGCCGGCGCCGACCTCGGCGGTTCCGTCGGGGCGCACCACGACGTCGGCCATCCGGCGCAGGTCGATCACCAGGCCCTGGGCGGGGATGCCGTACCCCAGGTAGCCGTGGCCGCCGGAGCGGGCCGCGATCGGGATCCCGTGCCCGCGCGCCACGTCCAGACAGGCCCGCACGTCGTCGGCCGACACGCACTGCGCCACGGCGGCGGGGCGCTGACCGTCGTTCAGCGTGTTGTAGCCGAGCCGGGCGGTCCCGTAGCCGGGGTCGGCCGGGAGCACCAGCCGGGTGCCCAGGCGGTCCCGCAGCGACCGCCAGTCGGGCGGCGCGGCGGCCCAGCCGCGGCTGCGGGCCGGGAAGGCGACCAGTGCCCGGGCGGGAGCGCCGCCGGCAGCGGCCAGCGCGGCGGCGGTGCCGAGGGTCGTGAGGAATCGTCGTCGGTCCATGGTCATGGCGCGCCCTTCTCCCGGCGACCGGCGCGCGGGTGCTGTCCCGCCGATCGTCACGCGGCGGTGCCGCGCGGGCCCGTGGAGCTGCGCCTTCCGGCGCAGCGGCGGGCGGCAGACGCGGCGGCGCGCCGGACGGCGTCGGGTCGGACGGCGTCGGGTCGGACGGGCGAGAGCCGGACGGGGCGGTGCGGCGTCCGCGATCGGCCGACCGTACCGACACGCACGGGGCCCGGCCGTTGCTCGACTTGCCGCAGGCCGGACGCTTGGATGGGTCCGGCCTGGTCAACGCCCGGGCGCGGCCGGACGGCCCCCGGCAAGCCGAGGAGTCACCACTGTGAACGACACCGCCGACCCCGCCGTCGTGGCCCGTCGGATCACCGAGCGGCGCGAGCAGCTGGACCTCAGCGAGGAGGCGCTGGCCAACCGCGCGGCGATGGCGCCCCGCTACCTGAGGTGCCTGCTGGAGGCCGGACCCGGCTTCGACCCGGGGGGCTTCGTGCGGATCGCCGCCGCCCTCGACAGCACCCCCGAAGAGCTGCGGTCCGGCCGCGCCGAGGCCCCGCCCGGCCAGGGCGGCCCCGGTCCGCGCCCCCGGCTGCTCGACCTCACCGAGCAGGACTGCTGGAGGCTGGTCGGCGGCCACGGCATCGGCCGGATCGCCCTGCCGGTCGAGCCCGGGCCTGTGGTGCTGCCGGTCAACTACGTGGTGGACGAGGGCTCCTTCGCCTACCGCACCGGCGCGCACGGCGCCGCCGCCCCGGAGGAGGGCACCGCGGTCTCCTTCCAGGTCGACCACATCGACGAGTACCTCGGCCGCGGCTGGAGCGTGCTCGCCCTCGGCCCGGCCCACTACGTGGAGGACCCCGCCGAGCTGGAACGGCTGGCCGGCCTGCCCGGCGCGGCCCCCTGGGCGGGCGGGGACCGGCCGCGCTGGGTGCGGATCCGCCCGGAGGAGATCACCGGCCGCAAGCTGGACTCCGGGTGAGGGCCGGCGGTGCGGTGCGGTGCGGGCGCACGGCTCGTGGACGGGCACGGCGACGACTGGTAAGCAGGCCGGAGGCGGCCGTGCCGAGCGGGCCGAACCGGGCCGAGCGGGCCGCCGTCCGGGACGTATCCACTCCACCAGGAGGGCAGGGGCGATGCGCGGAATTCTGATCGTCGGCGCGGGGCAGGCCGGACTCCAACTGGCCCTGGGGCTGCAGGCCCACGGCTACGACGTGACGGTGCTGACCGACCGCGGCCCGGAGGAGGTGCGCGGCGGGCGGGTGATGTCCAGCCAGTGCATGTTCGACTCCGCGCTGCGCACCGAGCGGGCCCTCGGCCTGGACCTGTGGGCCGACCGGGCGCCGCAGATCGAGGGCCTCGGGGTGTCGGTCGCCGGGCCGGAGTCGGAGCGGACGATCGACTGGGTCGCGCGGCTGGACGGCTGTGCGCAGTCCGTCGACCAGCGGCTGAAGATGTCCACCTGGCTGGAGCTGTTCGCCGAGCGCGGCGGCCGGGTGGAGCTGCGCCAGGTGACCCCGGCCGATCTGCAGAACCTGGCCGGCTCGTACGACCTGGTGCTGGTCGCCTCCGGAAAGGGCGCCCTGGCCTCGCTGTTCGAGCGCGACCACGAGCGCTCCCCGTACGAGCGGCCGCAGCGCGCGCTGGCGGCCGCCTATGTGCACGGGCTCGGGCCGCGCCCCGAGTACGACTACCCGGCGGTGCGCTGCAACCTGGTGCCGGACGTCGGCGAGCTCTTCATGGTGCCGGCGCTGACCGAGGCCGGGCCCTGCGACATCCTGGCCTGGGAGGCCCTGCCCGGCGGCCCGGCGGACACCTTCGACGGGATCCGCGATCCGGCCGAACACCTGCGGGTGACACTGGAGTTGATGAAGACCTTCACACCCTGGGAGTACGACCGCACCCGCTCCGGCGTCGAACTCACCGACGCCGGAGGGACGCTGGCCGGACGCCTCGCCCCGGCCGTGCGCCGTCCGATCGGTGAACTGCCGGGCGGCGGAGCCGTGTTGGGGGTCGCGGACGTGGTCGTGCTCAACGACCCGATCGCCGGCCAGGGCTCCAACAACGCCGCCAAGTGCGCGGCCGGCTACCTGGAGGCGATCCTCGCCCACGGCGACAGGCCCTTCGACCGGGCCTTCCAGCAGGCGGCCTTCGACGGGTTCTGGCGGATCGCCGCCCCCTCCACCCTCTGGAGCAACGAACTGCTCGCCCCGCCGCCCCCGCATGTCCTCCGGATCCTCGACGCCGGGGTCTCGCAGCCCGCCGTGGCCCACCGGTTCGCCAACGCCTTCGACGTCCCGGCGGACCTGGAGGAGTGGTACTTCGACCCGGTGAAGACGGCCGCCTACCTGGAGTCGGTCGCCGCGGACGGCTCGACGCACGACTGAAGGTCAAGCTCTTCCCAAGTCCCGTACAAGAGCGCATCGTTCATGGTGGGTTCTTCTCGCCCCCGGAAACGGGGGACGTCCGGCCCGGAGCGCGGGCCGGACGGGTGGCGCGGACAACAGGGGGAAGAGCAGTGGCGGTCGACGGGGGCAACATGGCCCAGGCTGTGATCGACACGGCGTACAACGAGCGCAAACGGCTGCACACCGGCCGCAGCCGGACCGTCGCCGTGGTCGTGTTCGGCCTGCTGATCGCCCTCGGGTTCTTCCTGGCCCTGGTGGTCGGCAAGTCGGACCCGGACACCCCGCCGACCTGCGACGGCAAGACCATGACCCGGCACAGCGAGTGCCGGATCTGGTCCAGCCGCGGCGGCGGGGGCACCTACTCCTACGACGAGATGATCGACCGCCGGGAGTCCTCGAACGGGATGTGGCGGGTGGTCGGCTTCGGCGGCGCGGGCCTGGCCGCCGTCCTGATGGTGGTCTCGATCGCCAAGCTCAACCCGAACCGCCCGTGGGGCACGCCGGTCGGCGCCGCCTGTCCGCGCTGCCGTGAGCCCAACCTGCGGGAGAAGTACACCATGCACAGCGTCACCCGGGGTCGCACCACCCACCGCTACAGCGGCATCGTCACCCTCTGCACCCCGGCCTGCGGCTTCTCCGCGATCCGCCCGCGCTGACCGGCGGGGTGGAGGCCGGGGGCCGAACAGGTCCGCCCGCCGCCACCGGCTACGCTCGGTTCCCGTCGAACGAACGATGGGGTGGACCGAGTGGGCAGGTGGGAGCGGGCGCTGGACGCGGCCGGGGTGCGGGAGGCCGGGCTGCGGGCCGACTACGGCCGGCAGCGGCAACAGATGGCCCGGTACCGGCGGGAGGCCGCGCTCGCCACCGAACTGCTGCTGCCCGCCCGGATGGTCCCGCACGTGATCGCCGCCGCCGCCTTCATGCACCGCACCGACACCCTGCTCGACAGCGGCCCGCTCGCCGAACGCCGGACGGCGTCCGCCCGCTGGCAGCGGCAGGTCACCGACGGCCTCGCCGCCGGCCGCACCGACGACCCCGAGCTGCGCCCGCTGCTGCACAGCGTCGACGCCCACCCCGTCCTGCGGGAGCGGGTGCTGGACTTCCTCGC
This sequence comes from Kitasatospora sp. NPDC096204, assembly GCF_044763205.1. Lineage (NCBI taxonomy): Bacteria > Bacillati > Actinomycetota > Actinomycetes > Kitasatosporales > Streptomycetaceae > Kitasatospora > Kitasatospora sp. NPDC096204. The sequence continues at coordinate 298,689 of NZ_JBIWFT010000004.1, forward strand.
CGCGACCGGGGCCGACCTGGACTTCACCGGCTTCGCCACCGAGGACGACTACCAGGCCTATGTCGACGGGTACTCGCTGCCCGGCTTCATGGTGGTCGCCGGCCTGATCGGCCCGGACGGCGACCAGCGCGACTACCGCGCCGCCTGCCGCACCTTCATCGACGGCAGCCAGCGGCTCGACTTCGTCAACGACCTCGCCGAGGACCTCGCGGACGGCCGGCTGAACATCCCCGAGCGGACCCTCGAGGAGCACGGCGTCACCCGCGCCGACCTGGAGCGGGCCCGCGACCTGCCCACCGTCCGGGCCCTGCTCACGGACCTGCTCGACCGGGCCGACCGCACCCTCGCCGAGGGCAGGGCCGTCATCGACCGGGTGCCGCCCGCCCACCGGCCGATGGTCAGCTGCATCGTCGGCGTGGAGCGGCTCACCAGCGCCGCCGCCCGCGCCGACCTCGGCGCCCTGCTGCGCCGCTCGGCGAGCCCGGCCAAGCCCGCCGCGCTGCGGCTGCTGGCCCGCGAGTTCCTCCGGGCCCGCCGCCTGCGGGGCTGACCTGGTGCGGGCGGCGTCTGTGTCGCGCCGGTGACGGCGGGCGGAGGCGGCGTCCACAAACGGAACCTCCCTTTGTCGTAGTCGATTCGGCAGGTCTGTCAGCACTCTGTCCCGGGTCCGGGCGCCTGGCTAGCATGAGCCCCGCTCAGCGCGCTGGACCCACCAACCCCAATCATTGGGAGGACCCCATGAGTGCCCTGATGACCGACATCCGCGACGCGGGCCCGCTGGAGATCGACGAGGACGCCATCCTCTTCGAGGACGAGTTCGACGCCGACCTCACCCCGGTCGCCTGCCTCGCCGACCCGTGGGTGACCTACGTCCCGACCCGCTTCCCCTGTGAGTTCAACTCCTGATCCAGCCGGATCACGGCGACCGGCGGACCACGACGGACCGGGGAAGGACGGAACCATGAGCACACCGCCCGACCCCGGCTCCGCCGAGGTCCGCCGGTCGGACCCACCGGACGAGGAACTGCGGCGCAGGGCCGAGGAGTTGGAGGCACGGGCGCCAGGGCCGCACCGCCCGCTGCGCACCGACGGCCACTGGTGGTACCTCCGGGACCCCCGGATGCCGGACCTCGCCCACGGCTGGAAGCTGCACCTGTCCGCCCGGCCCGAGGGCTTCGCCGCCCTGCTGGACACGGCGCTCCCGATCCTGCTCGGCCGGGTCTGCGACGTGAAGTTCGCGGTGAGCACGGCGGCGCTGTGGGAGCTCAACAGCGGCCGGCACGGCGCCGCCGCCGTGGGCAAGGCCGTCACGGTCTACCCCCGGCCGGAGGAAGTCCGCGCCCTGGGGCTGGAGTTGGCGCAGGCGCTGGCCGGCTGGGAGGGCCCCGCCGTCATCAGCGACCGCCCCGTCCGGCCGGACGCCCCGGTGCACTACCGCTACGGGCCGTTCCGCGTCACCGACGACGAGGCGCGGGCCGGCATGGCGGGCCCGGACGGCACGCTCTTCCCCGGCCTGGCCGAGGCCCGCTACCGCCGGCCGCCCTGGGCGGACGACCCGTTCGAGGCGCCCGACGCCCCCGCCCGTCCGGCGACCACCCGGGTCGGCGCCGGCCGTTACCGGATCACCGCCGGCATCACCCGCGCCGCGAGCGGCCACGTCTACCGCGCGGTCGAACTCGCCACCGGGCGCGAGGTGGTGGTCAAACAGGCCCGGGCCTTCGTCGCCGAGGACGGCTCGGGCACCGACGCGCGCGGCCGGCTGCGGCACGAGCAGCGGGTGCTCGACGCGCTCACCGGGGTTCCCGGCGTGCCCGCGCTGGTCGACTACTTCCGGCACGGCACCGACGAGTACCTGGTCAGCGCCGCCTGCGGGCGGATCGACCTGCGCCGCGAGGTGCTCACCTCCGGCCCGTACGGCGCCGACGCCGGTGCCGGCGGCGGGCGGGACTGGTGGACGCTCGGGCGCGGACTGCTGCGGGTGCTGGACGCGGTGCACGCGCGCGGCGTGGTGGTCTGCGACCTCAAGCCCGCGAACGTGGTGCTCGACCGGGACGGCCGGCCCGCGCTGGTCGACTTCGGGGTGAGCGCCCTGGCCGGCGACCGCCCGCCGGGCGCCACCGCCGGCTACGGCCTGCCGGGCGCCGGCGGCGAGGACCCCACCGAGGACCACTACGCGCTGGGCGCCACCCTGCACCACGCCCTCACCGGCCTCGACCCGGTGGTGATCGACCCGGACCCGGCGACCAACCGCGACCGCACCCTCGCCTGCCTGCGCGCCGCCCTCCCCGAGCCCCGGCACCCCGCGGCGGAACTCATCGCGGGCCTGCTCAGCTTCGACCCGGCGCACCGCGCCGCCGCGGCGGCGCGACTGCGGGAAGGGCCCGCGCCGGCGCGGCGCGGCGCCCCCGGCGACCGAGACAGCGGACGGGCCGGCGGCCGGGCCGCCGAGGCGCTCGACCACACCGTCACCACCTGCGTCCGGATGGCCCGCGAACTGGCCGCCGCCGGCCCCGGCACGGAACAGCCCCGCACCCTGCTCTCGCTGTACGACGGCGCGGCGGGCCTCGGCCTCGAACTGCTCCAGCACCCGGACCGCCCGGACGCCCGGGCCGCCGCCGCCGAACTGGCCCGCTGGACGGCCGTCCACCCGGCCCTCGACCACCTCGACGGCTCGCTCTACCAGGGCCGAACCGGCGTCGACCTGTTCCTCGCCGAGGCGGCCGCCGCGCTCGGCACCGAGCCCCCGGCACACCGCCGGTACGAGGGGACGGGCGTGGACCAGATCGCCGGCACCGCCGGGATCGGCACCGGACACCTGCTGCTCGCCGCCCGCGGCCCGGCGGCCGCGGCGCACCGCGCGGCCGCCGCCGACTGCGCCGCCCGGCTGGCCGGCCGGCCACTGGACGACCTCGGGGAGGAGCCCAACCCCGGCACCGCGGCCCTCGCCGAGGGCTTCGCGCACGGCCGCGCCGGCGTCGCCCACTTCCTGCTGGCGATGCCCGACGAGGCGTCCCGGCACGCCGCCCGCGAGATCGTGGACGAACTCGCCGCCGACCTCCCCGGCATCCTGGCCGCCGCCCGCACACCCGGGGCCACCCGCCGCTACCTCTCCTGGTGCCGGGGGCTCGCCGGGCTCGGCACCCTGCTGGTCCAGGCCGGCCGGCAGTACGGCGACGACGCGCTGCTCGCCCTGGCCGCCGACGCCGCCGACACCTGCCGGACGCTCGCCCCGAGGACCGCCCAGGTCTTCCGCTGTTGCGGACTCGCGGGCGTCGGGGACCTCTGCGTGGACCTCGCGGTGGCCACCGGCGAGGCCCGGCACTGGGCGGCCGCCGAGGACGTGGCGGCGCTGATCCTCACCCGGGCCGGCGGCCCGCCCGCCCGGCCGCTGCTGCCCGGCCGCCGCCCCGACACGGAAGCCCGCGCCTGGGCCGTCGGCACCCCCGGCGTCACCACCTTCCTGCGCCGCCTCACCCGCCGCGGCGGCCCGGTGCCGGGGCAGCTGCCGCCGCACTGAGCGAGCCCGGGCGCGGGCGTGGATCAGCCGGTCGCGCACACATCAGGGTCGGGCGGTGGAGGCCGCCGGTACCTTGTCGGCCGCGCCGGCCCGGGGCGTTCCTTCGACGGCGACGCAGATGCCGAAGACGCGCTCGTGGCTGGTCCAGCCGTTGACACGACCCCGGTTGTTGCTGATCTGCACGCGTCGCCTAGCCCGGTCGAGGGCCGACACCAGGTGCAGGTACACGGTCCCGGCGACCCGGGCGAGGACGATGTCGCCGACCTCCAGCCCGGCCGGGTCGACCGGGGCGACGGCCACCAGCTGCCGGCTGCGGATCAGCGGGACCATCGAGGAGCCGCTCGGCCTGAACTCCACGGTGGCTCCGGCGGCCACTGCGGCCGCCACTCCGTCCAATGCACCCATCCGGCGATCGTGGCAGATCCGCCCCGGCCGTCCAACGGATTTTTCGCGCCCCGCACCCGCCGGCCCGGAGAACCGTGTCCGCCGCGTGGGCGGCGCCGAGTTCCTGATCACCCGGCCCGATCGCCCCGAGGTCAGGACGGCGGTCGAGCAGGCCGGTGGAGGGCCGGGTTCACGGCCCCGGCTGCCGGCCGCCGAAGAAGACCTGGACCTCCCGGATCAGCCCGTCCCGGACGGTGATCGCCTCGACGTTGCGGTAGCGGTCGCCGGAGGCCAGCTCGTACTCGTAGTAGGCGAAGACGAGTTCCTCGCCGGCGGGCGCCACCCGAAGCATCCGCTGCTCCGTGAACCGGTCGGCGGTGGGGAAGCACCGCCGGAAGAACGCCTCCTTGCCGATGCGGTCGTCCTGGGGGCTGGTGAACGTGAAGTCCTCCGCGTACAGCGGCAGGGCCGCCTCCCGGTCCTGCGACCGGTAGTGGCGGAACGCCGCCTCGACGAGGCTCGCGGGGGTGCCGTTCATGTGGTCTCCGGGGTTCGGCCTCAGTCCGCCAGGCCCAGCGGGTCCGGGGCGCTGGCCAGCAGTTCGGGGCCGTTGTTGCGGACGCTGTTGACGGTGGTGGGGACGGCGCGCACGCGCAGGTCGCCGTCGGCGGGGCGGCGCAGCAGGTGGTGGAGTTCGGTGCGGTCGGTGTGGGCGGGGGAGAGCCAGGTGGCGAGGTCGTCGGGGGCGATGGTGAGGGGCATCCGGTCGTGGACGCGGCCGGCGGAGTCGCTGGCGTCGGTGGTGATGACGGTGGCGGTGGCCAGCCAGGCGAGCGGGTCGTCCTCGGGGCGGGTGCTGTCGCGCCAGAACTCGTACAGGCCGGCCATCAGCATCACGCCGCCGGTGCTGAGGAAGTACGGCTGCTTGTACTTCTTCGTCCCGGCGCCGGCGGGGACCTCGCGCCACTCGAAGTAGCCGTCGGCGGGGATCACGCAGCGGCGGGCGGTGAACGCCTTGCGGAAGGCGGGTTTGGTGTCCACGGTCTCCGAGCGGGCGTTGATCATGCGGGCGCCGCCGGAGGGGTCCTTGGACCAGGACGGGACCAGGCCCCAGCGCAGCGGGCGCAGTTGGCGCAGTATCTCGCCGGTCTCCCGGTCGACGCGCTCCAGAACGGCGGGGACCGGGTCGGTCGGGGCGACGTTCCAGCTCGGGGCGAAGGTCTCGGCCGGGTCCCACCGGAGTTCCCCGAGCAGGGAGACCAGGTCCTGGGGCGTGGTGGTGGAGACGAATCGACCGCACATGCCCCCAGCCTCCCACACCGTACGGGCGGCGGGCGTCCAACTCGGCCTCCGTGCGCCCGTCGTGTGCCCGCCGTGTGCCCGAAGGGGCCACGGCACCCCGGGCCGGTCGGGGTCGGGGTCGGGGTCGGGGTCGGCGCCGGTCAGCCGGTGACCGCCGCGACGACCTCCGCGTAGGCGTCGAACAGCCGGGGCGCCCCCGGCCGGGGGTCGGCGAGCAGCAGGGCCCAGCAGCGGGCGACCAGCGCCCGGGCTTCGGCGCCGGGCCAGGGCTGGGGCAGCAGCTCCGGGGGCAGCAGCGGGTCGGGCTCGCTCGCCTCGGTGAAGGCGGCGGCCAACTCGACGGCCACGGTGAGAAGTTCGGTCTCCGAGAGGCCGCCCGCGGTGAGCCGGGCGAGCTGCCCGGCGGCGAGGGCGGCCAGCCGCCGGTGGCCCTCGGCCAGCTCGTCCAGCGGCCACCAGTGGCGGGCGAGTTCGCGGGGCTCGGCGGTGTCGCCGGTGTGCAGGTCGCGGGTGCTCAGCAGAGTGAGGTTGCCGAGGACGCCCAGGGCGCCGGCCGCCTCCCGGACGTCCGGCTCCCAGGGGTGCGGCGAGACGTAGAGCCCGTTCTGCACGGGGGCGCCGCCGAGCCGCAGCAGCGTCTCGCGCAGTCCGTCGCGGGCGGTGCGGTCGCGTTCGGGGACGGCGAATCCGGCGAGGTGCCAGGTGCCGTCCCAGGGGGCCTCGCCGCGGTCCTGGGCGTACATCAGGGCGAGGTACCCGACGTCCGGCTCGATCTCGCGCCTGGTCGCGGCGGTGGCGCGCAGCAGTGCCCGGCGGCCGCGGCCCTCCTGGACGAAGCGGCCGTCGGCGGTGAGGCGCCTGATGGTCAGCCGCACCTGCTGGTCGCTCATGCCGAGTCGGCCGGCCACGGCGTAGAGGTCGCCGCAGTCGACCGTGCCGTCGGCGCGGACCATCGCGTCCACCAGTACCCGGGTCGGGATCTCCTGCATGACGATCATCCTAGTGCGTTCATATCTGATACGGTCGTTTTAGAAACGATCGATTGATTGGTGAACGATATGAAGCTGCTCGGCAAGCGCCCACGACTCTGGGGATCGCTGCTGACCGTGGCCGCCCTGCTGGCCGGCGCCGGCGGCTGGGTGGTCTACCAGAACGCGTACGACCTCACGGAGGAGCGGGTCACCGTCACCGGCGGCAAACAGCCGCTCCAGGGCGTGCTCGCCCGCCCGGCCGGCGGCCACGGACCGTACGGGCTGGTGGTCTTCGTCCACGGCGACGGACCGACCGACGCCACCCACGACACCTTCTACCGGCCGCTCTGGGAGGCCATGGCGAAGGCCGGGTACGCGACGCTCTCCTGGGACAAGCCCGGCGTGAACAACGCCCCCGGCAACTGGCTGGACCAGAGCATCCAGGACCGCGCCGACGAGACCCTCGCCGCGATCCGCTGGGCCAGGACCCGGCCCGGCATCGACCCGAACCGGATCGGGCTCTGGGGCGCCAGCCAGGCCGGCTGGGTGATGCCCAAGGCCGCCCGGCAGTCCCCGGACGTGAAGTTCGTGATCGCCGTAGCCCCCGCCGTCAACTGGCTCCGGCAGGGCCGCTACAACCTGCTCGCCGAACTCGCGGAACGGCACGCCTCACCCGAGGAGACCGCCGCCGCCGTCGCCCGCAGCGACCGCAACCTGGCCGCCCTGCGGGCCGGTTCGACCTTCGAGCAGTACCGGGCCGCCGGCGGCGACGTCCAGGGACTGACCCCCGAGCGCTGGGCCTTCAACAAGCGAAACCACCTCTCCGACGCCACCGAGGACCTCGCCGCCCTCCGGGTGCCGGTCCAGCTGATCCTCGGCGGCCGGGACGTCAACGTCGACAGCGACGACACCGAGGCCGGCTACCGCCGCCTGATCACCACCCCGGGCCTGCTCCACGTCCTGCGCTTCCCGGACTCGACCCACGACATCGTGCCCAAGGACGTCGAGGACTCCGAACTGCGCAGCACCTTCCTGGCCGTCGCCGCACCACGCTCGCTCTTCACCCCCGGCTACCTCGACGGCATGCGGAACTTCCTGACCTCGCTCGACCACCCGAAGGGCTGACCCGCGATGAGACTGCTCGCCCTCGGCGGCGCCGGCGCGATGGGCCGGGCCGCCGCCCGGGTCGCCGCCGCACTGCCCGACGTCCACGAGCTGGTGGTCGCCGACCTGGACCTCGACGCCGCCCGCCGCGCCGCCGCCGCACTGTCCGCCGACGCACCGGTGCCCGTCCGCGCCGCCCGGGTCGACGTCACGGAGCAACGGGCCCTGCACGCCGCCCTCGCGGACGCCGACGCCGTGCTCAACACCGTCGGCCCGTACTACCGCTACGGCCTCGACGTGCTGCGCGCCGCGATCCGCACCGGCACCCACTACCTGGACATCTGCGACGACTGGGAACCCACCCTCGCCATGCTGGACCTGGACGACCGGGCCCGCGCCGCCGGAGTGCGCGCGCTGCTCGGGATGGGGGCCAGCCCAGGCGTCAGCAACCTGCTCGCGGCCCGGGCCGCCGCCCGCCTCGACACCCTGACCGACGTGTACACCGCCTGGCCGGTCGACGTCGGCCCGGAGCCGGACGCCTCGCTGAGCGACCCCGACGGAGCGGTCTCGGCCGCCGCCGTGCACTGGATGCAGCAGATCAGCGGCACCGTCGCGACGGTGGAGGGCGGCCGGCTGGTCCGGCGGCCCCCGCTGCGCCCGGTCACCCTCGACCTGCCCGGCGGCCACCACGGCACCGCCTACACCGTCGGCCACCCGGAGCCCGTCACCCTGCACCGCAGCCTGCGGCCCGGCGGCGACGCGGCCAACCTCATGGTGGTCAGGGCCGGTACGGCCGCCTACCTGGACGTGCTGCGCGCCGACCTCGACGCCGGACGGCTGACCAACGAGACCGCCGCCGCCGACCTCGACCACCCCACCGTGCGCCGCACCCTGCGCGCCGCCGCCCGCGCCCCGCGGCTGCGCGGCCCGGGCACCCTCCCGCCGTTCTTCGCCGCCGCCACCGGAACGCGCGACGGCCGCCCGGCCGCCGCCCTCGCCCACCTGCGCGGAGCGGAAGCGCTGCTGGCCGACATGGCGCGGGCCACGGGCGTCCCGGCGGCGCTCGGGCTGGCACAGCTGCTGGACGGGACGGTGCGGCCGGCCGGGGTGCACCCGCCGGAGGCGGTGGTCGACGGGGAGCGGTTCTTCGCCGACCTGGCGCGGGAGTGCCCGGGCGTGGAGGTGGTGGAGGAGCTGTAGGACGGGGACCCACTCAGGGCGTGTCGCCCTCCGTCCACGGGCGCAGCTTCTCCGGGTTGCGGACCGCCCAGATGCGGGCGATCCGGCCGTCCGCCGGCTCGAACGCGGCCACGGTCGCGGTGAGTCCGCCGTGCCGGGCGACCAGCCCGGGGCGGCCGTTGACGGTCCGTTCCAGGAGCGTGAGCCCGGGCGCCTTGTCGGCGATGTGGATCAGGTACTGGGCGATCCGCTCGCTGCCCCGCACCGGTCGGAGCGCGGCGCCGGCCAGGCCGCCGCCGTCGGCGGTCATCGTGGCGTCGGGGGCGAGCAGGGCGATCAGGGCCGTGATGTCCCGGGCCTCCCAGGCCTCCTTGAAGCGCCGCACCAGACCGGCCTGCGCGCCCGTCGGCGTCAGTGGGGCCCGCGCGGCCCCGATCCGGCGGCGGGCGGAGGTGGCCAGCTGCCGGCAGGCCGCCGGGGTGCGGCCGACGATCTCGGCGACCTCGGGGAACGGGTAGCGGAAGACGTCGTGCAGGACGAACGCCACCCGCTCGGCCGGGGTCATCGCCTCCAGCACCACCAGGAAGGCCATGTTCACCGACTCGTCCAGGGTGACCCAGTCCGCCGGATCGGCCGGTCCGCCGCCGCCGGCCCATTCCGTACGGTCGGGCAGCGGCTCGGGTATCCACTCGCCCACGTAGCGCTCCCGCCGCACCCGCGCCGACCCGAGCAGGTCCAGACAGACCCGGGTGGCCACCGTGGTCAGCCAGGCGCCCGGCGAGACGATCGCCTCCTGCTGCCGCCGCGACAGCCCGTACCAGCGGGCGTACGTCTCCTGCACCGCGTCCTCGGCCTCGGCCAGCGAACCCAGCAGCCGGTAGGCGAGGTTGATCAGCTGCCGCCGCTCGCCGACGATCACGCTCAGGTCCGGTTCGGTGCTCATGGTCGGGGCCGCTCCCTGGTTCGTCTCGTCCGTCCGGGTCCGAGTCCGGGTCGGAGGGTGAGTCCGGGCCGGAGCGTGAGCCCGGAGGGGAACCCCGCCTCACACTTCGCCGGCCTGCGTCGTCGGATGACCGGGACAGTACCGACCGACCGCCGCGAGGCAGAAGAGGGGGAACGCATCATGGCCGTCCACACCACGGCAGGTGCTCCGGTGGAGACGACGTCAGGGGCGGCGGTGGAACAGCGCACCCGGACCTTCCTGCGGGTCTCCGTCGCCCTCCAGACCGCGACCGTCCTCCTCCAGGCGGTCTCGGCCGGCCTGCTGCTCTCCACCTCCTACGGCGAGTCGGTGCACGGCGTCGGCGCCCGGGTGATGTACGGCGCCTCGATGCTGTACGTGCTCGCCGCCGTGCTGGCCTGGCGGCCCGGCGGCGGCTCGCCCCGCCCGATCCTGTACGCCACCGGCTTCCTCGTGCTGGCCTCGGCACAGGTCGTCCTCGGCATCGCGCACGTGCCGTCGGTCCACGTCCCACTGGGCGTGCTGATCTTCGGCCTGAGCGTGGCGGTGCTGGTCCGGATGCCGGCCGCCCGCGCCGTGCGGACGGTCGGCACCCGGCAGTGACTCAGGAACCCAGGCCCCAGCTCTGGCCCGAGGCCGGGCGGGTGGTGACGTAGGACCCGGCGGTGCCGGCACCCGCGTCCAGGACCAGGCCGGTGGCCACGTTGGTGACGGTGACGGTGCCGGCGGCCGGGCCCTGGGTCAGCTTCCACTCCTGCCAGGGGTTGCCGGGCGCCAGGTCGAGCAGGTAGGCGCTGTCGCCGGCGGACGCCCCGGCCGAGAGCACGGTGTGCCGGTGGGCGGCGGTGTCGCAGTTGTCGCTGATCCGGACGGTGCCGTCGGGGTTGGTGGTGAACGTCCACTGCTGCGCCGGGTCACCGGCGCGCTGCGCCTCCAGGTCGGTGATCGAGCCGATCGGCGCGGTGCAGGAGCCGAGCAGCGACAGCGCGAGGCCGTTGCCCGTCAGCGCGTGGTACTTCCCGTCGTCGACCACGCCCGACGGTCCGCCCGCCGACTTCGGGGTGAGCCGGTAGAGGGCCGCCCCGTGCGCCGGGAGCGAGGCGCTCAGCGGGCCCGTGACGGTCGAACTCGCGCCCGTCCACAGCTCCTTGGCCTGGTAGCCGGAGCCGCCGAGGCCGAGTTCGGCGAGGCTGGTGGCGACGGTGCGGCCGGCCGACGGGTCCTGGTTGACCAGCAGCACGGCGGTGTCACCGTTGGCGAGCTGCCGCTTGAGGACCACCGGCGCGCGCCCGTCGGCCGGCCGGGCGCCGACCAGGGTGGCGGGCTTGGCCAGGCCGTCCTGGTCGACGGCGATCACCTCGCGGTTCTTCAGGATCGCCAGGCTCGCGTCGTTGATCCCGGTGGACCAGGTGTAGCCGCGGTCGCTGTGCTGGGACTGCGCGGCGGTGCGCAGGTCGGCGCCGGAGATCAGCGGTGCGGCGAGCATGGCGAGGACGGACGTCTCCGTTCGCGACTCGTCGTCGGTGAACGGCTTGTGGCAGACGCAGGTGTCGGTGGTGCCCCACAGGCCGTAGACGTCCTGCCAGCCGGTGAACATCATGTCGAGGTCGTTCCAGCTGCCCGGGCGGACGTTGCCCGGGTACTCCAGCGCGGTGCTCAACTGCCCGTTCCAGAGCACCCCGTCGAGCTCGCTGTCCCGGTCGCCGCCGATCCGGCACAGGTTGGCGACCTGGCCGCACCAGATGCCGGTGGGCGCGTAGCCGGGGGCGTGGAACGGGGCCGTCCCGGCGGCCTGGACCACCGGGTCGGTGCGGGCCGGGTCGTCCGCGGCGAGCAGGTACGGCAGGCCGGTGTGGACGGGCTGGGCGGAGACGCTGAGGGTGACCTTGGGCCTGCCCTGGGCGGCCGAGGCGGCGTCCAGGGCGCGCTGGAAGGTCTGCACCCGGGCGTAGATCGAGCGGGTCAGCTCCCTGCCCTCGCCCTGGGTCCCGTAGTTGTGCCCGTCCGGGCCGGTGATCGCCGGGCCGTACGGGCAGTCGTCGTACTTGACGAAGTCGACGCCCCAGGAGACGAAGTCGGCCGCGTCGGTGGACTCGTGGCCGAGGCTGCCGGGGTGCATCTGGCAGGTGAGGTAGGTGTCGGTGGCGTAGAGGCCGAACTTCATGCCCTTGCTGTGCGCGTACTGGGCGAGGTAGGCGATGCCGTTGACGGTGCGCCCGCCGACGGTCCGGTCGGGGAAGTGGTCGGGGCGCGGGATCAGGTGGCCGGAGGTGGGGTCGTTGCCGGTGCCGTCGGTGCCGCTGACCGGCTTCCCCGCGGCGTCGTACAGCTGCAGGCCGCCGTCGGCGTTGCGGACCAGGTCGGTGCTCTGGCCGTCGCGGTGCCAGAGCGACCAGCCGTCGTCGATGGTGACGGTGCCGTAGCCGGCCGCCACCAGGCCGTTGGCGGTCATGAAGTCGATGGTCTGGACGACCTGGTCCTGGCTGACCTCGGTGCCGAGGGAGTTCCAGGAGTTCCAGCCCATCGGCGGGGTCAGGGCGTTGCCGTTGCCGAGCGCGGTGGCCGGGGCGAGGCCGACGGCTCCGAGCGCGGCGGCCGGGGCGGCCGCGCCGAGGCCGACGGTTCCGAGGCCGGCGGTGGCGAGGGCGAGGGAGAGCAGGGATGCCGCGACGCGGCGGCGGGTTCGGCTCATGTGCGCACTCCTGAGGATGTGGGGGACGTGGCGGATCGTCAGGATGGTCCAGGGGAGGACGCGGCCGGCCGGGTGGGGCCGGCCGGCCGCGGTGGTGCGGTGTGGGGGTCAGTCGGTGACGGTCGCGGTCGCGGAGCGGCCGGGGGCGAGGGTCACGGTGGCGGTGGTGTAGGTCACGCCGTCGACGGTCGCGACGCGGGCCTCGCGCTGCTCGCCGTCGACGGTGACCCGGGCGTGCCGCCCGGGGAAGCGGGCCTCCCAAGTGAGCTGCCCGGTACCGGTGTTGGTGACGGTGCTGCGCTGCGCGCCGTCGTGGCGGACGGTCACCGTGCCGTCGCCCACCGGGATGCCCGCGACCTGGAGCCAGCCCATCGAGGCGGGCAGCTGCGGGGTGGTGGTGATCGTGTGCCCGGCGGCGTCGGGAGTGACGCCGAGCAGTCCCTGGACGGTCTGGGACAGCAGGGTGAACGGGACCTCGGGGTAGTCGCCGTTCAGCATCGCGCCGCTGGTGTGCGGCTCGCCGGTGCTCTCGTAGACGTGCCGCATCCACTTCCAGGCGGTGGTGGCGTCGTGGCCCGCGAAGAAGGCGTCCGGCAGGTAGGTGTAGGCCTCCAGGTTGGCGGAGCGCTCCGGGCCGGAGTCGGCGGCGTCGATGGCGGCCAGCTGGGCGTCCCGGCGCGGGCCCGGATCGAGCAGCCGCTTGACCGGCATCAGCACGCTCGCCTCGTAGCCCCAGCCGGTGATCGGCTTGCCGGTGGTGTCGTAGCCGTGCACGACCTCGCCGGGCTGTGAACCGTCCACGCTCCAGGTGGAGTTGACGTAGCCGCGCAGCCGCTCGGCGGCCGTCCGGTAGTCGGTGGCGGCAGCGGCGTCGCCCCGGGCGTCGGCCAGCGTGGCGGCGGCGAGGTAGGCCTGGTACTGGGAGCCGACCGCGTCGCCCGCCTCGGCGTAGGTGCGGGTGGCGTTCTCGGCGTAGCTGGCGGTGCCGGCGAAGATGGAGCGGCTGGTGGCCTGGGGGATCGGCACCCCGCCGTTGTCGACCGGGCCGGGGTGGCCGGCGACGAACGGGCCGAGGGTGTTGCGGACGTACCGGCCGAGGCCCGGGTCCTCGGCGTAGTCGCGGTCGCCGGTCCAGCGGTAGGCCTCGCCGGCCTGCTGGACGAGTTCGAACGGCGCGGGCAGCTCGCGGACGAAGCGGTCCGGGCCGCGGTAGTCGATGGCGGCGTAGTTGCGGGCGTCGAGGTTGAGCGCCCAGACCGGGTAGAGCCGGTTGGCCTCGGTGGCGGAGGCGGCGAAGCCGCGCAGCATGGTCTTGTTCTCGGCGTCCAGGCCGAGCAGGTGGGCGCCGGTCAGCTGGTGGGCGAAGTCGCGGCTGTAGAAGGCGGATCGGAACGGGTAGCCGGCCCAGTAGGTGGCGTCGTAGGTGGTGGTGCCGGTGCCGCCGGGGTGGTTCTCGTCCTGGTCGCGGACGCCGGTGGTGCCGGCCTGCTGCACCCAGCTGTTGGCCTTGGTCTTGGCCCAGTCGAAGAGGGCGACGACCTCGGGGTCGGAGGAGCTGATCACCGGGTCGTTGGGGGCGGACGGCGCGACGGCGGCGTCGTCCACGTTGACCCAGCCGGTGGGGGAGGAGCCGATGGTGAGGGTCAGTCGGTCACCGGGGGCGACCGGCACCCGGGGGAGGGTGTACTTCGCGTAGGTGGACTGCTCGGGCAGCGGGAGGGAGCGCACCACGGCGCCGTTGACGCTCACCGAGAGGCTGCCGCCGGCGCCGCCCGTCGCGATCCAGGCGGACAGGTCGTAGGAGCCCGCGGTGACGGCGGTCACCTGCTGGCTCACCGCGTAGCCGGGGCCGGCGTCGAGGTAGGCGAGGCGGCTGCCGCCGTGGGGGTTGTTGGTGGCGGTGCCGGTGTGGGCGGTGAAGGTCCAGCCGCCGGTGGCCGCGCCGGTGGCCGCGCCGTCGGTCGCGGCGCCGTCGGCGGTCCCGCCCTGGCGGCTCTGCTCGAAGCCGGGGTCGGCGAGCACCAGCGGCTCGGTGCGGGTGAGTGTCCAGCGGTGGGCGGGGCGGTGGTCGCAGTGGTGGTCCACCGGGGCCGGGTCGGCGGTCAGGCAGGCACCGGTGCCGCGGGCGGTGAGGGTGTAGGTGCCCTGCGGCGCGCGGGAGACGGTGAAGCGCTCGGCCTCGGGGGAGGTGCCGCAGTCGGCGGTGGCGGGCCGGCGGTCCGCGCCGCCGAGAGTGAGGCAGCGGCCGTCGGCGGCGTTGACCAGCAGGTAGTCGCCGCCGGTGCGGTGCAGCTGCCAGCGCTGGCTGAGCAGTCGCCCGCAGGCCGCGCCGACCACCGGGGTGCCGGGGGCGGCCTGGGCGTACTGCGGGCCGAGGCAGGAGCCGTCCAGGGCGGATCCGAGGAGGTAGCTCCCGCCGTCGACGAGCGGCGTGCCGGTGGCCGCCGGGGCAGGGGCGGCGCCGAGGGCCTGGGCGGTGAGGACGGCCAGGAGGACGAGACCGGTGGGTAAGGCGCGGGGGCGGGGCGGCATGGCGGAGCTACCTCCGGTCGGTGGGTGGGCGATCGTCTTTGAACGTTCAAATCTGCCAGGGTCGCGAGCTATGATGCATCGCATGTGATGGGTGACATTTCACATGGTTGGCCCGGTCGCGTCAACGGGATGTGCGGTGACGACTTCCTGGAGACGGGTGGCGGCTTCCGGGAGGTGACCGGGAGAAGAGGTGAAGGCCCCTGCCCGGCGGGGGTGGGCAGGGGCCTTCACGTGCGAGGGGGCAGGGGTCAGCGCTTCAGCTTCGCGAGCGTCTGGTCCAGGGTCGGCGCGCCCGGCCGGGGCCGGTTGAACGGGAGCTTGGAGAGCATCGAGCCCATCGCGCAGGTGTTGGTCAGCGCGGAGAACGCCAGCCCGCCGCCGACGGCCGCGGAGACCCAGCGGGCGCCCGGCAGGGCGAGGTCGACCAGCACACCGGCTATCACCAGCGAGCCGGCCACCATGCGGACCTGGCGGTCCAGCGACCACACCCGGCGGGCGCCCGCCACCTGGTCCAGCGGCCGGCCGGCGGTCGCCCAGGCGTTGGTGCCGCCGGTCAGGGTGAGGGTCGGGATGCCGGCGTCGGCCAGCTGCCGGCAGGCGTTGTCGGCGCGCGGCCCGGCGGCGCAGACCACGGCGATCTCGCCCTGCCCGGCGGCCTCGCGCAGCGCGGGCAGGGCGCGGTCGAGCTGGTCGAGCGGGACGTTCAGGGCGCCGGGGATGTGGCCGGCGGCGTACTCGCCGGGGGAGCGGACGTCGATGAGGGTGAGCTCCCCGAGGCGGGGCTGGAACTGTTCGACGGTCAGCGGCGTGGTCATGGGGATGCGGGGTCCTCTCGGGTGGGGGGATATGCGGTGGGATTGAGGTCGGGAGGGTGCTCGGCGCTGTGGCCGGGCTCGGCGTTGCGGCCGGGGTCGGCGCCGCGGCTCAGGTCAGCGTGGTGATCAGCATCAGCGCGGCGACGCCGAGCAGGGCGACGGCGAAGGCCCTCTGGAGGGTGCGCCCGCTGAGCTTGTCGGCCAGCCGCTTGCCGTCCCAGGCGCCGAGGATCGCGGCACCGGTGAAGGGCGCGGCGACGGCCCAGTCGATGGCGCCGGTCGCCCCGAGACGGGGCAGCAGGGCGGCGAGCGAGTTGGCGCTGATGACCAGCAGGCTGGTGCCGACCGCCTCGGCCATGGTGAAGGCGAGCACCGAGACCAGGGCCGGGACGGCGAGGAAGCCGCCGCCGACGCCGAGCAGTCCGGTGACGGCGCCGAGCCCGGCGCCCGCCGCCGTGGAGCGGCCGACTCCTGCGGCGGAACGTTCCTGCGCCTGGGCCTTGGGCGGCATCAGCATCCGCCAGGCCGCGAGCGCCGCCAGCACCGCGAAGGCGCCGGTCAGCAAGGCGCCCGGCAGATGGGCGGACAGCGCCCCGGCGGCCATGGCGAGGGGCAGTCCGGCGGCGGCGAACAGCGCGCCGGTGCGCCAGCGGACCCGGCCCGCCCGGGCGTGGGCGAGCAGCCCGGTGAGCGAGGTCGCGGCGACGATCACCAGGCTGGCCGTGGTGGCCAGCGCCGGGCTGAAGCCCAGCAGGTAGACCAGGGCGGGGACGGCGAGCATGCTGCCGCCGCCGCCCAGCCCGCCCAGCGCGAGCCCGACCACCGCACCGGCGGCGAGCGCCAGGAGCAGCGTGGTCATATCACGTGCCCGGCATCGCCGCCGGGCGTGGTGACCGGCAGCCCGGCCAGCGCCCAGGCGTTCATGCCGCCGGCCACGTTCAGCACCCGGACGCCGCGCTGCGCGAGCAGCTCCGCCGCCCGCTGGGAGCGGTTGCCGGAGCGGCAGATCGCCAGCACGGTCCGACCGGCCGCCTCGGACGGCAGTGGAACACCGGCGACCAGCCCGATCAGCGGCTGGTGCAGTGAGCCGGGGGCGTGTCCGGCGGTGAACTCGGCGGCCTCCCGGACGTCGAGCAGCACGGCGGCGCCGGTGCGGGCGAGCTCGTGGGCCTCCGCGGGGGTGGTCTGCCCGGGGGTGCTGTGTCCGTGGGCGTCGGACCCGTGGGCGTGCGGCAGCAAAGACATGGGGTTCTCCAGTGGTGCAGACCGGACCGCGTGGTCCGGCGGATCAGGGGCGGCGCGGGCGTCCGTACGGGCCCGGTGGCCCGGTGCGGCGGTATGACCGGCGCGTCCTCGGCCCCGCCCGACCCGGCTCGATGCCCGGGTGCGACGGCGGCCGTTCTCCCTCGATGTCTCCACCATAGTACCCCGGGGGGTATTATCGAAATCGTTCGGCATACCCCCGCCGGTATCGGCTCCCGAAGCCGTATGCTCGGGAATATACCGTGGGGGGTATCGAGAGGGCACTGTGGCGCCAGGCGGTTCGGTCGCACCGCCGCCGCGTGACAGGGCACAGGAGGCGGGCGCTTCGAGTAGGTTCGTCCGTCGGAATAAATACCCCCCTGGGTATGCTGGAGTGTGTGGCCGGCTGCTCGGACCCCAACGAAGGAGACACCCCGTGATCTTCAGCCAGTACTACCTCGACTGTCTCTCCCAGGCGTCCTACCTGATCGCCGACGAGACCAGTGGCCAGGCCGTGATCGTCGACCCCCGCCGGGACGTCGACGAGTACCTCGCCGACGCCCGGGCGCGAGGCCTGACCGTCGTCGGTGTCATCAACACCCACTTCCACGCGGACTTCCTGGCCGGCCACCTCGAACTGGCCGACCGCACCGGCGCGTGGATCGGGTACGGGCAGCGGGCGGAGACCGAGTACGCCATCCGCAAGCTCGCCGACGGCGAGCGGATCGAGCTGGGCGACGTCACGCTGGAGATCATGGAGACCCCCGGGCACACCCCCGAGTCGATCAGCATCCTGGTCTTCGAGCGGCCCGACGACAGCGTCCCGTACGGCGTGCTCACCGGCGACGCGCTGTTCATCGGTGACGTCGGCCGCCCCGACCTGCTCGCCTCGGCCGGCGTCACCGCCGAGGAGCTCGGCGCCATGCTCTACGACAGCGTGCACCGCAAGCTGATGGGCCTGCCCGACGAGACCCTGGTCTTCCCCGCCCACGGCGCCGGCTCGGCCTGCGGCAAGAACCTCTCCAGCGAGAAGCGGTCCACGATCGGCGCGCAGCGCCTGACCAACTACGCCTGCCAGCCCATGGACCAGGACACCTTCGTCCGCATCGTCACCGCCGGCCAGTCCGCCGCCCCCGCCTACTTCGGCCATGACGCCGACCTCAACCGCCGCGAGCGCGAGCTCTTCGACCGCACCAGCGCCGCCCGTCCGCTGTGCCCCGAGGGCTTCAGGGAGGCCCGCGCCGCGGGCGCCGTCGTCCTCGACGCCCGCAGCCCCGAGGAGTTCGGCGCGGGACACGTCCGCGGCGCCGTCAACGTCCCCCTCGACGGCCGCTTCGCCGAACAGGCCGGCACCGTCCTCACCCCTGACAGCACCATCGCGATCATCGCGCCGCAGGACCGCGAGGACGAGGTCGTCGTCCGCCTCGCCCGCATCGGCTTCGACCACATCGCCGGCTACCTGCGCAACCCCGGCAGCGCCCTGCCCACCCTCGCCGACGACCTCACCCCCGCCAGCCGCCTCACCGCCGACCAGCTCCGCACCGCACTGGCCGGCGAGCAGCCCCCCACCGTCCTGGACGTGCGCACCTGCGGCGAACGCGAAGCGGGCTTCGTCGAAGGATCCCTGCACATCGCGCTGGCCGAACTCCCCGCCCGCCTGGACGAGATCCCCACCGACCGCCCCCTGGTCATCCACTGCGCCGGCGGCCACCGCTCCTCCATCGCCGCCAGCCTGCTCCGCCACCACGGCCACACCGACGTCTCCGACCTCCTCGGCGGCTACGGCGCCTGGGATGCCCTCACCCACTCCGCCCGGGCCTGAACCCAACCGTCCCGACCCGCCTCCGGCCCGAGCCACAGGGATTCCTGACGGTCGTTCCCGCGGCGCGCCCCCTGGGCACCAACCCATCGCGCGCCGCTCGGGGCGGGGGCGCGGCCGCGGCGGACGCGAACCGGACGTCCCATCGGTCCGCGAGCGGCGACACGAGGTGGAGACCGCGGCCGCCATCCTCCGCGGCCCGGGCATGGAGGAAGTCGGGACTTGGAGGCTTTGCCGTCGCTGACCTCCAGCCACCCGGGCGGGGCGAAGGCGTCCCGGCCGGCGCTGACTCGTGAGGGCGGCAGCGAGGCGGGCCGGGCTTCGATCCGGCTGAAATGCGGTCATTCGTGTGGCGGAGCGTGGCGCGCGTCGGCTTGCGTGACCAGGGCCGCGCCCGGTTCCCTGACGCCACGTCTGCCAGTGTCCGCCAGCGAGCGGCTACTTCGGGAGCTATTGTGCGCGCACGAATCATGTCCATCGCGGCCGCAGCCGTGACTCTCGTCGCGGTCCAGCCGGGCCTCGCTGTCGCGGCGGCCGACCCCAGCACCACCGTCACGTTCACCGTCACGTCCGGCGCGTTGACGCTGTCGGTACCGGCCAGTGCCAACCTCGGCTCGGGAGCGCCCGGCACCGTCATCAGCGCGCCGATCGGGCCCTGTACCGTCACCGACGATCGCGCCCTCCTCTCGGCCTCCTGGACGGTGACCGCGGCGGAGACGGACTTCACGAACGGTGTGTCGACGATCGCCGCCACCGACGCCACCTACACGGTCGGGACGGTGACGACGACCGGTACCATCACCGTCACTCCGACGAACGTGACGCTGAGCAACTCCGCGCAGACGGTGCTCACCGGGAGCAGCGGTGTCGGAGACAACACCGCGTCCTGGAACCCGACAATCTCGGTCAACGTGCCCGCCGGCGCCGTCTCCGGGACCTACACCGGAACGCTGACCCAGTCCGTTGCCTGATGGAATGAAGGGGGCGCGCCGGTGCGGGGTTCTGCTGCTGGCGCTGGCCCTCGTACAGGCGGCGGGGGTAATGCCGGCGGCGGGGCATGCGGCGCCCGGGTTGTCCTCCCCCCGGGACCCGGCCGCGGGGAAGAGCATCGGCATCAAGCTGCTCGACGCTCCGGAAAGCCGCCGTGCGGATCCCAGGGCGCACGCCTACATCGTCGACCACGTCGTGCCCGGCTCGACCATCGAGCGGCGGGTGGAGGTCACCAACGAGTCGTCCACGCCGATGCACGTCACCGTCTACGCGGCGGCGGCCACCATCGCGAAGGGTGAGTTCGCCTTCGCGCCGGAGCGCACCCCCAACGAGCTGACCGGCTGGACGTCACTCGACACGGCGGACCTAGAGCTGGCGGCCTCCGAAACGGCGCGGGTACGCACCACCATCCGGGTGCCCGGGGACGCCGCCGCCGGGGAGCGATACGGCGTCATCTGGGCGCAGACGGAGACCCCCACGGACCGCTCGCACAATGTGACGTTCCTGGGCCGGGTGGGCGTCCGCATGTACATCGACGTCGGTCCCGGTGGTGAGCCACCCTCGGACTTCGAGATCGAGCGGCTCTATCCGGCCCGAGCCCGCGACGGGCGGGCGGAGGTTCACGCCCGGATCCACAACACGGGGGGCCGTGCCCTGGACATCGGCGGGGCGCTCTCCGTCTTCGACGGGTCGGGCGGACTGCGCGTCGGACCGTTCCCGGCCAGGACGGGCACCACGCTGGCTCCGGGGGACGCCGCGGACGTCGTCGTCCCGTTGGACGCACAGCTGCCGGACGGCTCGTCGACCGTGGAGCTCGCGCTCAGGAGCGGCCTGGTCGAGCACACCACGCGTGCCACCGTCACCTTCCCCACGACTCCCGGCAGCACCGGAGCAGTCGTCGCGTCGGCCGCCCGGCAAGGGCACTTTCCCTCCCCTGTGCTCGCCGGGCTTTCGGCCCTCGTCGCCGCCCTGTGCCTTCTGCGCCTCAAGTTCCTCCGGCGCCGCCGGTGACCACTGCTAGCGCCCCTTTCGCGCCGGCGTCATCCTCGTCGGCGCTCTGTGGCGCGCCACTGGCCCACCCGCTGCGTTCGTCGGGTCTCGTGTGCTCCCCGCGATCACCACCGTGTTGTCTTCGCGAGCCCACTCACCGAAGCGCAAAGAGATATTCAGTTCACGAACAGTAGCGTCTTGTTGTCGGCGGTTTGGAAGCGGAGATGTCGGTGTCCAGGCAAGGGAGAGGGCGGGCTGAAGCAAGCCGCGGCCCGGGAGGAATGGGCGGCATGTTTCGACGGTGGCTGAGGGTGCGGGTCCGCAAGACGGGGGCGGTCATGACGGCCGGGGCGGCCGTCATGGCGATCGTCCTGGCCACAGTCTGGACCGCCACGGCTCAGCGCGCCTCCGTCGCCCAGGTCAACGGCCGCACGGTGCCGGTGATCGACACCGCCACCAACGGCCTCGCCGAATCCAGTGGCGGCGCCCCCACTGGCCCCGGCGGCGCAGACAGTGCCGCCGGCACCGGCAGTACCGGCCTCACATTCACGGTATTCGGTCCCTCCCTGACCATCGCCAAGAGTCACACGGACCCCTTCGTCCGGGGCGAGGACGGCGTCTACACCATTACTGTGGGCAATGCCGCAGCGGCCGGCCCGACCGATGGCACCACGGTCACCGTCCACGACACCCTCCCCGCAGGTCTCCGGGCCGACCGGATCACCGGGAAGGGATGGCACTGCGTTCTGGCCACCCTCACCTGTACCCGCGGCGACGTCCTGCCTGCCGGGCAGGACTACCCGCCCATCACCCTGAAGGTCGACGTCTCCTGCGACGCCCCTGCGCAGGTCACCAACACCGCTACCGTCACCGGAGGCGGTGACACCACCCTTCGCACCGCCGACGACACCACCACGATCAAGCACCACGAGCACCATGGGCACCACGGGCATGACGGCGACGGGCATGACGGCGACGGGCACGACGGGGGTCATGACCACTGCGATCGCCACGACCGCTGAACTCAGCCTGCGCGGGCGTAGCGGAAGGCGTGCCGGTCCGCCGTCTCCGCGTTGGTCGCGGAGCGCTCCTCGGCCTCGCCGGTGGATAGCTCCGGTTACCCAGGCCCCGCTGGAAGCGGTGGGTCCTCGGCACCCGGGGTTTGGAGGCGGCCGCCGCCCGCGCGGCCACCAGCTCGCCGCCGGCAGGTCCCGCTGATCGGCCGCGAGTTCCGAGGCCGCAGCGGACACGGCTCGGACATGACGCGTCTGGGGTGTGGTCAGTCCGGCAGATGCCAGGCGTCGGCCGCTTGCCGGGACCCAGGGCGCACCCGGGTGGTCGTTTCGGACAAGGAACTCGCGCTGCCCCGGCCGACGATGTGGACCTCGGCGTGGTCTCGCAACCAGTCCCCGAAGGCGCTCGCAGGCCGGTGTGCGGCTACGTCGATCGGCGGCGGGTGTTCATCCCCTCGGTGAGGGTTCCCCGCTGCCTCGCGGCGGTGGGAAGACCGGGGGTGGGCGGCCAGGGCTGGGTGACCCTGGACCATTCCGGCCGTCGCCACCGCGTCGAGTTGCTGTCGGCGCGTACGCGGACCGGTATGCCGAGGGCGTCGTTCAGGGTGAACGTGAAGTCCTCGGGGTTCGGGGGAGGGGGAATCGCCAGGCGAGCGAGCCTGCCGCAGTGGTGGGGCGCTCTCTGCGGTCGGCGGCCCGTGCGGGCGGCTCCGAAGGAAGGCGGCCAGGAGTGATCGGGATGGATCGAAGCCTTTGGTGCGCGGTGGCTGGTGCGCGCCGCCTCGAACTGCGGGGCGCACCGGTTGTCGCGCGGCCTTGACAGTGCGTCACGGGCTCAGAACCCTGGTTCCGTACTCCAGGAAGGCGAGGAACACGGCATGCCATGGGTTCACGAGAGTGGACGCCACCGGGGTTTCCCGGTGGCGGTGTTGGCGGACGGCAGCGAGCCGGCGCCGTTGCCGGACGGGCGCACCACCTGGTGGCTCTACAACGGTGCGGATGGTCCTCGGGCTGTTGCGGTGCGCGGTGGTTGCAGCTGTGGCTGGCGGGGTGAGCGGGTGCACCCGTTGGACTTCGGTGACGACGAAGCGACCCAGGCGGTGGGCGAGGCCACCGGGCCGTTCGCGGACTGGGAGTGGCACGTCGACCAGGCCGAGGGTGTGGTGCCGCGCGAGGTCGAGGAGCTGGTCGCGGCGCTGGTGGACCGGATCTGCGACCTGACGGAGAGCAGGCCGTACGCCGCCGCCCGTGCGGCTGCCCGGTTCGAGCGCGCCGCCGGTTCGACCGCGCTGCTGGCCGGCCGCAGGGCTCGCAGCAGCATGATGACCTGGGAGTACATCGGCCGCGCCTTCGGCTGCGGGCCGGAGGAGGCGCTGGAGCGGTTCGGCGAGACGCCGTACGACGCCGACCGGGGTGATGAGGACGAGCTCTGAGGTGTCAGTGCCCCCGGCGGGATCGGTGCGTCTGGTGCGTTCTGACCGTCGTCGGTCGGCTCGGCAGGACGACTTCGTCCTCGCCCGACCGGAGGCGTGAGATGGGGCCCCAGGCCTGCGGTCGACAGCTCCGAAAGTCATGCCCCGGCCCGGCCGTCGGGCACTGGCCCGCCGTCACGGCCCCGGAGGCGCCGCTACCGCCCGTCGGGCGGGGGAGGGATCGTGGCGGTGCCCGGTGCCGGTTCCGGCCAGACCAGCAGCACCGGGCAGGGCGCGTGGTCGACGACGAAACGGGACGCGGGGCCGAGGCTGTGGGGTCCCAGCCGGGTGCGGTCGCCGTCGCGGGCGAGGACGAGCAGCGCCGCGCCCTCGGCCGCCGCGACGACCTCGCGCTCGACCCGTCCGGTGCGCTCCACCCGGGTGCAGGGCCGTCCGAGACGCTCGGCCGCGGCGTCCAGGAGCTCCCGGGCGGAGGCCGCCGCCAGGCCCTCCACCCGGGTGCCGGGGTCGCGCTCGCGGTGGCCGCGGCCGAGCAGCCCGGCGAACGCGCCGTGCGCGACGCCGGGGATCTCCTGGCCGCTGACGTGGAGCAGGACGACCTCACCGTCGCGGGGAGCGTGGGCGCGGGCGGCGTCCACGCAGGCGGGCCAGGTGCCTTCGGTGATCCAGACGACGACGGTCACGCGATCAGCCTCCGATGATGTGCAGGGACCCCCACAGTGCCACCACGGCCACTGCCAGGGCGGCGGGTACGACGAGCAGTCCGAGCCGGGTGAACTCGCCCAGGCCGACCTCGGTGTCGTGCTCGCGCACGATGCGCCGCCACAGCAGGGTGGCCAGCGAGCCGGCGTAGGTGAGGTTGGGGCCGATGTTGACCCCGAGCAGCACCGCCAGCACGGCCCCGGAACCCGATGGCACGGCCAGCGGGAGCAGGACGAGGGTGGCCGGCAGGTTGTTGATGACGTTTGCGAGCACCGCGGCCAGCGCCGCGATGCCGAGCAGCGCGGGCAGCGAGGAGCCGTGGGGCACGAGGTGCCCGAGCGCGGAGGCCAGCCCGTTGTCGACCACGGCCCGGACCACGATGCCGAGCGCCAGGACGAAGGCCAGGAACGGTACGGCGGCCGAGCGCACGATCGCCACCGGGGTGGTGCGACGCCGGATGAGGGCCCGGGCGGCGAGGACCAGCGCGCCGGCCAGGGCCGCCCAGGCCGGATCGACGCCGACGATCGAGGTCAGGACGAATCCGGCCAGCGTGCAGGCGACGGTGACGAGCGCGAACAGCGGCGTCTCCGGCGCCTCCGCCTCGCCCGCGGCCGGGGCACCCGCCGCCAGATCGGCGGCGAAGAAGCGGCGCAGCACCACGTACTCCACGGCGATGGCCGCCAGCCACGGCAGCGCCATCAAGGCGGCGAACCGGGTGAAGCTCAGCCCGCTGGCGGCGAACGCGAGCAGGTTGGTGAGGTTGGAGACCGGCAGCAGCAGCGAGGCGGTGTTCGACAGGTGGGTACAGGCGTACAGATGCGGCTTGGGGCGCGCGCCCAGCCGGGCCGCGGTGACGAACACCACCGGCGTCAGCAGCACCACGGTGGCGTCCAGGCTGAGCGCCGCCGTGACCACCGAGGCGACCACGAACACCTGCACCAGCAGCCGCCGCGGACTCCCGGCCGACGTCCGGGCCATCCACGCCCCGCAGGCACGGAACAGGCCCTCGTCGTCACACAGTTGCGCCAGCACCAGCACGGCCGCCAGGAACCCGATCACCGGCCCGAGCCGCTGCGCCTCGGCCACCGCCTGATCCCAGGAGATCGCGCCTGTGGCGATCACCAGCCCGGCCGCCGGCACCGCGACCACGGCCTCCGGCCAGCCCCACGGCCGTACCACCGCGCAGACCAGGACCAGCGCCAGCAGCCCGACGGACAGCGCTTCGGCGGATGACGTACTCAGGGTTCGCTCCTCGCAGGTGACGGTGGCCACCCACCCGGTCCGGAAACACGCAGGTGAGCCGGTAGGAAATGTACCGGTCGGCCTCCGCGCCGCCGGCGTCGACGCGGGAAGGCACTCGCCCCGGTGATCCTCGCCGGGGCGGTCCTCGCGCTCGGCCACACCGGGTGGCCGCTCCTCGGCGCGCTCTTCGCGGCTGTCGGCGCGGCAGGGCCGCCGGTGGCCGCGTGGGCCGAGCGGACCCGCCCCGGGAAACCGGGTGCCGAACCCGCCGCGGAGCGCCCGCGAGGTGGATCCCCGCTGCCGCAGGCCGAACAGCGATATCGAATCGGCGACAGGACCGGTGGTGCCGCGGGGTGAATTCGTCTTTTCCGGGCCTGAAGTGCCGTGTGAGGAAAAAGCTGGGGCCGGAATTCCGCCATCCGTTGCCAGGTGTCGATCAACGGCGACCTGCGAGTCCACGGGGCCTTCCGTGCCGACAAGTGACGCCGGCTTGACGGGGTGACAGCGGCCCTCGTTCCCCGTTCGTCCGGGGAGCGAGGGCCGCTGTCCGTGAGAAGGTCACATCCGGCGGACCCGCAGCACGCTGGTGAGCATCGGGAGGGTGAACTCGCCGGCGCCGGTCTCCGGCCGGTCGGCGAGGTAGGCGCGGGTGGCGTCCAGCAGGGCCTTCCGTTCCTGCTCCGGCATGACCAGGACGCCCGCCTTCGTCGAGAGGGTGGCGACGAGGGAGTCGGCGGTCCGCCGCTGCCCGTGGGGGAACTGCGCCTGCTCGGGCGAGTCGAACCGGGCGTCCCCGCCGGACTCGGGGAGGTGCATCCGTGCCGTCTCGACGCGCCAGCCGGCGGGCACGTCGCGCGGGCCGACGGCGGCGGGGCCGGTGACGCGGGCGAGGCCGGCCACCCAGTCGACCCGGTCGTCGAAGACGTTCCACAGGCCGGCCAGCACACCGCCGGGGGCGAGGACCCTGGCGATCTCCGGCCCCGCGACGTCCATGTCGAACCAGTGCATGGCGTTGCCGGACACCACGGCGTCGACGGAGCCGTCCGGCAGCGGGATCGCCTCCGCTCGTCCCGGCAACGCGCGGACGGTCGGCAGCGCGGCACGCAGTTCGGCCAGCATCGCCGGGTCGGGTTCGACCGAGACGACGTCGTGGCCCAGGGCGACCAGCGCGGCGGTGAGCTTGCCCGTCCCGGCGCCGAGGTCGAGCACCCGCGGGCCGGGCGCGGCCTCGAGGGCCCAGCGCACCGCGGCCAGGGCGTAGTCCGGGCGGTGTTCGGCGTAGGCGCCCGCCGCCCGGCCGAACGACGAGCTGTGCAGCCGCCGTTCGTCCTGCGCCGACCCCTGGTGGTGCTGTGTGTCGTCCTTGGTTCCCGTCATCGAAGCCCCCGCTGATCGGCAGTCTGACCCCGGCTCGATATATCGAACCGATACATCGAGACGATAGGTACCGGAGTGCTTCAGTGCAAGGTCCACTTCTTCCGGTCGACGGTCAGGACCGGTGCCCGACGGGGCGAACGATGAAACTGAACGTGTTCAGATTTCTGGGCTACGATGGGTCCCGAGGAACCGAGGCAAGAGGGGGAGCCCATGAAGGTCGTCATCGCCGGTGGATCCGGCGAGCTCGGGACGCTGCTCGACCGGCGCCTGACCGCCGCCGGGCACCAGGTCGTCGTGCTCGGCCGCAGGCCCGCCGGGCCCCGGCAGGTCGGTTGGGACGGACGGACCCTCGGCGCCTGGGCGGCCGAGATCGACGGCGCCGACGTCGTGCTCAACCTCGCCGGGCGCAGCGTCAACTGCCGCTACACCGAGGCGAACCGGCAGGAGATGATGGACTCGCGGGTGCAGTCCACCCGGGTCGTCGGCGAGGCCGTCGCCGCTGCCCGCCGCCCGCCCGCGTGCTGGCTCCAGATGAGCACCGCCACGGTCTACGCCCACCGCCACGACGCCCCCAACGACGAGCGGGACGGCCTGATCGGCGGCAGCGAGCCCGACGCCCCGCCCGCCTGGCGGTACAGCATCGACGTCGCCCAGGCCTGGGAGCGCACCCTGGCGGAGGCCGACACCCCGCACACCCGCCGGGTCGCGCTGCGTACCGCCGCCGTCCTCGGCCCCGAGCGCGGCGGCTCGCTCGACGCGCTCTCCTGGCTGGCCCGGCTCGGCGTCGGCGGGCCGGTCGCGGGCGGCGCCCAGTACGTCTCCTGGATCCACGAGCGGGACTTCGCCCGCGCCGTCGAGTTCCTGATCGCCCGCGAGGACCTCACCGGGCCGGTCAACCTCGCCGCCCCGAACCCGCTGCCCCAGCGCGAGTTCATGCGCGAGCTGCGCACCGCCTGGGGCATGCCGCTGGCCCTGCCCGCCACCCGCTGGATGGCCGAACTGGGCGCCTTCGCGATGCGCTCCGACACCGAGCTGCTGCTGAAGAGCCGCCGCGTCGTCCCGACCCGCCTGCTCGACGCGGGCTTCGCCTTCGACCACCCGAGCTGGCCGGAGGCCGCCCGCGACCTCGTCCGGCGGCTGCGCGGGCGGTAGCGCGCCGCTTCGACGGCCGCCGTGTGGCGGGTTCGTCACGGGGCCGTCACAGCTCCCCGTCGGCGCTTGCCCGGGCCCGGCGGTCCCGGGGACCGTGGAGGCAACACGCGCGGTCGATCAGGGGGCGGGATGCGGACGGTACGGCTGTCGTTCATGCGGCAGTGGGGAAGCAACATCGGGATCGGCTGCGCCGTGGCGGTGGCGACGATGTTCGCGCTCGGCGGGTCCGGGGCCACCGGCGCCGGGACGGCCACCTTCATCGGCGTGCTGATCGGCGGCGCGGCTGCCGCCGGGGTGCCGCACACCTTCCGGCTGCGGGAGGACGAGGACGGCCTCACCCTGGTCCGGCTGCTGGCCACGCGCCGCTACGCCTGGTCGGAGATCAGCGGCCTGGCCATGGAGTTCGGCGAGGAGGTCGAGACCAGCGGCCACCACGTGACCCTGCGCCTGCGCCTGGTGGACCCGCCGGGCCGGTTCTGGGGCCCGCAGCTCGGCCGGATCGACGTCACCGAGGACGACCGGCCACGCGGCGTCGAACCGCGCGCCCTGGCCGAGCTGTTCGCGGTCTTCGGCCGGCACGGGGTGCCCGTCGACCAGCCGGAGTTCGCGAACGCCGTGCTCCACGTCTACGGCCTGCCGCCGCTGCCGCCCCAGCCGGTGCGGCAGGTGCCGGCCGGCCCGGTGCCCACGGCGGCGGAGGCCTACGCGGACGCCCCGGACGTCGCGCAGGAGGAGAAGGACCTGGCCGCCCGCCGGAGCACCGTCAAGAGTCCGCCCCGCAAGCGGCGCGAGCACCTGCTGCGCGCCGCCGCCCGGGCCGACCGCATCGCCCTGGCGGGCGACGACGGCGACCCGCACGAGGTGGTGCGGGCGCGGATAGCGGCCGGGGAGCTGACCGAACACGACCGCGTCACCGCCGACGGCGACGGCGCGCGTCGGTACGTCCGCCAGCAGTACCTGGACTGGCGCCGGACCACCGCCGAGCCGCGGCGGGGCCGGAGGACGGCTCGCTGACGGGTCGAGCGCTGCGGGCTGTGCCTCGGACCACCCGCGTGCCGACATCGGGCACCGGCGCCCCCGACGGTCAGCCCGGCCCCGGCGGCCCGGACCGTGACCCGCGTACGAGCCCTCGCGCCGCCGCACCGAGCAGGGCGGCGCCACCGACGGCGAGCAGGCCGTGGTGCTGGGAGGCCCACAGCTGGGTGCTGCGCTCCCTGGCCTCGTCGTCGAAGCGGCCGTGCGCACCGTGGTCGTGGGAAGTGTCCGACGGCGTCCAGAGGTTGGCGAGGCCGTCCGCCCGCCGGGGGCCGTCCTCCTGCTGGGCGTCGATGCCGGTCCGGGCGAGGTAACGGTCGAGCAGGCCGGGGGCGAGCGCGTTGGCGACCAGGGTGCCGACGGTGCTGCCGCCCACCCAGTACTCCCGCCGCCCGGGGTGGTCGGCGGCGAACCGCACGGCGCGGGCGGCGAGTTCGGGCTGGTACACGGGTGCGACGGGGCGGGGGCGGCCACGCAGCCGGTTGAGCACCCAGTCGAACTGCGGGGTGTTGACGGCGGGCATCTGGACCATCGTCACCCGCACCGCCGTTCCGCTGGCGAGCAGTTCGCAGCGCAGCGCCTCGTGCCAGCCCTGGAGGGCGTGCTTGGCGCCGCTGTAGGCGGTCTGCAGCGGGATGCCCCGGTAGGCGATCGCCGAGCCGACCTGCACGATCGTGCCGTGGTCGCGCGGCAGCATCCGGCGCAGCGCGGCGCGGGTGGCGTTGACGTACCCGAGGTAGGTGACGTCGGTGACCCGGCGGAACTCGGCCGGGCTGATCTCGGTGAAGGGCGCGAAGACCGAGGCGAAGGCGTCGTTGACCCAGACGTCGATCGGCCCGAACTCGGCCTCGGCACGGGCGGCGACGGCCTCGCAGGCCTGCGGGTCGGCCACGTCGGCCGGCACGGTGCGCACCGGCGAGCCGGCGGCCCGGGCCTCGGCCGAGGCGGCGCGCAGTCCGGCCGGGCCCCGGGCGACCAGCACCAGCCGGTGGCCCCCGGTGGCGAAGGCGCGGACGCAGGCCCGACCGATTCCGGCGGTCGCGCCGGTGATGACGACGGTGCGGGGTTTCGAACGGCTGAGGATCCTCATGGTGGGCGTCTGGCCGGACCGTCCCCGCCGAAACCCGACGGGCGGGAGCCGGGGTCGGGATCGTCCTGCGGCGGCCCGGTGCACCCGTCGTCGTGCCGGCGCAGGTGCCGGACGGGGATCAGCAGCCAGCAGCAGACGAACCAGAGCATGACCGCCGCGGTGATCCAGCCCGCCGCCGCCGAGCCGGTGGCCGTCCGCAGCAGGAGCAGCAGGGCGGAGCCGATGGTCGGCGCGAGCAGCAGCAGGCCGACGGCCACCAGCCGGGCCGCCGCGTTCACCAGCTCGGGCTTCAGCCGGTGGCCGGCGAAGATCCGGTGGTAGGCCACCGGGGCCGCCAGCGAGCCGGTCGCCAGTGCCCCGAGGACGACGGTGACCACGTACAGGCCCCGGTCGAAGCCGCCGAGCTGGGCGAAGCGCGGCATGAAGACGACGCTCAGCAGGAACCCGAACAGCACCTGGGAGCCGGTCTGGGCCACCCGCACCTCCTGGAGCAGGTCGCTCCAGCGCCGGTCCGCCCGTTCGTCGGGGGTCTCCCGCCGTCCCGTCCGGTGGTGGGGTGCGCGGGTCTCAGGGTCGGTGCCCGGTGCCGCCACGGTGATCGCCTCGCCTCCTGTTCGTCGGCGCGTCTAGCCACAGCCCGCCCGGTCAAACGCGGGTCGGGCGGGCGGTCGGGCGGAGGGACCGGCCCGACTTTTCCTCCGCGCGGCGTTTCCGGGTCCCCGCAGTGGTTAGCCGCGCTGCGGGGGGCCGGGCCGTGAAGGACGTGAAGGAGGAACACCGTGTCCCCGAAGGTTTCCGACCAGATCCTGGAACGACTGCGCGACTGGGACGTCGAGTACGTCTTCGGCTACCCCGGCGACGGCATCAACGGGCTGCTCGCGGCCTGGGGCCGGGCCGACAACCGTCCGGTGTTCATCCAGGCCCGGCACGAGGAGATGGCCGCGTTCGAGGCCGTCGGCTACGCCAAGTTCTCCGGGCGCACCGGTGTGTGCGCGGCGACGTCCGGGCCGGGCGCGATCCACCTGCTCAACGGGCTGTACGACGCCAAGCTGGACCACGTGCCGGTGGTCGCGATCGTCGGGCAGACCGACCGCAGCGCGATGGGCGGCTCCTACCAGCAGGAGGTGGACCTGCTCAGCCTGTACAAGGACGTCGCCGCCGAGTACTGCCAGATGGTGACCGTCCCCGAGCAGCTGCCCAACGTGCTGGACCGGGCGATGCGCACCGCCGCCGCCCGGCGCACGGTGACCGCCGTGATCGTGCCCGCCGACGTCCAGGAGCTGGACTACAGCCCGCCGGAGCACGCGTTCAAGATGGTGCCCTCCAGCCTGGGCGATCCGCGGTGGACGGTCGTGCCGCAGGAGGAGGAACTGCAGCGTGCCGCCGAGGTGCTGAACTCCGGGCGGAAGGTCGCGATGCTGGTCGGCCAGGGCGCCCGTGGCGCCCGCCGACAGGTCGAGGAGGTCGCCGAACTGCTCGGCGCGGGCGTGGCCAAGGCGCTGCTCGGCAAGGACGCGCTGCCCGACGTGCTGCCGTACGTGACCGGGTCGATCGGCCTGCTGGGCACCCGCCCCTCGTACGAGCTGATGCGGGACTGCGACACCCTGCTCACCGTCGGCTCCAGCCTCCCCTACACCCAGTTCCTGCCCGGGTTCGAGCAGGCCAGGGGCGTACAGATCGACCTCGACCCGTTCATGGTCGGGCTGCGCTACCCGTACGAGGTCAACCTCGTCGGCGACGCCGCCCGCACCCTGGACGCGCTGCTGCCGCTGCTGGTCCGCAAGGAGGACCGGGACTGGCAGCGCACCGTGTGCGACAACACCGAGCGCTGGTGGGAGGTGATGGAGCGGCGGGCCGGGGTCGAGGCGGACCCGATCAACCCCGAGTACGCGGTCCACGCCCTGGACCACCTGCTGCCCGACGACGCCATGGTCGCCGCCGACTCCGGCTCCGCCGCCAACTGGTACGCCCGCCACCTGCGCTTCCGCGGCCGGATGCGCGGCTCGCTGTCCGGCACCCTGGCGACCATGGGCCCGGGCGTGCCGTACGCGATCGGCGCCAAGTTCGCCCACCCGGACCGGCCCGCGATCGCCATCGTCGGCGACGGCGCCATGCAGATGAACGGCCTCGCCGAACTGATCACCGTCGCCAAGTACTGGCAGCGGTGGGACGACCCGCGTCTGGTGGTGGCGGTGCTCAACAACCGCGACCTCAACCAGGTCACCTGGGAGATGCGGGCGATGCAGGGCGCGCCGAGCTTCCTGCCCTCGCAGCAGCTCCCGGACGTCGACTACGCCGGCTTCGCCCGCGGCCTCGGCCTCGGCGGCGAGTGCGCCGACCAGCCCGGGCAGGTGCCCGACGGCTGGCAGCGCGCCCTGGCCGCCGACCGCCCGTACGTGCTGGAGCTGGTCACCGACCCGGCCGTCCCGCCGATCCCGCCGCACGCCACCTGGGACCAGATCCAGGCCGCCGCCGAGTCCGTGCTACGCGGTGACGCCGACCGCGCCGCGATGGTCCGCCAGGGCTTCCGGGCCAAGCTCCAGGAGCTCCTGCCCTCCTTCGGAGGCCGCCATGGGCGCCACTGACCCGGCCCGGCGCGGCATCGACCTCGTGGTGCGCAACATCCGCACCGGCCGCTTCCAGCGCTCGCTGGCCCTGGCCACCGCCGGCGGCTCGGTGATCACCGCCGCCGAGATCTACCTGGAGCACGACCGGGCCGGCTTCGGCAACCGCGTCATGTGGTGGCCGGTGTGGCTGGGCCCGGTCGGCGCGGCCGCCGGGGTGGCCGGGGCGTGCAGCCCGCGCGCGGCGCACACGCTGCTGCCGGTCGCCTCCGCCGCGATCACCGCCAACGGTCTGCAGGGCACCTGGCTGCACGTGCGGGGCATCGCCGAGAAGCCCGGCGGCTGGGCGATGGCCCGCTACAACGTGGAGATGGGCCCGCCGCTGTTCGCACCGCTGCTGATGAGCCTGGTCGGAGGGATGGGACTGCTCGCCGCCGTCCTGCGCCGGGAGTCGCGCGATGCCTGAACCCCGACGCGAACCGCGCTTCCCCGGCTACGACGTGCTCGGCCAGCTGCGGCACTGGGACCCGCAGACCGTCGCCGTCGTGCTCTCCCGCACCGGCCCGCAGCCGCCGCTGCGCTTCTTCACCCCCGCCGAGGAGGCCACCGCCCGCGCCCTGCTCGACCAGCTGCTCGACCACCCGGCCGTCCCGCTGCTCGGGATGATCGACGCCCGCCTCGCCGAGCGGCAGACCGACGGCTGGCACCACGGCGACATGCCCGAGGACGACGAGGCCTGGCGCCGCACCCTGCGCGCACTCGACGAGGACGCCGACGGCCCCTTCGCCGACCTCACCGACACCCAGCAGCGGGCACTGATCGGCCGGGTCCAGGAGACGGGGGACGCGCGCTGGCACGGCCTGCCCGCGCGGCACGTGTGGAGCCTGTGGACCCGCTACGCCTGCACCGCCTACTACGCCACCCCCACCGCCTGGAACGAGATCGGCTTCGGCGGCCCCGCCCACCCCCGCGGCTACCTGCGCCTCGGCATCGGCCTGCGCGAGCCCTGGGAGGTCCCCGACGCCCACTCCCGGCCACCCCGCCCACCCGACCGGCGCCCGCCCGGCCCGGTGCCGCCCGCCACCGACCCCGGCCGGCACTCCCGGCTGCGCGCCGCCGCCGAGACCGTACGGGCCAACGCCGCCGCCGAACGCGAGGTCCGCCGCACCAACGCCTCCGCCTGGCTGCTGCCGTCCGACGGCCACGGCTTCGACCACACCCTGGTGCGCGACATGCGCCGCTACGAAGACGCCGACGAGGTCGACCTGCTGATCGTCGGCTGCGGCGCGGGCGGCTCCACCCTCGCCCAGCGGATGGCCCGCCGGGGCTGGCGCGTCGTCGTGCTGGAGGCCGGGCCGTTCTGGGACCCGTCGGCCGACTGGGTCAGCGACGAGGCCGGCTCCCACCACCTGTACTGGACCGAGCCGCGGGTCATCAGCGGCACCGACCCGGTGCCGCTGGGATCCAACAACTCCGGCCGTGGCGTGGGCGGTTCGATGGTCCACTTCGCCGGGTACGCGCCCCGCTTCCACCCCTCCGACTTCCACACCCACACCGTCGACGGCGTCGGCGCCGACTGGCCGATCGACTACACCGACCTGCGGGAGTCCTACCGCCGGCTGGAGTACGAGCTGCCCGTCGCCGGCCAGTACTGGCCCTGGGGCGAACCCCACCCCTACCCGCACCCGCCGCACCCCGTCGGCGGCAACGGCGAGGTCTTCCTGCGCGGCGCCGCCGCCCTCGGCATCCAGGCCAGGGTCGGCCCCGTCGCCATCACCAACGGTCGCTTCGGCCGCCGCCCGCACTGCGTCTACCGGGGCTTCTGCCTCCAGGGCTGCAAGGTCAACGCCAAGGCCTCCCCGCTGATCACCCACGTCCCCGACGCCCTCGCGCACGGCGCCGAGATCCGCGCCGACTGCACCGCCACCGCCGTCGAACTCGACCACGACGGACTCGCCCGCGGCGTCCGCTACTTCCACCACGGCCGCGAACACCTCCAGCGCGCCCGCACCGTCGCCGTCGCCGGGTACGCCATCGAGACCCCGCGCCTGCTGCTCAACTCCGCCTGCCCGCGTTTCCCCGACGGCCTGTGCAACGACCACGACCTGGTCGGCCGCTACGTCATGGTGCAGGGCGCCCCGCAGACCTCCGGCCGCTTCGAGGAGGAGATCCGCGCCTACAAGGCCCCACCGCCCGAGGTCTCCACCGAGCAGTACTACGAGACCGACCCGCACCAGCCCTACAAGCGCGGCTTCACCATCCAGAACATCTCCCCGCTGCCCATCACCTGGGCCGAACACGTCGTCGCCCAGGGCCACTGGGGCGCCGACCTGCGCACCTACCTGTCCGACTACGTCCACTGGGCCACCCTCGGCGCCATGGCCGAACTGCTGCCCCAACCGGACAACCGGGTCACCCTCGCCGAGGAGACCGACCGCCGCGGACGACGTGATCGCCGCGGCCACCTCCGCCGAGGACGTGTCCGCGACCAAACCGGCGCCCGACCTGGTCCGGGCCGCCCTGGAGCGCGCGGGCACCGGGCCCGAACACGCGGTCTTCGTCGGCGACACCGTCTGGGACGTCACGGCGGCGAACCGGGCACGGGTGGCGTGCGTCGCCGTGGAGAGCGGAGGCTTCGCCGCCCAGGAACTCCTCGGCGCCGGCGCCGCCGAGGTCCACCGCGACACCGGCGAACTGTTGGCCGACCTCGACCGCGGCCTGCTCGCCCGGCCCCCGGGCTGAGCCCCGCCGCGGCTGTCACCCGTCGGGCGGCCCGGCCAGGCGGGCCGCGCACTCCAGCAGCATGGCGTGCACGAACGCCTGCGGCAGGTTGCCCCGCTGCCGGCGCTGGGCGATGTCGTACTCCTCCGAGAACAGGCCCGCCGAGCCGCACAGCCCACGGGTGGCCTCGAACCAGCGGGCCGCCTCGACCGGGTCGCCCTGCTGGTGCTGGGCCAGTGCCATCAGGAAGCCGCACAGTACGAAGGCGCCCTCGGCCTCGGCGAGCGGGCGTTCGTCGTGCCGGAACCGGTAGGCGTAGTGCCCGTCGGTGAGTTCTCGGCGGCAGGCCCGCAGCGTGGCGACCGTGCGCGGGTCGTCGGCGGCCGGGGTGCCGCGGACGGGCGGGAGCAGCAGTGCGAGGTCGGGTGCCGGGTCGCCGGGGGAGCGCTGCCAGCGGCCCGAGGGATGCCGGGCGTGGCGGGAGGTGTGGGCGAGGATCCGGTCGGCCAGCGCGCTCCAGTCCGCGGCGAGCCCGTCCGGGACGCCGGCCGGTCCGGCGGCCCCGGGGCGGGCGATCGCGCGCAGTCCGGCGGCGCAGATCAGCCGGCTGTGGGTCCAGGCGCGCTCCTCCAACTCCCATATCCCGGCGTCCGGTTCGCGCCACCGCCGGGCGATGGTGGTGGCGGCGGTGCGCACCGCCGCGCGGGCGGAGGGGTCCAGCCGGTCGTGCTCGGCGGCGGCCGCGTACAGCAGCAGGGCCTCGCCGAAGACGTCCAGCTGGAACTGCCGGGTGATGTGGTTGCCGACCCGGTCGTGGCCGCCGGGGTAGCCGGGCAGGTCGACCGTGCGCTGGTCGGGCACGGGACCGCCGGTCACGGTGTACGCGGGGGCCAGCCGGGGGCCGTGCTCGTCGAGCCGCGAGGTGGTGAACCGCACCGCCTCGTCGAGGAGTCCGTACGGCCCGCAGGCGGCCACGGCCTGGCCGGCCAGGCACTGGTCGCGGATCCAGACGTAGCGGTAGTCGTAGTTGCGGCCGGCCGCGGCCCGTTCGGGCAGGCTGGTGGTCGCCGCGGCGACCATGCCGCCGCCGGTGGGGGAGGTGAGCCCGCGCAGCACGGCGTAGGAGAAGCGGGCGTCCCGGCCGTCGAGGGTGTGGCCGAGGTCGGGCACGGCCGCCCGCCAGGCCTGCTCGGTGGACCGCCAGGTGCGTTCCGGGTCCGGCGGCGGGCCGTCGAGGCGGTGGTCGGCGGCCTCCAGGACGAGGTCCAGCCGCTCGCCCGGGTGCAGGACGGTCTCGGCGGTGAGCCGGCCGTCCGGTGACGGGCGGGCCGCGTCGGCGCCCGTCCAGCGCAGCCGCAGCCTCCCGGTGCGCAGTCGCCAGCCGTCCGCCGTCCGGCGGGGTTCGCGGGTACGGCGTGGCCCGA
This sequence comes from Kitasatospora sp. NPDC096204, assembly GCF_044763205.1. Lineage (NCBI taxonomy): Bacteria > Bacillati > Actinomycetota > Actinomycetes > Kitasatosporales > Streptomycetaceae > Kitasatospora > Kitasatospora sp. NPDC096204. The sequence continues at coordinate 334,940 of NZ_JBIWFT010000004.1, forward strand.
AACCGGTCCCCGGCTCCAGGACCATCCGGAACCGGACCGGCGCGTACTCGACGGTCAGCCGGCGCAGCAGCACCAGCCGGTGCGGGTCCGCGGGCAGGGCCAGCGCCTCCCGGCACTCCAGGACGCCGTCCACGGTGATCCACCGGCCGCGGCGGACCAGCCCGCCGTCCTCGTAGTGGCCGCCCGGCACGAACCGGCCGACGGGCGTCACCGCGTACACGCCGCTGCCGCCGATCAGCCCGGCGAACAGCGGCTCGGAGTCCCAGCGGGGCGCACACAGCCAGGCGACCTCGCCGAACGGGCCCACCAGCGCGCCGCGCTCGCCGTCGGCGAGCAGGGCGTACTCGCGCAGGTTCCAGGGCGGGAAGGCCTTCACGGTGCACCGCCCGGGGCTCAGGCCACCTGCGGCAGGATCTGCTCGCGGTAGTAGTCGAAGAACCCCTCCTGCTCCTGGCCGATCTGGCCGACGTACACCTCGTCGAAGCCCGCGCCGACGTAGGCGCGCAGCCGGTCGGCGTGCTGCCGAGGATCGTCGCCGCAGACCACCGAGCGGGCCACCATCTCCTCGGTCACCAGCTCGGTGGCCTGCTCGAAGTGGCGGGGCGTGGGCAGCACCTGGGCGAGTTCGCCGGGCAGCAGTTCCGTCGGCCAGAGCCGGTGGACGGTCTTGACCGCCCGCTCACGCTCCTCCGACCAGCACACCTTCACCCCGCCGAGCACCGGCCCGGTGCCGCCGGCCGCACGGTAGCGGCCGACCAGTTCGGTGTCCGGGCTCATGGTGACCAGGCCGTCCGCGAACTCCGCGGCCCGTTCGGCCGCCCTCGGGCCGAAGGCCGAGACGTACACCGGCAGCCGTTCCGCCTTCGGGGGCGTGTAGAGCCGGGCGTTCTCCACCGTGTAGTGCGTGCCGTGGTGGGACACCGTGTCACCGGTGAACAGCTCACGCATCACCTCGACGGCCTCCTCCAGCATCTCCGCACGCACCGCGAACGGCGGCCAGCGGTCGCCCAGGACGTGCTCGTTGAGTGCCTCGCCGGTGCCGACGCCGAGCCGCAGCCCGCCCGCGAGCTGCACGTCCGCGGTGGCCGCGGCCTGCGCCGTCACGGCGGGGTGCAGCCGCACCGTGGGGCAGGTGACCAGGGTGGTCACCGGCAGCCGGACCACCTGTGACAGCGCGCCGATCACGCCCCAGACGAACGGGGCGTTGCCCTGGGCGTCGTTCCACGGGTGGTAGTGGTCGGAGATCGCCAGCCGGGTGAAACCGGCCCGCTCCGCCAGCCGGGCCTGATCGACCAGCTGGGCGGGGGTGAACTCCTCGCAGGACAGGAAGTAGCCGAACGCGGTCATGGCAGCCTCGGTTCGTCGGTCGGCCTGTGTCGGAGCGGCTTTCCGGACGGCGCGCCGCGAAACCTTGGCGTCGCGCGCGTGGTGGCCCCACCGGCCCGAGGGGCCGGTTGGCCCCGGCCGCGCGGGGTAGGCGCGCGGCATGGAGGACATCGGACCCCCGCCTGACGATCACGCCGCCGACGACGTGGACTCCCTCGACCTGTGCGACCACTGCGGACGCGCCGTCGCCCGCACCGAGCTGCTCGGTGCCCTGGTGCCGGACTCCTCCGCCCTGCACTCCACCCAACCCGAGCTGGACGGGAAGCGGGTCGTCCTGGCCTGTTCCGCGGAGCACCTGACCACCCTGATCGCGGACTACCGCCGCCGCCCCTTCGTCCCCGAGGAACAGTGGGCCGCCAAGGTCTGCCGCACCCTCGCCGGGTGCGACGAGCCCGTGCCGCTGAGCGTGGTCGCCCGCCTGAGCGGCCTCTCCGAGCGCCAGGCCGTGGAGGGCGTGGAGTGGCACAACGCCCGCGCCCGGGAGTGGCGGCGGCGCTACGGCGGCCGGGGCGACTGACCGGACGGCCCTTTTCCGCACGCAGTCTGGACAGGCTGTGCCCACCGAAATTCAGTGAGTTTCGAGCCTGCTACTGCAGGAATACCGAGGGGGCGGAAAGCGCGAAACGGCGGCTACGATGCCGCCGCCCTTGTCGGCCCCGCCGGAAGGCACTCGCGCGGGCGGACGACGGCGCCCCCGTCGGCCGCTGCGATGATGGTGCGCATGACCGACTCGGACACCCAGGGTGACGGCGTGCACCTGGACGACCTGCTGCGGGACGCCACCGGCACCGGAGCGCTGTGGCGGTTGACGGGCACCGAGCGCCAGCTCGACGCCAACGTGGTGCGGCTGCGGCCGGGCGCCTCCGTGGCCGACCACGTGGAACCCGACCTGGATGTCCTGGTGCTGGGTGTCGAGGGGGAGGGCACGCTGCGCTGCGAGGGCGTCGCGTACGACCTGCGCCCGGGCGACCTGCGGATGCTGCCGCACGGCGCCGCCCGGGGTGTGGCCGCCGGGCCCGAGGGCGTCGTCTACCTGACGGTGCACCGCCGACGCCCGGGGATGACCATCCGCCCGCGGCCCTGAGACTCGGGCACCCAGCCGAGCGGCTACGGCTCCAGCAGGTGGTCCAGGATCCGGCCGAAGACCACCCGCCCCGCCCGGGCGAGGACGGGGTCGAGCAGCCCGGGCAGGCCGGCGACCGTCAGCTCCTCCGTCCAGACCGCCGCACTGCCGCCGCCCACCGCCCGGACCCGCAGCTCGGCCCAGCCGCGCACCGGCCGGCCGCGCTTCACCAGCCGGCACAGCCCGTCCTGACCGGCGACCGGGCCGGATCCGGGCGCGGGTCCGGATCCGGGGACGACCAGTTCGGCGATCTCCATCGGATCGTCGAAGCGCAGCGGCCCGAGCGCTGTCCGGGCCAGGACGACGTCACCCACCTCCCGGCCGCTGCCCCGGACCACGGAGACCCGGGTGAACGGCACCCGATCCCCGTGCCGGGGCCAGGCCGTCAGCCGCTCCCAGCTCTCGGCGGGCGGCAGCGGCGTACGGCGGGTCAGGACGAAGCGGGCCATGGCCGCCACCCTAGAGCTTCCTCTGGCCGGCCGCCCGAGACTTCCCCGGCCGACCAGGCGCACGTCCGACGTCTTCCGGAAGTCGGCCGACCAGGCGCACGTCCGACGTCTTCCGGAAGTCGGCCTAGCCCAGCCACTCCAGGGTGAACTGGGTGGCGCGGTAGGAGTACTGGGCCACCACGGCGTCCCGCTCCCCGGGAGCCGAGACCGCGACGAAGTTGCCCGAGTGCTTCAGCTGGAGCAGCACGCGGTTGCGGTCGGCCGGGTCGCGGATGATCGAGAACTGCTGGTGGTCGGGGGGCGGGGAGCCGCAGTCGAAGGCGGCGAGCCACGAGGCGTCAAGCCGGCCGGCGTCCCCGATGCCCATGCAGAGGCGGCCGTTCCTGCGGTTCACCAGGGCGAAGGAGGCCGTGCTCCCCGAGCCGATGTAGCACAGGCCCCACTGCTGGTTGCTGCCGGTGTTCCATTCGTGCTGGATGATGATTCCGGGCATTGGGGTGGCCAGGCTCATGTCGAGGACGTTGTCGCTGCCCTGCGGGGTCGAGAACGGAGTCCTGATCCGGTAGTAGCCGTTCACGCAGACCCAGTCCTTCCGGCCCTCCCAATCATGGGTGTTCGTCTCCGGATCGAAGCCGGTCACCGTGGGGGCGGAGGCCGACGCGGAGGCCGACGCGGGGGCGGCGAGGACGGTGAGGGCGGCCGACGAGGCCAGGGCGGCGACGCCGAGGGCGCGCAGGGCCCTGGCGGCCGTTCGTCGCAGCGGGGTGGTCATGGGTTCCTCCGTCGGGATGCGGGCGGGCACGGTCAGCAGCCGACGAGGGTCTGGACGATCCGGCGTGCCGTTCCGGCGGGTTCGGGATAGGCGCAGGCGACCGAGCCGATCTCCGGGACCTCGTAGGTGGTGAACGTCCCGGGGCCGCTCGGCAGGGCGTTGACCCAGATGCCGGTGGTGGGGCCGGTCTCGGCGCAGATGAACTTGACGTACTGGCCCGTGACCTTGCGGGTCGCCCGGTAGAGGCCGTACTTCCCGGGGTCGTTGAAGTTCCAGGTGTTCGTCACGGTGGTCGACCTGGTGCTGGAGGTCGTCTTCGAGACCGAGAATCCGACCTTCGCCTCGACCTTGCCGAACAGGACGTTGGCGGAGGCGGTGATCTCGGTCTTGTTGTCGACGGTGGTGGTCACCGAGTCGATCTGGGTCAGGGTCTCGGAGCGCTGTCCGGTGGTACCCGGGGCGACGTAGACGCCGAGGTAGTCGGTGACCGTGGGGGTGACCTGCGAGGCGGTGATGTCCACCCAGGGCTGGTCCGTCGCCGGGTTGCACGTCGGTGTCGGCGGCCGGGAGTCGGCGTGGGCGGGGGCGGTGCCGAAGCCGAGCAGGCCCACGGCGAGCGCGGCGGTCGCCGTGGCGGCGAGCGTGCGCCGGCGGGCGGTGCGGGGGTCGGTCATCTGTTCTCCTCCGTGGTCCGGTCGATGGGCCGTGCGGGTGCGGGGGCGGGGCGCGGTGGAGGCCGCCCGGCCCGGTTGACGATCCTGCGCGAGGCCGTCACGAATTCCTCACGGTCGGCGCACGGCCGCGGCCGCCGGGCGCACAGCACGGGCCTTCCCGAGCGCCGGGGGCCGATAGTGGGTCGGTGCGCCCGAGTGGCGGTGTCGACCCGGCGAGGGCTTCCGGGCAGCAAGAAGCGACGGGGCGGCCCCGGGAGTGGGGCCGCCCCGCCGTGTACGGGGTCGGGGGTTACCGGGTGGCTCCGTTGGAGGCTTCCGACTGAGTCTGCCCGTTCGCGCCGTGCCCGTTCGCGCCGTGTCCGTTGGCGCCCGACCCGTTGCGGTCGGCGAGCGCGCCCGGCCCCGGCAGGTGGGCCTGCTGGTCCGGCGGGTAGAACTGCCGGGCCCAGTGCCGCATCGCGCCGATCGGCCCGTCGCCCTGGGCGAGCCGGGGCGGGGAGACGTACCGCTTGGTGGACCAGATCGGGAAGTCCGCCGAGGTGAACTCCAGGTTCCGCTTGAACATCGGGCCCGCCAGCATCCCGGTGACCGCCCGGCTGACGATCCGGGCGACGGCCGGCGGCAGCCCGGACGGCTCCGACATGACGAAGCGGCCCGCCTGCCGCAGCTGCATCCGGCCGGGCGCGACCTGGGTGGCCATGACCAGCGAGCAGATCTGCAGGCCGAGCGAGGGCGTGTGGACGTCGGTGTGGAGGGCGGTGAGGCCGTACCCGTCCACCTCGACGTGGACCTCGCGCATCCCGAGCAGCGGGAAGGTCTCCCGGACCAGCATCGAGATGTGGAAGCCGGTGCCGTCGAACTCCACCGGCGCCGCCAGCTCGCCCTGCGGCCAGCCGTGCAGGGTGATGAAGTGCCCCAGGTCGAAGGAGTTCTCCATGACGTCCTGGGCGTGGCCGGGCATCTCGAAGGAGGCGTACCGCAGAGGCTGCCGCCCGTCGCCGATCCGGTGCCAGGCGGGGATCTCCCAGTCCGGCTCCCGGCCGTCGTGGTGGCGCCAGACGAAGACCGACTCGTTGACCTCGCGCACCGGCAGCTGCGCCAGCGCCGCCTTGGGCGGCTGGGTGCCGTACCCGGTGCGCACGCAGCGGCCCTCGGCGTCGAAGGCGAACTTGTGGAAGGGGCAGACCAGGTCGTTGCCCTCGACCGAGGCCAGGCCGAGGTGGGCGCCCAGGTGCGGGCAGTACGGGCGGATCGCGCGGATGCGGCCGTTGCGCAGCCGGTACAGCACGACGTCCTCGCCCGCGAGCCGGCGGGTGAGGACGGTGCCGGGCTTGAGCTCGGCGGAGAAGGCGAGTGCGGACCAGCCGTCGGGATAGGGCAGTGCCGGTGGCAGGGCGATGTCGGCCGCGGTCGGACGGCTGCTGACGGGGTGGACGTGCTTGGACACGCGCATGAAGACTCCTGTCGGTCTGCCCGGCGCCGCCCCTCCCAGGCGATTAGCGCTCGAACAGAATGGAATTCAGATGCTATCCATGGATCGGGAGAACGTGCACGGACAACCTCCCTGATCTGCAACAAGTCTGATGATCCGTTAGAAATAGATACGCTTGAAAATTCGATGAGTTCAGGCCGGTCGGCCGCCCGTCCGCCTTGTGCGGGTCGGGTGCGCGAGCGTCCCCCGGCCGTGCGCTCGCTGCCGCCGTCGAGGCCGTCGGGCCGGTCCGGTGCGCTGGGGTGTGCGCCGGTGCGCCGGGTCGGTGCGTTCGGCCAATTCACGTGGTGAGACACGGAGTTGGCGATCCGGTCGGATGTGGTGGAGCATGGGCCGGGCCCGGTCTGTTGCGGTGCGCCTGCGCCGCGGCCGAGGCGCGCACAGCTGCTGGAGGAGGAGGCGGTCCGGTGACTCCGGTGGAACGTCCGTTTCTGGTCCGGGGGAAGGCGGTACCCCTGGCCAGGTACCTGGCGGAGGAGGACATCGAGGGCCTGGTGGCCTGTTCGTGCATCGGGAACGAAGTCAGCATCGAGCTCGCGGACATCAGGATCCTGGTGAGCCTGGTCGACGTCGCCGACGTGTTGCGGCTCAACTTCCACATGGTCCAGGACGGCCCGGCCAAGCCCCGTTCCTGGTCGCGCCGGCTGCCCGCCGGTACCGCTCCGCGCGAGACGGCGTCCCGGATAGCGCTGGACGTGCGGGCCCTGGAACGCGAACTGGCGCCGCTGCGTCGACGCCCGCCCCGGCCGGTGTCGACACCGACGGCGGCACCTGCGCCCGCGGCACCTGCGCCCGCGCCGACGTCCACACCTGCGCCCGCGCCCGCACCGACACCCGAGCAGCACCGTCCGAACTGAGCCGCCCGACGCGACACGGCCCGGCCCGGTTCCGGCAGCCCCCGCTGCCGGAACCGGGCCGCGTGCTGTTCCCGTCGGGCGGGTCAGCGCCCCCACGGGGAAAGGCAGTTGACCCGCACCACCCGGAGCGCCTCCTCCCACTTGTCGCGCGTAGAAACGTTCTTCCGGCGTATGCCTGGCCGTTGCCCGGTGCAGACGGTAGGGATCTGGTGGCGCTGCTACAACCGCAGCGCCCGACCTTTCTTGTCCGTGCTCACACACCGCCGGGTCGCGAGCCCGGACGGTGGTCAGGAGGAAGCCCCATGGGGAGCACCCCGAACCCCCGGATCAGCCCGAGAGCACCGCGAGTCCGGCGCCGGACGCTGGCGGCGGCCTCCGCCGCGGCCGTGGTGGCGGCGCTGGTGGCGCTGCCCGGCGGCGTCGCGCAGGCGGTGTCGTCCGACATCGTGATCAGTCAGGTGTACGGCGGTGGCGGCAACTCCGGCGCCCCGTACACCAACGACTTCGTCGAGCTGTACAACCGCGGCACCACGCCGGTGTCCGTCACCGGCTGGACGGTGCAGTACGCCTCGGCCACCGGCTCCGGCTGGACGAAGACCACCCTCTCCGGCTCGATCGCGCCGGGCCACTACTTCCTCGTCCAGGAGGCCGCCGGCGCCGGTACGGGCGCCGCCCTGCCGACCGCGGACGCCACCGGCACGATCGCCATGTCCGCGACCTCCGGCAAGGTCGCCCTCGTCACCAACGGCACCGCGCTGACCTGCTCCACGGCCTGCGCGAGCCAGCCCGGGGTGAGGGACTTCGTCGGCTACGGCACCGGCGCCGGCTCCGCCGAGGGCTCGCCGACCGGCAACCTGTCGAACAGCACCGCGGCCCTGCGCGCGGGCGGCGGCGCCACCGACACCGACAACAACGCGACGGACTTCGTGATCGGCGCGCCCGTGCCGCGCAACTCCTCCAACGGCGGGGGCGGTACCCCGAGCGGCACCCGGATCCACGACATCCAGGGCGCCGCCCGGGTCTCCCCGCTGGCCGGCGGCGCCGTCAGCGCGGTGCCCGGCGTGGTGACGGCCGTGGGCCCCAACGGCTTCTGGTACCAGGACCCGCAGCCCGACAACGACCCCGCCACCAGCGAGGGCATCTACGTCTACACCGCCGGCGCGCCCTCGGCCGCGGTCGGGGACTCGGTCACGGTCAGCGCCACCGTCAGCCAGTACCGGCCGGGCGGCACCGGCGGCACCAACAACCTGTCGATCACCGAACTGACCGCGCCCAGCGTCAGCGTGGTCGCCCACAACGCGCCGCTGCCCGCCGCCACCCTGGTCGGCCAGGGCGGACGGATACCCCCGTCCTCGGTCATCTCCAGCGTCACCTCCGGCGACGTCGAGACCGCCGGGAACTTCCAGCCCGCCACCGACGGCCTGGACTTCTGGGAGTCCCTGGAGGGCATGCGGGTCGAGATCGACAACGCGGCCGTCGTCGGCCCGACCAACTCCTACGGCGAGGTCCCCGTCGTCCCGCAGGGCAGCGGCACCCGCACCAACCGGGGCGGCATCCTGCTGCAGGCGAACGACGGCAACCCGGAGCGGGTCGTCCTCGGGAAGGCGCTCGCGCCGACCCCGATCGCCAACGTCGGTGACACCCTGAGCGGCGCCACCGTCGGCGTCCTCGACTACGCCTTCGGCAACTTCACCCTCCAGGTCACCGCGACCCCGGCGGTCACCCCCGGCAACACCGCCCCCGAGACCACCGCCGCGCCGACGGCCGGCCAGCTCGCCGTGGCCACCTTCAACGTGGAGAACCTCGCCCCGTCCGACCCGCAGAGCAAGTTCGACGGCCTCGCGGCGGGCATCGTCACCAACCTGCGCTCGCCCGACCTGGTCGCCCTGGAGGAGATCCAGGACAACAGCGGTGCCACCAGCGACGGCACGGTGAGCGCCACCCAGACCCTGGCCAAGCTCACCGCGGCCATCAGCGCGGCCGGCGGCCCCTCCTACTCCTACCGCGAGATCGACCCGGTGGACGGCCAGGACGGCGGGCAGCCCGGCGGCAACATCCGCCAGGTGTTCCTGTTCCGCACCGACCGCGGCCTCTCCTTCACCGACCGCCCCGGCGCCGGTTCCACCACCGCCGACTCCGTGGTGAACGCGGGCGGCACGCCGCAGCTGGCCTACTCGCCCGGCCGGATCGACCCGACCGACGCGGCGTTCAACTCCAGCCGCAAGCCGCTGGCCGGCGAGTTCCGCTGGAACGGCAAGCCGGTCTTCGTGATCGCCAACCACTTCAACTCCAAGGGCGGCGACCAGCCCCTGTTCGGCCGCTACCAGCAGCCGGCCCACCCCTCGGAGAGCCAGCGCCACGACCAGGCGACCCTGGTGAAGAACTTCACCGACCAGATCCTGGCGGTGGACCCGAAGGCCTCGGTCGTCGTGCTCGGGGACCTCAACGACTTCGAGTTCTCCCAGACCGCCGACATCCTCACCGCCGGCGGCTCGCTCACCGACCTGCCGCGCACCCTGCCGCTGCCCGAGCGCTACACCTACGTGTACGAGGGCAACTCGCAGGTGCTGGACCACATCCTGATCTCCGGCGCGCTCGCGGCCACCTCGTACAGCTACGACATCGTGCACATCAACAGCGAGTTCAGCACCCAGCTCAGCGACCACGACCCGCAGGTGGTGCGCATCCCGCTGCCGTAACGGTTCTCCCGGCGTCGCCGGACGGGGACCGGACGTACGGCCCGGTCCGGCGACACGTGCCTCGAAGCGACGACGGGAGCGGGAAGTCGGCCCGGCCGACTTCCCGCTCCCGTCCTTCGGTGCGGGACCGCTCAGCCGAGCAGTCAGCCGAGCAGGAGGAACTTGGTGGAGGTGGCGCTCCGGTAGGTGCTGCAGTCGTAGTTCTGGGTGGTCGTGCTGTACGTGAAGCCGCTGGGGACGTCACAGGCCCAGAGTCCGCTGTACGGCTTGCGGAGGTGGAAGGCGTTGGACTGGCCGCCGCCCGTGGTCATGTTGCAGGTGGTGCCCCAGACGAGGTAGTCGTAGGTGAACTCCGGGGTGCCCACGCAGGCGACCAGTCCGTCGACCGGCTTGCGCAGGTGGAACTGGTTGGACTGCACGCCCGCTATCTGGCTGCAGGCGCTGCCCCAGGTGATGGCGTCGTAGACGAAGCCGGACGCGCTCCTGCAGGCCGTCAGGCCGTCGTAGGGGGTCCGCAGGTGGAACTGCGGCGAGTTCCAGCTGCCGCCGCCGCTACAGCTGCGGTTCATCGACACCTGGTCGTAGACGTACCCGGCGGGGACGTCGCAGGCCCAGGCGCCGTCGAGGCTGGTGGTGGAGGTGGTGGAGGCGTTCGCGGAGGGCGCGGTGGCCGCGCCGCCCGTGAGCAGCAGGGCGAGGGCGGCCAGTGCGGCGAGCAGCAGGCGAACGGGGCGGGTGTGTGCGGTGGGCATGGTTCTCCCAGGGTCGTGGCCGGACACCAGGTGCGGCGCGGGAACATCGGGACATGCGGTACCGGGTGGGCCGGCAACCGGAGTTGCGGCCCGCCGAAGGTTCTAGCACGGCTCCGTCACGACCGCCCCACGAATCCGCCAAGTCGTGTGGATTCCGTGGAAGTTCGACCGGACCCCCGCCGCCGACACCGTCGGGGCGGGGGTCCGGTCGGGCGCCGGCCGACCGCGGCCGTCGACGCTGGTGCGCGGTACGACTGGTGCTGCGACGGTGCCTAGCGCGCCACCAGCCAGGACAGGCTCGCGGTCAGCTTCGCGCGCAGCGCCGGGTCCGCGACGGCCGGGGTCGGGTCGGTGGCGACGGCGGTGAGGGCGTGCGGCCGGGAGCGCGGCCCGGTCAGCTTGAGCTCGGCCAGGTCCAGCGAGGTGCGGTCGGCGAGCCGGGGCAGCTCCCGCCCGTCCAGGTACCAGCGCAGCCGGGTGCCGGCTACCGGGAGGTCGACGGTGAGGCGGTCGGCGGCGGTGAGCCGGCTGCCGGCGGGGGTGGGGCTGGTGAGCGGGGTGGCGTGGCGGTAGAAGCCCGCGATCATCGCCTCGCGCCCGGGCAGGTTGAACTCCCGTCCGAGCGAGCGCATGATCGAGTTCTCGGTCGGCCGGTAGAGCCCGGTGGGGTAGTAGCCGCCGCCCTCGTAGGTGCCGACCGTGCCGCCGTCCGGCGAGGCCTGGCCCAGCCAGCGTGCCCACTTGGTGCCCTGCTGCCGCATCCGCTCGGCGGTCAGCGTGCTGATGTTGGCCTCGGCGGGCTCGTCGCCCTGGTACGTCCCCTGGCCCTCGTACGCGTACTCGTCGGCCAGCTTGCCCAGCGAGTGCCCGATCTCGTGCACCGCGATCTGCCCGGACCTGGCGTTGCCGCCGGCCACGGTGGCGATCCCCTCGTAGCCGACCGGGGACTTGACGTCGTTGTAGCCGGCGCCGCCGTACTTCGCGGTGTTGGCCACCACGAGGACCAAGTCCGCCTGCGGGGCCCTGGCCGCGTACGACTCGACGGCCTTCTCGTCCACGCAGAGCAGCCGCTCCACGCCGTCGCACCAGAAGTACGAGCCCAGCGCGGTGTGCCGCACCGTCGCCTGGTCGGGGTCGCCGGTGACCCCGGACTCGGGCGAGACGGCCGACACCGCCCAGACGTTGAACAGCCCGCGGTAGGCCGCGTACGGCTCGACGGCGGTCAGCTCGCTCCACTTCGCGGTCGCGTCCGCGCGGAACTTCTCCTGCTCCTGTGCGGTGTAGCCGTCGCCGATCACCACGACGTCCAGCTTGGCGGCCGGCTCCCCGTTGTGGACCAGTGCCGTCACCTCGCCGTCGTTCTGGGCGGGTGCCACGCCCTGGGGGCGGCCGGCGAGGTAGGGGGAGCCGGCCGGGGCCTGGGCGCGGGAGATGCCGCCGTCCTCGGCGAACACCTCCACCTGGTGGACCGGGTGTGGCCCGTCCGCCGGACGGCCCCAGGCGGGCGCGGCCCCGAGGGCCGTTCCGGCGAGTACGGCGGCGAGCAGGGCGGTGGTGGTCCTGGTGGCGGTGGTCCTGGCGGTGGTGCGGTGCACGGGTGTCCTCCCGGGAAGCGGTCTGTGGCCTGCACCCTTCCCATGCCGAGAACCTGACAATCATGCGTCAGTTCGACCGGTCGGCCGAGCGGTGGAGGTGGTCGCGCCCGTCCGCGTCGGTGAACTCGACACCGAAGGACAGGCCCATCGCCTCCAGCGCCGCCAGGAGGGCGTCGATGCGGTCGGGGTCCACGAACCCGCTGAACGTCACGGGCTCCAGCGGCAGGAGCCGGAGTTCGGCGAACGCGCTCTCGACCTCGAACTCGGTCCACGAGGACCGCCGGACCCGCCAGCCGGCGCAGTGGAACCGTTCGGCCGCCCGCTGCGCGTCCACGGCCGAGAAGAGCGAACCCCAGACGTTGTCGGCGAGTTCGGCAGGGGCCACAGCAGGGGCCGCGGCACGGGCCGCGGCGGCGGCGTCCGGCCGTGGCCCGTCCGTTCCGGCGCTGGAGAAGTCCATGCCGGACGGTACCAGCCGGGAGGTTCACCGGTGCAGGGACGTCGGCCGGGGCGAGGCCTCACCGCCCCCGGGGGCCGGCCTCCTCCGGCGCGCGCAGGGCGTCCTCAACCAGCCTGCTCTCGGCCCCCGCCACCCGGACGACGTCCTTCTCGCTGTCCGCCTGGACGCCCGACAGTGAGAGCGCGACGCTGCGCCGGCCGTCGGCGGTGACACCGACGGAGCTGATCCAGCCGGCGTCGCCGCCCTCGTGGCCCCAGTACTCCCCGCCACCGGGCAGCCGGCGAGAGAAGAGCCCCAGCCCGGCGCGGGCACCCGGCATGAACCGCTCGAACGCCGCGCTGACCGGGACGGTCTGCTGCATCTGCGCCAGCTGAGCGGGCGCCAGGAGCCGGCCGCCGAGCAGGGCGCCGAAGAACCGGTTGAGATCGGCGGTGGTGGAGACGAGCCCGGCCTCCCCGTTGGTGCCCGGCCCGACCTGCTCGGTGACGTCCACGAACGGCTCGCCGGCCCGGAACCTCTGGTACGTCTCGGCGTGCGGCTGGGGCAGGGTGGGCGAGGTGCCCGGCCGGAAGGTGTGGTCGAGGCCGAGCGGCCGGGCGATCCGTTCCCCGACCTCCTCGTACCAGGGGCGCCCGGTGACCTTCTCGATGGCCATCCCGAGCAGGACGTAACCCGTGTTGCTGTAGTTCCAGCCCGTGTCGGGCCGGAAGTCCGGGCTGTGGCTCATCGCCCGGGCGACGATCTGCTCGGGCGTGTACGAGTCGTTCCGGTGCTCCCGGAAGTCCTCCGCCGAGGTGTAGTCCGGATAGTCGTCGTGGATGCCACTGGTGTGCCGGAGCAGTTGGCGGACGGTGATCGCGCGACCGTCGTTGCCGTTTCCGGACACCACACCGGGCAGCCACCGTTCGATCGGGTCGTCCAGGGAGAGCCTGTTCTCGCCGACGAGTTGCAGGGTCACGGTGGCCACGAAGGTCTTGGTGATGCTGGCGATCCGGAAGTACCCGTCCGGGGAGACCGACTGTCGTCCCGTCAGGTCGGCGACCCCGCTGGTGGCGGTCAGGGGCAGGCCGTCGGAGGTGGCCACACGGGCCTGTACGCCCGTGGCGCCGACCGCGGTGATCGCGTCGGCGTCGCGCTGGAGCCGCTGCTGGAGCCTGTGCTGGAGCCGGAGTTGGAGCTGGAGCCGGTCATGGTCGTCGTACGGCCGGGCGGCCGTCGCGCCGGGCGTGGCCATCGCGCCGGGCGCACCGGCGGAGAGGGCCAGGGCCACGACGGCGGCCAGCGTCAGGTTCCGTCGGGCCGGTCGGCGGCGTCGCCGTGGAGCGTGGATCGGTGAACTCGTCGTCTTCGCCGTGTTCGCCGTGTTCGTCGTGCTCGCCTTGTTCGTCATGGGCGTTGACGCTAGGTCCGGGGGAGACGGGCGGACGATACCGCTCACCGGTCGGAAAAGAGGGTAGTGGGCTGTAATGCCAGGCCCGGTTCCCATGGTCCAGACTTGGGCGAATGAACGACCAAGGGGCCGGTCGGCTGTCGGAGACCTGGCGTGGACTGGGCTACCTGCTGGGAAGCCTGTGCACCGCCGCGCTCGCCGTGCTCGCGCTGCCCGTACTCGCCGTCCCGGCAGCGGCGCGCGCCTGGGCGTCCTGGCACCGCCGCCACGCCGACCGGCTGCTGCGCTCCGCGCGCTCCGGCGCCGTCCGCGTCGGTCCGTGGCGGGTCCTCGGCTGGCTCTGCGTCTGCATCGTGACCAGCGTGGCCTTCGGACTCGTCGTGGTGCTCTGCGCGGGCAACGCGGTGACCACCGCCGTCACGGTGCCCCTGTGGTGGGCCCTGCCCGCGGGAACCCCCGCGGGCGGGTTCGCCGCCGGCGTCCCCCTGACCGGATGGGGGACGGCGCTGACCCTGGGCACCGCGCAAGCCGTCGCCTTCGCGGCGCTGACGTACTGGCTGGTCCCCCCGCTGGCACGCCTGCACGCCCGGACCTGCGTCGCCATGCTGTCCCCCTCGACCGCCGAGCGGCTGGCGCAGCGGGTGGAGACGCTGACCGGGACGCGGGCGGAGGCCATGAACGCCCACGGCGCGGAACTCCGCCGGATCGAACGCGACCTGCACGACGGCACCCAGGCCCGGCTGGTGGCCCTCGTGATGCGGCTGGGCGTGGCCCGCGAACTGCTGGAAGACGACCCCCGGCTGGTGTCCGGGCTCCTGGCGGAAGCCCACGAGAACGCCGAGGAGGCCATGGCGGAACTCCGCGCGGTGATCCGGACGATCCACCCGCCGATCCTCGCCGACCGCGGCCTCGCCGGGGCGCTGACCGCGCTGGCCGCCCGCTCGGCGATCGACACCACCCTCGACCTCGAAGACCCCGAAGACCCCGAAGACCCCGAAGACCCCGACGGCCTCGCCGCCCACGGCGCCGCCCCCGCCGCGGTCGAGGCCGTCGCCTACTACACGATCGCCGAGGCGCTCACCAACGCCGCCAAGCACAGCCGGGCCACCCGCAGCACCGTCCGCGTCGCACGCGACGGCGACCGGCTGGCGATCGAGGTCACCGACGACGGCGTCGGCGGCGCCGACGAGACACTGGGCACCGGCATCGCCGGAATCCGCCACCGCGTCCTGGCGCTCGACGGCACCGTCCGCCTCCACAGCCCGGCCGGCGGACCGACCACGATCACGGTGAGCCTGCCGTGCGGATCGTGATCGCCGAGGACAACGTCCTGTTGTCCAGCGGGCTGGAACTCCTGCTGACCGCCAAGGGCTTCGAGGTCGTCGCGATCACCGAGGACGCCCCCGGCTTCGCCGCCGCCGTCGCCGAACACCGCCCGGACGTCACCATCGTCGACGTCCGGCTCCCGGCCGACCTTCCGCGACGAGGGCATCCACGCCGCCATCCGCGCCCGCCGTCTGCACCCCGGACTGCCCGTACTCGTCCTCTCCCAGTACGTCGAGCGGCAGTACGCAGGCGAGCTGATCTCCGACGGCCGCGGCGGCGTCGGCTACCTCCTCAAGGACCGGGTCGGCCGGGTCAGCCAGTTCACCGACGCACTGCGGCGGGTCGCGGCCGGCGAGACCGTCATGGACCCCGAGGTGATCGGGCAACTCCTCACCCGCCCCGCCCACGACCCGATCGCCGCCCTCACGCCACGCGAACGCGAAGTCCTCGCCCTGATGGCCGAAGGCCAGGACAACACCACGATCGCCGCCCGCCTCGTCATCACCGACAACGCCGTCCACAAGCACATCGGCCACATCTTCGCCAAGCTCGGCCTCGCGCCGGCCGACAGCGGCCACCGCCGCGTCCTCGCCGTCCTCAGCTACCTCAGCCGCCACTGAGGAGGCCGCGTGGGGACCGTACGCCGTCTCGCCGTCCGGCAGTTGATAGCGTGACCGCCGTGACGGACGAAGTGGCAGAACTGTTCCTGACCCCCGGCGAGCGGGCCCGGGGAGTCGGCGTCGACAGCGTGATGTTCACGATGGACTGGACCGGCGAGGACCACCCGGGCGCGCTGGCGGCGTTCGCGGCCGACCGGGTACGGGCCTTCGGCGCCGAGCCGACCGGCGTCGACACCGAGGCCTCCGACACCGAGGCCTTCGACGCCGGCGGGGTCGACCGCGCGGTCGAGAGCGACCCGACGCCGCGCCGCGGCGATCTCCCGGTCCGCCGGCTCGACCACCTGTCCGGCGTGCTGGCGGAGCTCGGCTTCACCCTCGCGGTGTGGGACGACGGCACCGACACCTACGAGCTCCTGGTCGCCCCCACCGGCGAGCGCGAGCCGACCGGACTGCTGTACCGGGGCCTGCCGGTACGGCCCTGGGGCGCGGCACCCGAAGCGGCCCTGGTCAGCCTGGACTGCCCGGACTGCTCGCAGATGCTGGTCTGGGACCTGCCCCCGGCCGAGACCCTGGCCGACGAGCACTGCGACTGCGGAACCGCCCTGTTCGACGCCACCGGCAGCCCGCTGCCCGGCGTGACACTGTACGACTGAGCCCGGCGGCTTCGCACGGTGAATATCCCGTCGCGGAAACGTCCTCGCGTTGATGGGATGGAGACATGACCTCCCCTCACACCGGAGCGGCCGACATCGTCGTATCCGTTCACGTCCGCGATCTGACGCCCGCCGACCTGCCGTACTGCACCTGGTCCGGGTCCGCGGCCCATCTGCGCCAGGTCGCCCGCGAGTTGGCCCGGGCGGAGGCCGGCGAGGTGGACTACCTGGCCGTCCGCACCGCGGCCGGCCTGCCCGTGGCGATCGGTGGCGTCGACTACCGCGTCTCCCCGGGCGCGGGCACGCTCTGGCAGCTGGCCGTGCTCCCGGCCCTCCAGTCCTGCGGCCTCGGTTCGTTGCTCGTCCGGGCCGCGGAGGACCGCATCCGGGCGCGGGGTCTGCGGCGCGCCGAACTCGGTGTGGAGGACGACAACCCCCGGGCCCGCGCGCTCTACGAGCGACTCGGGTACACGGCTTTCGACCGGAAGCCCGACGCGTGGGACGAGGAGGCGCCCGACGGCTCGATCCGCAGGTACGAGACCATGTGCACGCTCCTGCGCAAGGACCTGGCGTAGGGGCTCACTCTCCGCCGCAACCGCCTCCGCAGCTGCTCCCGCAACTGCTTCCGCAGCCCGAGTGGCCGCCTCCGTGGCCCCCGCCGCCGTCGCTCCCGTTCCAGCCTCCGCCGCTGTCCCCGCTTCCGCTCGTGTAGCGCGACTTCCGGTCCGCGTTGTCGCGGCGCCGCATCCAGGCGGCGATCCTGAAGACGATCACGACGATGGCGACGATGACGATGAAGCCCATGAAGTTCATCCGAGTGCTCCCCCCGTGACGTGCCGCACGATGTGCGTCGTGGACGGCTGAACGGCCTTCGCGTGTCGCGCTCGTGGAGTCCGCGGGCGGCGGGATCAGCCGCGCCAGGACTGTCCGATACCGGCGGCGGTACTTCATTGTGCTCGTTGGGACTGACACCGAAACTCCGGGGCGGCCGGAGTAATGATCACCTAAAGAACGGAGAGACGCTGCCGAAACACCGTGACTGGTGAGGTGGGTACCGCAGACGGCCACAAGGGGCGTCTACGGAAGGACAGAGATCATGAACCTCAGCTGGAACCTTCGCCGCAAGACCACCCTCGTCCTCGGTGGCGGGGCACTCACCGCGCTCGCGGTGTGCGGCGTCGCCACCGCGCAGAGCCCGGACGGCGGCAGCGAGCCGTCCGGTGGTGCGGGCACGTACGCGACCATGGACAAGGACGGCCACGCGACCTTCAGTGACACCGACCCGTCCGCGGGCAAGGACGGCGTCCCCGCCCAGCCCTCCGGTGGTGAGGGCAAGTACGCGACCATGGACAAGGACGGTCACGTGACCTTCAGTGACACCGACCCGTCCGCGGGCAAGGACGGCGTCCCCGCCCAGCCCTCCGGTGGTGCGGGTAAGTACGCTACGGTGAACAAGGACGGTCACGTGACCTTCAGTGACACCGATCCCTCCGTGGGCAAGGACCGCGCTCCCGCCCAGCCGGTCCAGAAGTAGGACGTTTCCGGTCGCCAGGGTCGTCGGCGTTCGGATCCACGACCACGGCCCCGGTGACCACGCGCTGACGCCGGAGTGGCGCCACCTCCCGTCCGGGGAGGTGGCGCCACCCGTGCGATGTGCCGCAGTGAGGGCCGACTGACAGCGACGACACCGCGGCACGCCGCCGACTCGGGCCGCCGCGACCGCCCCGGCTGCCGTGGCCGCCCCGGCCGCTCCGGCCGCCGTCGCGGCGCTCCGGGCGGGCCGCGTGGGTGTCGGGGTGTGTCCTGGTCCGGTGAGAGATGGAGGGTTGCGGGATGCGGGTGCTGGTGGCCGAGGACGAGCCCGTCCTGGCGAGGATGTTGGGCACGGGGTTGCGTCGTGAGGGCATGGCGGTGGACGTGGTGCTCGACGGGGATGCGGCCCGTGATCTGACGGAGTTGACCGACTACGACGTTCTCGTCCTGGACCGCGACCTTCCGGGTGTGCACGGCGACACACTGTGCCGCTCGCTGGTCGCCTCCGGCGCACGGACCAGGATCCTGATGCTCACGGCCGCCGGAACGCTGCACGACCGGGTCCGCGGCCTGGGCCTGGGGGCGGACGACTACCTGTGCAAGCCGTTCGAGTTCCCCGAGCTCGTCGCCCGCGTCCAGGCCCTGGGCCGCCGGATCGCCCCCGCCACGCCGCCGCGCCTGCGCCGCGCCGGCATCACCCTGGACACCGTCCGTCACCGCGCCGAACGCGACGGCCGCACGCTGTCCCTCACGACGAAGGAGTTCGGGGTGCTGCGCGTGCTGATGGAGGCCGACGGGGGAGTGGTCAGCGCGGAGGAGCTGCTGGAACGAGTCTGGGACGCGCACGCGGACCCGTTCACCGGCGCCATCCGCGTCACCATGAGCAGACTCCGCGGCAAACTCGGCACCCCCGACCCGATCCGCACACTCCCCGGCACCGGCTACGCACTGTGCTGAAACACCGCACCATCCGCACCCGCATCGCCGTCGTCTTCGGGACCGCCTTCCTCAGCCTCGGCGCCCTCCTGCTGACCGCCGTCTACCTGCTCACCCGGCACGGCACCGACGCCCTCGCCGCGCGGATCGCGCACTCGGCCGGCCAACCCGCCGCCATGGCGCCGGCCCAACCCGCCACCGGCCACGCCTCACCGGGTACGACGGTGTTCAGCGCGGACGGGACCATCGCCACCACGGTCAGCCGGCAGGTCACCGACGCCGCGGCCCAACAGCAGCTCCTGTGGTCCCTCGCGGCCCTGGCCGTGGCCGCCGCCCTGGCCGCCCTGGTCGGCTGGTGGACCGCCGCCCGCCTCCTGAGGCCCGTACACCGGATGACCACCACCGTCCGCCACATCGGCGCGGCCAACCTCCACCAGCGCCTGGAGACCACCACCCCCCACGACGAGATCACCGCCCTCGCCGACACCTTCAACGCCCTCCTGGACCGCCTGGAGACCTCCTTCGACGCCCAGAGCCGTTTCATCGCCAACGCCTCCCACGAGCTGCGCACCCCACTCGCGATCCAACGCAGCCTGATCCAGGTCGCACTCCACGATCCCGAACCGGCCGAACTCGACCAGATCCGCGACGACCTGCTCGACGCCAACCGCCGCAGCGAGAAACTCATCGACGGCCTGCTCCTGCTCGCCCAAGGCCGACACGGCCCGGAAACCCGCGAAAGCGTCGACTGGACCGCACTCGTCACCCGCGAGACCGACGCCGCCGCCGACGCCGCACACACCGCACAGGTCACCATCCACCTCACCCAGCGGCCCGCCACCACCCACGGCGACCCGGTCCTGCTCGCCCACCTGGCCCGCAACCTGATCACCAACGCCGTCACCCACAACCACCCCGGCGGCACCGTGCACATCCATGTCGACGAGGACGGGCTCCGGATCCACAACACCGGACCGCGACTGGACGACGCGACCGTCGCCGAACTCCTCGAACCCTTCCGACGCGGCCCCCGCCCCCGGCTGAACACCCCCGCCGGCGGATCCGGCCTGGGCCTGTCCATCGTCCAGGCCATCGCCACCGCCCACCACGCCACCCTCACCGTGCAAGCCAACCCCGACGGCGGCCTCACCACCCACATCCGCCTGCCCGGTCCGACTGCCGCCGTCGCATAGCCGATCAGATGCGCGAGCCCTGGCAGCCCCCGTTCGCCGACGACACCGACGACGAGTCGATCCGCCGCGTCCTCACCACCGCCTGGGCCCGTGACGACGTCCTCTGCAGTAGGCCCACCCCTTCCGGTGCCCGTCCGCATCCCGCCGGGCGGGCACTTGTCGTGGTGCCTGCGTTGTTGCGGCTGCGTTTGGGAGCCCTGGGCTTGTTCGGGCTCGTCGGTTACGCTGGGCGCCGGTTCGGTTACGCGATCCGCGTAACCCTTGGGGGACAAGAGAATTGGTGCCATGTCAGGTTTCCGAGTGAACCCGCAGGACCTGCGGGACGCGTCGACGGCCGGCTACGCCGTGGCGAAGGGGATCAGCCAGGACTGGTCGCAGGAGTTCGGCCAGGAGCCGCCGGAGCTGGGCCTGTCGTCCTGGTGGTTCGAAGGGCCGGCCAAGAGCGCCGTCCACGACTTGGGCAGGCACATCTACTTCATCACCACCAGCAGGCTGGAACAGGCGGCCGGCAACCTGTCCGTCATGGCGCGGTCCTACGAGGCCGTGGACGGCACCGCCGCTTCGACGGTCAGTGGGGCCGGGGTTGGGGCCGGGGCAGGGGCACAGAACGCGGCGGGGGGACAGGGCTGATGGGGCCGCAGTACTGGGGGATGATCAAGGTAGCCGACGTTGGCACGCTCAAGGCGACCGTGCGGGCCCTGGCCACCTTCGAGGGCAAGTTCAAGGAGCGGATCGCCGGCTGGCAGACGATGCAGCGCAACCTGGCCGACTCCAGCTGGCACGGCCAGGCCTCGAACGCGACCGACACCGCACTCCAGGAGCGCACCAACCAGCTCTTCCTCGTCGACCAGATGACCGAGGACCTGCGCCGGATGCTGACGGACGCCGTCGACAGCATCCTCCTCCTGCAGGCACGTCAGAAGGAGCTCGTCACGCAGGCGGCCGGCAACTGCCTGGAGATCGTCGCCGCCGATGTGAACACCGTGCCCGTGGTGCAGATCCTGCCCCCCGACAAGCACTCCCGGAACGACCCCGAGTGGCGCAAGGAGGTGGAGGCCGCCCGCGACCGGCTCGTGGATGCCGTCACCCTGCTCTGTACGGACGCGCAGGCCGTCGACGAACGCCTGTCGAAGGCCCTGAGCAGCTTCGATTACATCGCCAAGGGGGAGGGGGACTACGACCCGGCGAAGGTCGCCGAGGCCAACAAGTCCGCCGGCGAGCTCGACAAGAGCGTCGACCAGAACATGGGAAGCGCGGCATCGACACCCGACGCCAACCGGAAGTGGTGGGACTCGCTGCCCGAGAGCACACGCCGGCAACTCCTCCAGGACCACCCCGGTCGGATCGGGGCCATGGACGGCCTCCCCGCCGAGACGCGCGACCAGGCCAACCGGGCCTGGCTGCCCCAGCTGCGCACCCAGATGGCCCAGGAGCTCGCCGACCCGTACCGGACGCCGAACGTGACCCAGGCGAACCTCGACGGCCTCAACGCCCTGCAGAAGCAGATCGACATCCCCGGCGTGCCGCCCCAGCTCCTGCTCAGCGTGGACGATCCACGGGGAGTGCCGCACGCGCCGGGCGCCGTCATCGCCTACGGCAACCCGGACACCGCCACCAACATCGCCTCCTACATCCCGGCGAACCCGGCGGTGGGCACCCTCCCCGCGGACGCGGCCGCCGCACGCGGCCTGGCCGTCGCAGCCGGAAGGGCGGACCCCACGAAGCCGACGGCGAGCATCGTCTTCACGAGCCTCGGCCCGCCCGGGGACACCTCCCTGACCCCCACGGCCTTCGCCGGTCCCATGCGCGACAGCGGGCCGACCTACTACCGGGCGTACAACAGCCTGCGGGCCTCCCACCAGGACGGGAACGCCGTGCTGAGCGAGGTCGCCGCCACCCCGGACGGATCGGGGTACGTCGTCGCCCGCACCCCCCTGGACAGCACGAAGACCCCGGGGTGGGAATTCACCGCCGGCTCGATCGTGGCCAGGACGCCCGGCAGCCCGCACGACCCGGCCTCCCGCCACACCGCGGCCACCGCGATCGTCGGCCGCCGGTAGCGGGGTCCCTGTCCTGATGACGACCAGCCCGAGGGGGAGTTGTCGCAGTGACAGAGAGCAACCCCGCGAGCGCGGGGCCGATGTTGTCCTCGGTCATCTTGACGCCGTCGACGAGGAGCAACCCCCGCGAGCGCGGGGCCGATATCAGCCACGGACCCAACACCCCCGTGCAGAAGGAGCAACCCCCGCGAGCGCGGGGCCGATAACGGCGCCGGCCCGGATGACGGTCCCCGGGCCGGCCGACCGTGCCAGGGGCGGTCAGCCGCCGACGGCCGATCCGTCCGCGACCGGCCGCCAGGGGGAGAGGTCGACGGCGCTCTGGACGTACCCGGCCTTGTCCCAACTGCCGTTTCCGTGGCGGATGGTGTGGAAGAGGGTGCCGCTGTCGGTGCAGGTCTCGAACACCAGGTGCAGCTCGTTGTTCACGTTGGCACCGTCGGCGCCGCACACGTAGAAGGGCTGGTCGAGGATCTGCCGGCCGATGGGGCCCCAACCGCCCCAGTTGCCGTCGGAGGTGCGGATCGTGTGATAGACGGCGATCTGGCTGTTGTTCACCACGGCGACCTGCAGCTGTCCGTTGATGCCCGCCGCGACCACGTCGTGCGGCCAACCCCACGGAGAGGGGGTTCCGGCCGCGCCCATGACGTTGCCCCAGCCGTCCCAGGTGCCGTTCGCGTGCCGGATGGTGTGGAGCACGCTTCCGTCGTTCCACATGGTGGCCACGATGTGGAGTTCACCGTTCACCTCGGCCGTCGCGAGGCTGAAGAACTTGTCCGAGCCGAGCCCCGGAGGGGCACTGATCGCCCCCCAGGGCTGCCAGCTCCCGTCCGGGCCCTCCACGGTGTGGACGAGCCGGCCCGAGGGGTCGATCGCCGCCAGCTGGACCCGGCCGTTCACCACCGCCGCACCGGCCCTGCCCGTCTGGAAGTAGTCGCTGGAGAGGGGCAGTTCCGTCAGGCCCTTCATCGGGGTCGGCGCGGGCCAGCTGCCGTCGGGCTGCTGCGTCGACTGGACGAACTGCATGCTCATCGGACCGGAGTACCTGAGGCCGAACAGCCGTAGCCGTCCGGCGTCGACGACGGTCGTCCAGTACTGGAGGTATGGGAACTGCGGGACCTCCCTGGCGGCGTCCCAGGTCCCGTCTGGCGCCCGGCGGGTCTAGACGATCTTCCACGGTTCGGCGCGCAACATCAGGTTCAGCCCGACGGTCGGGGCCTCAGTCGTGGCGGCCCGGGGCGCGGCCCCGGCCGGCGCGGCCGTCACCACGGCGGTGAGCGCCACCGCCGCGGCCATCATCGAGGCGACGCGCCCCCGGTACTGACGCCTGGTCTTCCACATGTCGTGATCCCCCCTGTGCGAATGGGCCCGATCGGGCCGGGTGCCGTCCTATCAGAGCCCGAAGGTCGATGGAAAGCGGAAAAACGCCGCCCGCCGCGCACCCGCACTCCACCGGCACGCCGGGACCGTCACCGGCCGACCCGACCCGACCCGACCCGACCAGACCCGCCCCGGCCCGTCCGACCGGACCGGTCACCGGGGCCGACCCGAAGCCCCTGCTCCTGCTCCTGCTCCTGCTCCTGCTCCTGCTACCGCCGCGCGACGGTGAAGGCCTGCTCCGCGATCGCCTGCGGGAACCGCCCGCGCAGCTCGGCGGCGAGGCGGGCGGCGTGCTCCTGCCGGTTCTTGCGCTCGGCCTTGACGAGGTCGACGGCCAGCCGTACGGCGGGCAGCGCCGCGGCGAGCCTGAGCTGCTGCTCCGGGCCCTTGGTGCCCGTGCTGAGGAAGTGCGCCAGGTGTGGGCCGAAGCGTCCGGCCAGCCTGCGCAACTCGCGGGGTGCTTCCGGGAGTTCCGGTTCCGGGTTGCCGGGGCTGCACCAGTCGTGCCAGGCCGTGGACGCCTTGAACGCCGGCGGCTCGTCGAACCACTGCCAGGCCAGGACGGGGCCGAGGCCGGTCACCGGAAGCCCCGTGGTCCGGAAGCGCCGCTCGGGGCGGACGGTGAACTCGGCTCCGTCGTCCGCGCGGAAGACGGTGGCCAGCTGCCACGCGCAGCAGGAACGGCGGATCTGCGCGGTGACGATGAAGCGTTCGGACTCGTCCGGGGCCAGCCGTACATGGGTCCGGTCCAGGAACGGGCGGGCGCCGACCCGTTGACGGGTGAACTCGTCCACCTCCCAGAGCACCGGGCGCTCCTGGTCGAGGTCGAGTTCCAGCTCGGGAACGCTACGGGACCCGGCGGGCTGCAGTCGGACCATCGCCCCGCGGAACGGCTCGACGCGGTCGAGGACCTCGGCCCGCAGGTCGCGCAGGGTGAGGTGGGCGTCCGAACGGTTGGTCACGGTGACGGACAGCACGGTGCTCTCGAAGTCCGCACCGCCGTGCCCGCGTGCCCAGCCGAGCACGTCCTCCTCGCCCTTGAGCTGTCCCGGCAACCGCACCGGAAGGTCGGTCACCTCCGCATCCGCGGGGATCACCACCCACTGGGTGACCGGATCGCGGTACTCGGCCAGGACCTCCACCGTCCCGGCGCCCGGCGGCCGCACCGGTCGCGCCGCCGAGTGGACGTGTACACCGCCGTTCACGGTCCCGGCCTGCACCACCGAGCCATGTCGAACGGGACCTCCTCCAGGACCACCGCAGGGGCGCTGCCCAGGAGCACCTTGCTGTGCCACAGGCTCAGCCCGGTCACCGCCCTGACAGCCCGCAGGGAATCCGGCCCCCCGTTTCCGGATCCGGTCACCAGTGCGGTGAACTGCGGCTCCTCCACGGGCTCATCTCCTCCGGCGACGGGACGACCGCCCCAGTATGTCGGCGGGCGGGCGGGCCTTCGGCTCACCGGCTACCGGCGGCCGCCGCCCCTTCGGCGCACCGCACCAGGAACAGTTCGGCATCGCCGCGACCGCGGGCCCCGTCAGCGGTCCCAGCGCAGCGCCAGCAGCGCGGCGTCGTCGGTCAGCCCGTGCTCGGCCCAGCGGCCCACGTCCGCCAGCAGCAGATCCAGCAAATCCTCCGGCGCGGAGGCGCGTAGGGCCGCGAGGCGTTCGGCGAGCGGGTAGAAGCGATCGGCGCGGTCCCGGGCCTCGGAGACGCCGTCGGTGTAGAGCAGCAGCAGGTCACCCCTGCGCGGTTCGAAGAGGCCTGCCTGGTATCGGCCGCCGACCAGGTGGCGCAGGCCCAGTGGCGGGGCCGCCGCCGGAGGCTCCAGTTCCACCACCCGCCCGGCCCGGCGCAGCAGCGGGGGCGGGTGGCCGCAGTTGACGAACTTGGCCGGTCCGGTGGGAGGCACCTCCAGCAGCAGTGCCGTGACGAATCGCTCCTGCATCGCGTGGCTCGCCTGGATCCTGTCCATCCGCTCGGCCAGCTGGACGAGGTTCGCCATGATGCGTGAGCCCGCGCGGAACGCCCCCAGCACGTCGGCGGCCGTCTCCACCGCCGCCAGGCCGTGGCCCTGGACATCGCCGAGCAGGATCCGTACGCCGTACGGGGTTTCCGTCACCTCGTACAGGTCGCCGCCGATCCGTGACTCGGCCGCCGCCGCGGTATAGCGCACGGCGATCCGTAGGTGCCCGATCCGCTCCGGCGGCGGGCGCAGCAGGGCCCGCTGCGCCGCCTCGGCGACGTTGCGTACGTCGAACAGCTCGCGCTCCCGGGAGGCCATCAGGGCGACGGCGGCGGCGCTGGCCAGGCTGGCGGCGATGATCGAGAGCAGGGAGGCGACGTGGACGGAGATGGGCAGAGCCACGTCGACGAAGTACGCGATCAGCACCGCCACCACGGTCGCGGCCGCCCCCGTCGCCAGCGGGACCCGCGGATCGCGGGTGGCGGGGGCGGACACCATGGGTGTTACCGCGAGCATGGGGGTGAGCGTGACCCCCGGGCCGGCGAGCACGTCCGCCGCCACGGCCCCGACCAGCACCAGCAGGGCCGCCCACAGCAGCATTCGGGTGCGCCGCGGCAGGTGCAGCGACGGCAGGGGGCCGTGCGAACCGGCGGCATTCACGTGCGAGCTGTCGGCGTTCAAGCGGGCTCCTCCGGATGCGGGCGGGCCTGGGCCGGATCGGTCCTACGTCCACTCTCCACCGCGCCCGCCGTCGTCAGCACCTCGCCACACCAGTACCACCCCGAGCGTCCTCGCCTGCTCTCCGGCCACGGCACCGGCTGGCCGGTGTACGCGTACGACAAGCAGCCGCTCACCCGGGGGACGTTCCCCGACGTCCGGTCCGCCACGGTCTCGCACTTAGGCCTCCTCACCGACTTCCGAGCCGCCGCCGCGGGCGGCGGCCTGCCGTCGTCCACCTTCCTGGGCCTCGGGGGGGGGTGCCCCTATGTGTTTGGTCAAGCGGCTCGAGGGTGGTGGCTCAGCTGTCGGTTGTTGGCTTCGGGCCGGTGTAGGCGTAGATCCAGCCGGCCCGGGTGGGGGCGGAGCGGATCGCTTCGTAGGTATGCCAGGTCGCGCCGGCTGGACCCCCGGACGCGTGTATGGGGGTGGGCGGTGTCCCGTCCGGCTGGAGGAGCACGATCTTCGTTCGGCCGTCGAACGGGCCGCCAACGACCTTGATGCCGACAGTGTTGTTGACCACCTCGCCGGCGAGCCAACGGTCGATGGTCTTCCTGTGCTTGGAGTTCTCGGTGCCCATGGGCAGAGCGGATCATGGCTGCCGTTGGTGGACAAGAGGCAGTCTCACGTCGAGGCGGCGGGCCGGGATTCGTAGAAAGTGCCGTCGCGGAGCATGGCGAACAGGACGTCGACCCGGCGTCTGGCCAGGCAGAGGAGGGCCTGGGTGTGCCTTTTCCCTTGACTGATCTTCTTGTCGTAGTAGGCGCGGGAGGCCGGGTCGCCGAGCGAGGCGAACGCAGCCAGGAAGAACGCCCGTTTCAGCTGCTTGTTACCGCGGCGCGAGGGTTGCTCGCCGCGTATGGAGGAGCCGGAACTGCGGGTCGCGGGGGCGAGACCGGCGTAGGAGGCGAGGTGGGCGGCGGTCGGGAACGTGCTCGCGTCGCCGACGTCGATCAGGACGCGGGCACCGGTCCTGGTGCCGATGCCGGGCATGGAGGTGAGGACCTTCGAGAGCGGGTGCTCGTCGAGCAGTTCCTGGATGCGCTTCTCCAGGAGCTTGCGCTGGTCGAGGACGGCCCGCAGCGAGCCGGCCAGGCTCGGCATGATCAGCGCGGCCGCCTCGGTGCCCGGGACGATGACGGTCTGCTCGTCGAGTGCGGTGAGGATGTCCTCGACCAGGCGCTCGAACATGCGCGGGGCCAGGGGCCGGACGACGGCGAGCAGGCGGCGGCGTCCGGCCTTGCGCAGGGCGGCCGGTGAGCCGAATCGCTCCAGCAGCGTGAGGACTGCCGGGTGGTCGAGCCGAGGTCCCAGGACGCGTTCCAGGTGCGGGTGGATCTGGGTGAGCAGGCCGCGCAGGCGGTTGGCGACGCGGGTGGCCTCGCCGGCGAGGTCGTCATCGAAGCCGACGATCATCTCCAGCTCGGCGATGGTCTCGTCGGTGAGTTCGATGGCGCGCAGGGTGTGCGGCATGGTGCGGGCGGCGTCCGCGATGATGGCGGCGTCGCGGGCGTCGGTCTTGGCCTCGCCGGGGTAGAGGTCGGCGATCCGGCGCATCGTCAGGCCGGGCAGGTAGGCGACGCGGCAGCCGGCGTCCCGGGCGACCGCCAGCGGCAGGGCGCCGATGGAGGCGGGTTGGTCGACGACGACCAGGACGGTGCCGTGCTTGGCGGTGAGCTTGTCCAGCATGGCCCGCATCTTGGGCTCGCTGTTCGGCAGCCGCTTGTCGAAGACCCGCTTGCCGGCCGGGGTCAGGGCGGTTCCGTGGTGCTCGCCCTTGCCGACGTCGAGGCCGAGGAAGACGTCCACATCTGCGGTGTCGATCACGCTGGTCCTTACGAGATCGTGCTGTCCCGGCCTCGTTGGCGTGGCACCAGTCGCCGGCATCCACGTTACGAAGAGCCTCCCAGCGTGCTGGTGGTCCTGCCCCTATCAGCGGTCTACCGGTGCCTCCGGCCCGGTGACACCACCCCCCGGATCATCCGAACTACAGGGGGGAACAGTCATGCCGGACCGGAGGCCGGGAGCCCCGTTGCGGGGCCACGAAGAAGGTAACGGGGGGGGGCTTCGGCTCGCGTGTGGCCGCGCATCATCCGGGACGGTCGCCCGGCCGCGCCGCCGTTGGTCGTCTCGCCGCTGCTGTGTCCGCTCCACGAGACCGTGCCGGGGCCGCTCGCGTCCGACTTCGGCGGCGGCACTCTGCGTTTCCGCGCCACTGGCGACCCCGCCGATGTCGCGGCGGGTCGGCTGACCCTTACCTCATCCGCGCAAGCCGGCCCGGATCGTCGTCGGCCGCAGTGCCGAGGGCGGCCGTCGCTTGCACCGCGTGGTCGGCTGGTGGGTGTGGGAAGGCCCGCCGTCTGGCCCTCGGTCCCGCCACCGCAATCGCCCCTGGCAGGCCGGTCGGGCTTTCAAGGTGCGCTTTCCGTGTTCCTGCCGGAACCGATCCACAGGTTTCCAGCATTGCTCCTTCGCCATTTCACCGTTTGCCTAAAGCATTTAGGTCATTCCATGCTGTTCCTGGAGTGGCGATGTGGGGGGCGCCGGACTGTCAGTCTCTGTTCCCACGTGGAGAGTTCTCGGGATCTCAGGACCCGGATTGCCGTGCATGCCTTGGAGGAGCCGTCCGCGGGTGGACCACGAGACGGCCGTCAGCAGTGCGGGTGTTCGGCATGCCCGGATGGCGAGTGCGGTCCTGCGGGGTTACGAGCCGGGGGAGTTGGAGCAGACTCATGCGGTGCGGATGCTCGGCGGTGTCTTTCACGGTTGCGTCAGCCTGGAGGCGGCCGGCGGTTTCGGTCGCACGGCCGTTGACCCTCGGCGGTCCTGGGAGTGGATCATTGACTCCCCTGACGTCCTGCCGGGTGTGGGTGAAGTCCGTGCGGCCGGCTGATCCGTTCCTCGTGGGGCCTGGGGTGTGCCCGCAGTGGCCGTATGTCCCAATGAACTTGCGCGACCTGTTTGCCTGGACGAATGGGAGAGTGGCGTCATGACGACGATCACCACCCCTGTCACCGAGGGCCTCCTTCGCGGCCACCTCGACGTCGAACACACCCGCCGCGGCCTGTTGCCGCACCGCCTGTCCGCCGATGCCCGCCGGCGGATCCCGGACGAGCAGCTCGCGATGGCCGAGTCGCAGCCTTCCGGTGTGCGGTTGGCGTTCCGTACCCGTGCCACCGCCATCACCCTGCACGCCGTCCCCACCAAGCGGGCCTATCCGGGTGTCCCGGACGTCCCGGACGGCGTCTACGACCTCCTGGTGGACGGCCGACTGGCCGGGCAGGCCTGTGTTCCCGGAGGGAATGTGCGCACCGTCGACCTCGCCACCGGCCGCGTCGAACTGACCGAAGGGCCGCCGGGCAGCGCCCGGTTCACCGGCCTGCCGGGGCGGGACAAGACCGTCGAGATCTGGCTTCCGCACACGGAGACCACCGAGCTGATCGCCCTGGAAACCGATGCCCCGGTCGAGCCGCTCCCGGCCGGCACCCGCAGGCGCTGGGTGCACCACGGCAGTTCGATCAGCCATGGCTCCAACGCCGAGCATCCGACGGGTACGTGGCCTGCCCTGGTGGCCAACGGCGCGGGTCTGGACCTCGTCAACCTGGGCTTCGGCGGCGGCGCGCTGCTCGACCCGTTCACCGCGCGTGCCATCCGTGACACCCCGGCGGATCTGATCAGCCTCAAACTCGGCATCAACGTGGTGAACGCCGACGTGATGCGGCTGCGTGCCTTCACCCCGGCGGTGCACGGCTTCCTGGACACGGTCCGGGACGGCCATCCGACCACACCGCTGCTGGTCGTCTCCCCGCTGCTGTGTCCGCTTCATGAGACGGTGCCCGGCCCGCTCGCGCCCGACTTCAGCGGCGGCATCCTGCGTTTCCGCGCCACGGGCGACCCCGCCGAGGTCGCGGCGGGTCGGCTGACCCTTACCGTCATCCGCGCCGAACTGGCCCGTATCGTCGCCGACCGCAGAGCCGAGGGCGACCAGCACCTGCACCACCTGGACGGTCTCGCCCTCTTCGGCGAGCACGACCAGGAAGCTCACCCGCTGCCCGACGGCCTCCACCCTTCCCCGCGGGCGCACCGGCTCATCGCGGAGCGTTTTGCCGAACTCGCCCTCACCCCCGGGGCGGGTGCCGGTGCGGTGAGGGCCCCCGGCTGGCTGGTGGGTGCGTGAAGGCCCGCCCCTCAGCCCTTTGGTCCTGCCGCCCGCCGGGGCGGGGGTGGGTCGCGGCGGTGTGGGGCGGGCCTTCGGGGTACGCGAAAAAAGAGGTGGCGCGCCGTCGGGTGTGGTGCGGGGTGGGTCAGTTGAGGGCGGTGAGTGCGGCGTCGTAGTTCGGCTCGTCGGCGATCTCCGCGACCAGCTCGGTGTGGAGGACGGTGTCGTTCTCGTCGAG